>JAKAZL010000052.1:0-12243 GCA_021815925.1 Pseudomonadota bacterium | reverse complement strand
ATCCACAACTACGAAATCGGCTACAAGTACCAGAACAGCTGGATGTTCGCCGACATCAACGCCTACGAGCGCATTTTCGATGGTCTGCAGACCACCGCCACCAACGCGCAGGGCCAGGGCATCCCGGGCGACATCGTCACCTTCGGCGCCATCACCCACGGCATCGACTTCAACGGCTACGTGCGGCCGTTCAAGCATGCCACCATCCGGGTGGTCGGCGACTGGATGAAGGGTCACTACCGCAACGCCAATTCGTGCGCGCCATACTTCACCATCAACGGGGCACCGGCCTGCGCCAACATCAGCGGTGCGCCGCTGCAGCGCCAGCCGGACTTCCAGGTCCAGGTCACCCCGAGCTACGCCATCCCGACCAACTGGGGCGTCGTGTCGGCGTGGATCAACTACGAGTACGTCGGCAAGCGCTATGAGGACCTCGCCGGCCTGCAGCCGCTGGGGACCTACAGCGAGGTGGGCGCCGGCATCATCGCGGACGTCGGCTCGCACTGGCAGCTTGCCGTGCAGGGTACGAACCTGACCAACACGATTGCCCTGACGGAAGGCAATGCGCGTCAGGCGGGTGTCTCCCTCGGCGTGAACAACGTGCTGCTCGGCCGCGCGCTGTTCGGTCGGGAGATCAACTTCAGCGCCCGTTACAGCTTCTAATCCTTATCTGAACCTGCCCTCGCGCCCGCCCGGGCGCGAGGGCTTTTTTTTGCCCGCGTTCCGCCGGCGCCGCGCCGTGCTGCGCGAGGCGCTTCCGTGCGAGAATCCCGCGCATGACGCCCGCGCGGCCCCCGCCATGATCACCCCGCCCGCCCTGCTCGAGGAGATGCGCGCCGTCGGCGCTCTGCTGCAGGCAGGACAGTTTCCCCCGGCGCGCGCGCGCCTGGAGCGGGTCGTGGCCGAGTACCCGGACTTCGTCGAGGGTCTGCGGCTGCTCGCGGGCACGCGCCTCGCGCTCGGCGAGGCGGCAGGCGCCGAGGCGCTACTGCGCCATGCACTCGAGCTTGATCCGGACTGGCCGCCGACGCTCACTACGCTGGGCGAACTGCTGCTCGCGGCGGGACGGACGGAGGAAGCCGAGCCGCTGCTGCAGCGCGCGGCCACCCGCTCACCGGCCGATCCACGCGCTGCCTGGGTCCTCGCTCGCCTGTACACGGACTCCGACCGCCCGGCCCAGGCGCTCGAGATCGTTGCGCCGTTCTGCGCGGGCGCGCGGCTCGATGCGGCACTTGCCGCGCAGCATGTCGGCGCGCTGACCGCCCTGGGGCGGGCGCAGGAGGCCGTGGCGCTCTATGGGGAGCGCCACGCGCGGGCGCCGGACGATCCCGCCGTCGGCCAGGCACTCGCCCTGGCGCTCGGTGCCGACGGGCGCGCGGGCGAGGCCGGCCAGGTGGCCGAGCGGATGCTCAAGCGGGGAGCGAGGACCGCTGCGCTCTGGCTCGCCTACGCCCGGGGACTGCTGGCCGAGGGCGCAGGTCTGCGCGCGGAGGAGGCGTTGCGCGAAAGCGTGCGGCTCGATCCGCATCTGGTGGAGGCGCACAACACCCTGGCGCAGCAGGTTTGGGTCCGCAGCGGCGATCTGCAGCAGGCCACCGCCTCGATCGACGCGGCCCTCGCCCGCTATGCCGAGGACGATGCGCTCTGGGGCGCCAAGGCGGCCATTCTGCAGGGAGGCGGCGATGCGCGAGCCGCCTATGCGTGCCTCGCGCCTCGTACGCAGCGCGCGCATGCCGCACCTGCACTGCTGGTGCGCGCGGGCCTGGCCGCGCTGGAATTCGATCCCGGTGTGGCGCTCGAGCTGGCCGAACGAGCGCTGCGGAGCGCCCCGGACGGCACCTCGGCCCGCACACTTCTAGTGGCCGCCCAACTCGGGGTCGGCTCGGCCGCCGCGGCGCTCGAGCACTGCGAACAGCTCCTGCTCGCATCCCCCGACGATCAATACCTGATTGCGCTGTACACCACGGCACTGCGCCTGCTCGGCGATGCGCGGTATGCAGCGCTCTGCGATTACCGCTCGCTGGTGCTGCCGCTGATGCTGAACCCGCCGGCGCCGTGGGCGGATCTGGCCGCATTTCTCGCCGACGTGCGCACCGCTCTGAACCGTCTGCACGACCCGGACGGACATGCGCTGCTGTTCCAATCGCTGCGCGGCGGCACCGAGACGACCCAGGACCTGACGCGCAGCGGCGATCCGGCCATCCAGGCGCTGTTCGGCGCGTTCGCCGCGCCGATCGAGCGCTATCTGCAGCACATCGGCCGCGGTACCGACCCGCTGCGCCGGCGCAACGGCGGGGGCTGGCGCTTCAACGGCAGCTGGTCGGTGCGGCTGCGCGACCGTGGCTTCCACACGAGCCATGTGCATCCGCGCGGCTGGATCTCCTCGGCCTGCTACGTCGAGCTACCCGGGTGCATGACCGAGGGGCGCACCGATGAGGGCATCCTCTCCTTCGGTCAACCGGGCATCATCACCTCCCCGCCGCTCGAGCCGGAGCACGCGGTGCGTCCCGAGCCGGGCATGCTGGTGCTGTTTCCCTCTTATTGCTGGCACGGCACCGTGCCGTTCACGAGCCCCCAGCCCCGTCTCACCGTGGCCTTCGACTCGGTTCCCGCCGCACCGCGCGGCTGAGGCGTGGCTCACAGGCCGTGCGTGCACGACTCGACGAAGGCGCGCAGCTTGGGCTGATTGCGGCTCGCCCGCGGGAAGTAAATGAAGATCGCATCCTGGGCGGGAGAGAACCGCTCCAGCACCGGCTCGAGCGTGCCTTGCTCGAGCTCGGCCGTCACGCTGAGCGTCGCGGTGTAGATGAGCCCCACAGCCTGCCGGGCGAGCGCGCGCAGCAGCCCGCCGTCATTGACCAGAATGGAGCCGGGTGGATCGATGGCGAGCGCCTGCCCCTTGCGCTCGAATTCCCAGCGGTAGATGTCGCCCACCTCCGGCCTGCGATATCGGATGCACTCGTGTCGGGCGATGTCCTCCGGCACCTTCGGCCGGCCGTGCGCCTCGAAGTAGCCCGGCGCACCGAACACCAGCCAGCGAAACGGCCGCGACACGCGCACCGCGACCATGTCGCGGTCGATGTACTCCCCGATGCGCACGCCGGCGTCGTAGCCGGCGCCTACCAGGCTCCCGTGGTCGTCCTCCACGGTGACTTCCACGCGCACGCCCGGATGGTCGCGGCGAAAGCGCGGCAGCACAGGCTCGATCACGTGCGGGACGGCGAAGCGCTGCACCAGCAGGCGCAACGTGCCGCTCGGCTGCGCCCCCATCTGCAGCAGCTCATCGAGCGACTCGGTGATGGCACCGGCAGCCGGAGCGACGCGCCCGAGCAGTCGCTCTCCCGCCTCGGTCAGCGCAACGGAACGGGTCGTCCGGTGAAACAGCGGCAGTCCAAGCCGCCGCTCCAGCCCCTGCACCGCCTGGCTCACCGCGCCGGGTGTCACGCCGAGTCCGTGTGCGGCCTTGCGGAAGCTGCCGTAGCGAGCCACCGCCAGGAATTCCGTCAAACCCACGAAGGCATCGTTACGCGGCATGGCAGGCGCTCAAGTGCATGGCAGATAATTTAGTTCCACTGAACAGCGCATGCAATGAACGCTCACTTATGCAAAACAAATCGAGCGTCTAGGCTATGCAGATTCCCCGGCTCAGGAGATGCCCATGCGTTATCGGACCCTCGGCCCCACCGGCCTGCTCGTCTCGGAGATCTGTCTCGGCACCATGACCTTCGGCGGCCGCGGCTTCTGGTCGGCCATGGGCGGTCTGGATCACTCCGTCGCCGAGCGCATCGTCGGCCGCGCACTGGACGCCGGAGTCAACTTCATCGACACCGCGGATGTCTATTCCGAAGGCATGGCGGAGGAAATCACCGGCCACGTCCTGCGCACGTGCGGGCGGCCGCGCAGCGCACTGGTGCTCGCCACCAAGGTGTTCGGCGCGACCGGCCCGGGCGTCAACGACCGCGGCGCCTCGCGCGGCCACATCATGGACGGCGTGAAGGCAAGCCTGAAGCGGCTGGGAACCGACTACATCGATCTGTACCAGATTCACGGGCTCGACCAGATCACGCCCATGGAGGAGACGATCCGGGCGCTAGACGATCTGGTCCGCCAGGGCCACATCCGCTACGTGGGCGTATCGAACTGGTCGGCCTGGACGGTGATGAAGGCGCTCGGCATCGCCACGGCGCACGGCTGGGTGAGGCCCGTCACGCTGCAGGCCTACTACACGATCGCCGGTCGCGACCTCGAGCGGGAGATCGTGCCGCTGCTGCAGGCTGAAGGTCTAGGACTGATGGTGTGGAGTCCGCTCGCCGGCGGTCTGCTCTCGGGCAAGTTCACCCGCGACGGCCAGGGACCGGCCGGTGCACGGCGCGCCAGCTTCGACTTTCCGCCGGTGAACCGGGATCGTCTCTTCGCATGCCTCGATGTGCTGCGCGTCATCGCCGATGCGCGCGGCGTGTCGGTCGCGCGCATCGCGCTTGCCTACGTGCTCGCCAAGCCGTTCGTGATGTCGATGATCATCGGCGCACGTACCCTCGAGCAACTCGATGACAACCTCGCCGCCGCGGACATCCGCCTGAGCGCGGCAGAGCTCACCGAGCTCGACCAGGTGAGCGCGCTGCCGCCCGAGTACCCCGGCTGGATGATCGATTTCCAGCACGCCCGCACCCGGCTGACGGAGGCTCAGCCGTGAGCGCCGGCGCCCTGACACGAACTGGCGCCAATGGATCTGGAGCAAAAGTCTGGTTCATCACGGGAGTCTCGCGCGGCTTCGGCAAGGCGCTCGCACAGACCCTGCTCGCCGAGGGCGCGACCGTAATTGGCACGACGCGCAGCGGCGACTCGCCCCTCGGGCACGGTCAGGGGACACTGCACATCCTGCCACTCGAGCTGACCGATCCTGCGGCCATCCGGCAGACCGTCGCGACGGCCTTCGGGCTTGGGCGCATCGAGGTCGTCGTGAACAATGCCGGCTACGGGCTGCTCAGTTCCGTCGAGGAAGCCACCGAGGCGCAGATCGCGCACCTGTTCGAGGTCAACTTCCATGCGCCCCGCCGCGTGATTCAGGCGGCCTTGCCCTATCTGCGCGCGCAGGGCGCGGGCCACATCGTCAATATCACCTCGATCGCCGGCGTGGCGCCGGCCGCCGGCTCAGGCTACTACGCCGCGGCGAAGATGGCCGTGGAGGGATTCTCGCAGAGCCTGGCGCGCGAGGTCGCCCCGCTCGGCATTCGCCTCACCCTGGTCGAGCCCGGCGCGTTCCGCACGGACTTCCTCTCGGAGCACTCGCTACGCCGCGGCGAGTCGGATCTGGCGGCGTATGCGGAGACGGCCGGCGCCGCCCGACGGCGGCTCGCCGAGATGGCCGGCAGCCAACCGGGTGATCCGGACCGCGCCGCTGCCGCGATCATCGCTGCCGTGCGCTCCGACTCACCCCCCCTGCACCTGGTGCTGGGGCCGGACGCCTATGCGCGCGCCCGCCAGATGCTCGATGCGTTCAGCGCCGAGTTGGAAACCTGGCGGCACCTGACGCTCGGCACCGACTTCGCCTCGGGCGGGGCACCGAGCGCCTGAGGCGCTACCGCACGAGCGCGCCGCAACGGGGACCCGAAGGACGCTCTACGCCGCCGCTTCACCGTCGTGCACCGGATTGGCGTTGAAGGCAATGCAGATGCGCGCCTGGTCGCCGTCGTGTGGCTCGACGTAGTGCTCCATCCAGCTCGGAAACAACACCAGCAGACCGTCGCTCGGAGCAAGCCGGATGTCGCTGTGGCCGTTCGGCACCGGACCCTTGACCGAACTGTGCAGCACGCCCGCGCGGGGATCGCGGAACACCAGTGCGCCGGAGCGCGGCGGTACCTGTACATAGAACGTCCCGGACAACAGCGAGCCCTCGTGCATGTGCAGGTAGTTGAACCCGCCCCGGTCGTGCAGGTTCACCCACGACTGCAGCTTGAAGCGCTGCTTTCCGAGCCCCATCTCACCGAGCACGCGCTCGCACGAGAGGCGTATCGCCTCGCGCAGCGGTGCAACCTGCGGCCGCTCGAGCACCGTCATGTCTTGACTGTTCCAGCCGTTGCGGTTGGTACGGCCCGCCGGCTCCGGGTACTCGGCGCGCAGAGCATGCACCCAGGCGACCCACTCCGGCAGCTTCGGGCGCAGTACCGCGAGTCGCGTCTGCCAGATCCGGGTCGGGAACAGATCGTAGGATTCGAGCGGCGGGGCGCCGCCCGCGGGCGGCGCGCCTCTGGATTCGGATGGACTCAGCGCCATGTGATCACCACTTGTTGGCGAATGCTGCTCTGTGGCAGACGAACCTGTGCGACGCCCCGCGCCGCATCCCAGCGCAGCCCTTTGATGCCGCGCCCGTCGACCGTCAGCGCCCCGGGCCGTCGCCGGGTATGGATGCGCAGCATATAGCCTCGCGAGGCCAGCTGCCCGCGATATGCCCCGCGGGTCGGTCCGATCCGCAGGCTGTGCAGCCCGGCCCGCGTGCGGTAGGCGATGGGCGTGAGTGCGTAGCGCCCCTGGCGGTACGCCATCGAGACACCGTCGTCCTGGTACAGGTCAAACCGCCCGTCTCCCGAGCCATACACCTGCAGCACGAGCGGATCGAGCCGCCGGGCGTCGGAGTAGGCGCTCGGCGCCTGCTCGGGAATGACCGATCCGGCACGCACGAACACGGGCGTGTCGCTCGTGCCGTAGTGCGCGGTGACGGTCTGAGCACCCGCGAGGTGCACACCGGTGAACAGCTCGATCCACTGGCCCGGAGGCAGGTAGACCGACCGTACGCCGCTCGCATCCAGCACCGGAGCGACCAGCAGCTCATCGCCGAGGAAATACTCGTGCGGATGGCGATACGCCTCGGCACCAGTGACGCCCTCGAGGTACAACGGACGCAGGATCGGCAGCGCCCGCCGGTGCGCGATCCAGGCATAGGTGTAGAGATAAGGGATGAGCTCGGTATGCAGCGTGAAATAGCGGCGCATCAGAGCAACGCCCCGTGCCCCGTACGTCCAGGGCATGCGCAGATTGCCCTCGAACGGATTCTCGTGCGCACTGTGCATGCGCAGCAGCGGGCCGAACGCGCCGAATTCGATCCAGCGCGCATACAGATCGAAGGGGATCTTGCGCCCGTGAAACCCGCCGATGTCGTGGCTGACGTAGTCGATGAGCTCGTTGCCGCCGCGGGCCGAGAAGGCAACCTCGTAGGCGAGCACCGGCCACTCGGAGTAAGTGTCCCCGGTAAAGAAGGCCGGATAGCGCTCACTGCCCCAGCCCCCGTAACGCGCCAAGATGAACGGCCGCGCGCCGCTCTCGCGCCGCGCGGCCCGGTCATACACCTCATTGGTCCACAGCTGGGGATTCAGGCCCGGCATGCGCGCCGCGCCACTGCCGCCGTCCACCCACCAGAAATCCACGCCCTCGCGCACGAGCGGCGCATGCAGATCGCGCATGAACACGGCCGCCTGCCGCGCGTCGGCGAGGTTGAAGCGGATCGGCGCAGGCGGCAGGAGATTGCGGATGGCGGTCGGACCGAGCATCAGCCCACCGCCCCGCGGGCCTGACTGCACGCGCAACGCCAGCGTATTGGTGCGACCGCGCACGAGCGCCTGCGACAGATCCGCCGTGGTCAATCGCCGCGGCCATTGCGCGTGGCTGTGCTCCACGCGATTGCCGTTGACGAACAGCTGATAGGACTGCGTCACCGCACCGAGATAGAGATACAAGTGCCGCGGCGCGCTGGCCGGCACATCCACCGTAGCGAGATACCAGGCGGTGCCATCCTGTCCGCGCAGTCCCTGCGTACGCCAGCTGAAGCCGACCCGGACCGGATGCCAGCGCGCCGTGTCCGCACCGCCGGGAACATAGGGGCCGGGGCTGAAGCGCCAGTGCCCCTTCAGATCGAGTGTGAACGTCGGCCGCGGCGGCTCGGGCAACCCCAGATCGCGCAGCACCTCGGGCGCATGGCTGTCGTGGTAGGAGAGACCACTCTCCTTGGTGTTGGCGTAGCCCGGATGGTCGTTGAGCGCAAGCTTGAAGCCGTGCACGTGCAACCAGCGCATGAAGCGCAGCGGATGGGCAATGAGCGGGCTCCAATCATAGCCGCCCTGCCAGCCATAGTTGTGCCAACCGAAATCCAGCACCAGCGTGTCGACTGGAATGCGCTCGCGTCGCAGCCGCTCGAGCTCGCGCTCGATGTGCCGCTCGCCGTACCGGGCGAAGGCCGGATCGCGTACCGCGGGCGAACCGGGAAAGTACTCGAAGTTCAGATCCGTGACCATCGGGCCGAGCACGTAGCGCGGAACCATGGGTACCGGCCCGCAGAGCTCGGCGTACTCGCGCAGTGCGCGCCGGTAGTGCGAGGCGTACGCAAACAGATACCAGTCCTGTCCGCCGCCTGGGCGACGCGGCTCGATCCACGTATGGGCGGCATTCCACACCGGCGTGGCGCTGTCGTTGATCAGCCCGTACCCCGAACGGCTGAGCAGTCCCGGCTGTGCGGGAGCGAGCCGCACGTCGATGCCCGGAATGATGTCATTCACCGGGCTGTCGAGCGCGGGCCGGCCGGGCGGCAGGTTGGCGCTGCTGACGTTGTCGAGCGAGTAGGTCAGTCCACCGAGGTTGAGCGGGTCGCGCTGCCCCGGATGCCAATGCCGCCGCGCGCCGCTCGTCGTCTTCCAACTGACCTCGAGATTGCCCGGCACGAACCGCCCTGAATGCAACCGATAGCGCACCGTCAGCGCAGCGCTCGAGGCGATGAGCCAGCCGCGCCGTGTGCGCAGCCGCACCGCGACGGCCGGCCAGCTGCGCTTGCGCACCACGACGGACGGGGCATTCACAAATACCCGATCGGGCGCGTATTCCAGGCGCACCAGTGAGGGTGTCAGAAATTCGAACCGCGCCCGGCCCGCGACGATGCTCGAGCCGCGTTGCACGGGATGGGTCTCGTGCGCGCAGGCGCTGAGCAGCAGTGCGAGGGCTCCCGCGAGGCCCACGCGAACGGCGCGGCAGGTCAGTGCGCTCATTGCATGCTCCGTCGGATCCGAACCGAGCCATTGGCGGCACGGTGGAGCGTGATGTCCAGGCGATGCCCCCGGAAGCTCACCCCGCGCAGCGTCAGTGAGTGCCAGCCGTGCGGCAGCGCCGCAGGGTATGCCTCGAGCAGCCCGGCGGCGCGGATACGCAGCCCGGTCAGACCGAAGATCAGACTCTGCAGATAGCCGCCCGAGCCGGTCAGGAACGGACCGACGTTGTTGGTCGAGGTTTCCGTCCTGACGTTGAACGGCGCCTTCAGCGTAGCGCCGGTCAGGTACAGCTGCACGAGCCGGCCAGCCTCGGCGCCGCGGCCCACCTCGTCGGCTGCCGCGACGCACGGCAGAATGCCCATGCTGGTGCGCGCCAGGCGGGACGAGGGTATCGGCCGCACCGCGAAGTCGTAATCGCCGCGCCGCAGCGCCGGCGGCATGCGCAGGTCAAGCGCCGGTAGAAAGAGCAGCGGCAGCGGACCGCCGCCGAAGGCCTTGCTGCCGGCTGCGGCGCCGGATTGCTGGTAGGGCAAGTGATGCCGCCCGTCGGCGGCGAGTGGTATCTGTAGAGCATCGGCGATGCGGCGCCAACGCGGATCGGCCTTCACTGCGAGCACGCCCGCCGCGGCCGCAGCGATCCGCAACGCCTTGGCCGCCACGAGGTTCGTGTAGGTGTCGTTCGGAATGTCCCCGTGCGACTCGGATACCGAGGTGACGTGCAGAATCCCGTAGCGATGCGTCTGCGCATCATAGGTCGCGCGGCTGGCGAAGAATTGTGCTGCCGCGCGGATCACCGGCCAGCCGTGCGCGCGCAGCCAGGCGCGATCGAGCGTCGCGAGGTAATACTGCCACTGGGCGATCGCGATCTCGGCGTCGACGTGGATCTCGGTCAATGACAATGCGCGCGCCGAGTACGGTGTCTGGTCGCTGCCGTTGAACGGATCCGATTCCCACGGGTACATGGCGCCCGCGTAACCGTGCCGCCGGGCGCGCGCCTCGGCAGAGGCGAGCGTGCGCTCGCGGAATGCAAGCAGCGAACGGGCGCGCCGCGGATGCAGCAGCAACAGCGCGGGGTAGACCCAGGTGTCGCTGTCCCAGAAAACGTGCCCCGCGTAGCACAGCGTCAGTCCGCAGGGGCCCACCGCCCAGCCGGTGTCCGGCGTCGTATTCACCAACAGGTAGTACAGCGCCGAGTGCGCGACCTGCTGCGCCTTCGGGTCCCCGGCGATGCGGATATCGGCCCGCCACAGTCGCCGCCATGCGGCGCGCTGCTGGACGCGCAGTGCGGCGAATCCGTCCACGCGCGCGAGACGGGCCAGGCGCACATCGGCCGCCGCCGCGCCGCCCCAGCCGGCACGCGACATGGTGACGTACTTGGTGAACGCATAGGTGCGTCCCCGCTCTACGTTCACGCTCGCGACGATCGCCAGGCGGCCCGGCGAGCGGCGCAGCGTGAGCGATTGCACGGCGGTCTGCGGCAACGCGACCGCGACGGCCATCGCGACAGGCAGGCCGCCGCGCGCCCTGCCCGTGAGCCAGAGCGTGCGCGTAGGGGCCGACCCGCCGGAGGCGAGCACGGCGAGATGCCCTGGGTACCACAGTGCAGCGCGGTCGGGCGTGGCCGGCGCCCGCGGCGTCAATGATAGACCGTCGGCCGCCAGGGCACGCTCGAGCTGCGCACCGGAGAGACGCCCGAGTGCGAAGCGCGGTGCATGCGCCTTCCATTCGGTCAGCGGGAACGACACCGTCACTCGGCCGCTGTACTGCGGAGTGATCCGCAGCCGCACCACCGCCAGGTGCGGCTGCGTCTGGCTGACGAAGCTGACCACCGTGACGGCGGTGCGCCGAGCGCCCTCGAGGTAGCGGTAGCGTGTCGTCAGCGTCGCGTCATGCAGGTCGAGCGTCTGTCGGTAGTGCTGGAAGCGCGCTGCGCTGAGCGGTGCGCGGTTCAGCCAACCCGCCGGACTCTGCGTCGGATCGGGATTGAAGTCTATGGCGTTCCAGCCCGGCAACAGCGCAGGCCGGGCCATGTCGCCGGGGGTGCGGTCCATCAGCCCTACCATGTAGGTCTGTGTCGCCTCGGTACCGCGCGGGGCGGTGAGCGTACCGAGGTAGCCGTTGCCCAGCATGCCCGGGAAGTAATCCGCAAGTCCGCCTGCGGTCACCGTCAAGCGGAACCCCGCGGCGGCCCGCGCCGGGCCGATGGCCGCGCCCACGAGCGCCGCGCCCACGAGCGCCGCGGCATGCAGCGATCGCAACGCGAGGCGCCCGCGGCGTGTCAATGCCGCGCTCCCGCACCCCTGCGCCCGAGGTCGCTCGGCGGCCGGATCGCCAGATACACGGTACTCCAGAGCTGCGCGGCGTCGGCCTCGGACGCGTCCGAGCTCGCCGAGCCGAACGGTCGGATGTGATAGCGGCCCGCGCGGTAGCTCCACGACCACAGCTCAGTGTTGGCCATCGAGCGGGTCGCATCGATGACGCGCCAGAGTGTGCGCTCGGCCGAGCGCAGTCGTGCCCGTACCGCCGGCGGCAGATCGGTGCGTTGCAGCTGCCGCGCCAGACCTGCGGCGAGCAGCGCCTGCTGCCAGGACCACACGACGGTACCGTGGTAGGCGTGACGCGTGAATTCGCTCTGGAGAGACTGCGGAGCGAAGGCGGGATCGGCCACGACCAGGCCGGCGCCGGTGATCAGTCCGGCGGGAAAGGGGCGCATCACGGCGCTCACCAGCTGGTCCAGATCGCCGGCCGCGGGCTTGCCGAACAGCAACAGGTAGCCGATGTCCGACTGCAGCACGGGAACCGGCCGGCCGGCCCGGCTCAGTGACAGCGCAGGGAACGTCACTGCCGCTCGACCGAGCGAGTGCACGGCCGGCTGCGCCGGGATGCCCTCGACGGCCGCGTAGCGGCTCACGTCCTGCACCGCCGCCGTGTTCGACACCGTCACATCGAACAGTGGCGGGGCGCGGCGGCTCCAGGTGCGGGCCAGGCGGGCCGCCTCGGCAAATTGCGCGCGCTCGGAGGCCGAGAGGTATGGATCGAGCAGGCCGCTGGCATAGAGCCGGGCGGTCGCCTCGAGCGCCGCCGGCACCAGAGCCGCATTGACGTCATAGGGGTAATACCCGCCGCCGAGTCCGGTGTTGCTGTCGCGCCAGTCGCCCACCGGTACGCCCGGCTTCAGTCCGATCAGATGCGCGACGCTCGGATCGCGTGCGAA
>JAKAZL010000139.1 GCA_021815925.1 Pseudomonadota bacterium | reverse complement strand
ACTGGAGGCGCTGGCGTGAGGCTGCGGGTCGTGCGCCGTGATCTGGCGGCCGGTGGTGAGTTCCTCGGGGCGGGACTGCATCCGGTGCTGAGCCGCGTGTACCGCGCGCGCGGGGTGCGCAGCGCGCAGGAGCTGGACACCGCGCTCGAGCACCTCTGGCCGGTGAGTACGCTGGAGTCGGTCGATGCGGCCGCCGAGCTGCTGCTCGCCGAGCGGGCCGCGGGGCGCATCCTCGTGGTCGGGGACTTCGATGCCGACGGGGCCACCAGCAGCGCGCTGATGCTGCGCGCGCTGCGCGCCTGGGGCTTCGAGGTGGATTTTCTCGTGCCGAACCGCTTCACGTTCGGCTACGGCCTGACCCCGCAGATCGTGCGCGTCGCGGCCGAGCGCTCCCCGAGCCTGATCGTCACGGTGGACAACGGCATCGCCAGCCTCGCCGGCGTCGAGGCGGCGCGTGCGCTCGGCATCGGGGTGCTCATCACCGATCACCATCTGCCGGGCCGCGAGCTGCCCGCCGCGCGCGTCATCGTCAATCCCAACCTGCCGGGCAGCCGCTTCGCCAGCCGCGCCCTCGCCGGGGTGGGCGTCGCGTTCTACGTGCTGGCCGCGCTGCGCCGGCGGCTCGAGGCGGCCGGGCTGATCGGCGCCGAGGCGCCGAGCCCGGCGCAGTGGCTCGATCTGGTGGCACTCGGCACCGTGGCCGACCTGGTGCCGCTCGACCGCAACAATCGCGTGTTGGTCGAGCAGGGTCTGAGGCGCATCCGCGCCGGGCGCTGCGTCCCGGGGATCCGGGCGCTGCTCGAGGCGGCCGGCCGCCCGCTCGAGCGCCTGACGGCCACGGATCTGGCCTTCGCGGTGGCGCCGCGCTTGAACGCGGCGGGGCGACTCGATGACATGTCGATCGGCATCCAATGCCTGCTCGAGGAGCCCGAGCAGGCCGCCGCGCTCGCCCAGCGGCTCGATGCGCTGAACCGCGAGCGGCGCGAGATCGAGGCGCGCATGCAGGCCGAGGCGCTCGCCGCGGTGCGGGTGCTCGATGAGCCGCGGGGCGCCCCCGTGCAGCGCAGCGCGGTGTGCCTGTTCGATGCGAGCTGGCACCAGGGCGTGGTCGGGCTGGTGGCGAGCCGGGTGAAGGAGCGGGTGCGCCGGCCGGTCATCGCCTTCGCGCTCGGTGGCGATGGCGAGCTGCGCGGCTCGGCGCGCTCGGTGAGCGGCGTGCACATCCGCGACGTGCTGGCGCAGCTCGATGCGCGCCATCCGGGCCTGATCGTGCGCTTCGGCGGGCATGCGATGGCCGCCGGGCTGACGCTGCCCTACGCACGGCTCGATGAGTTCGCGGCGCTCCTCGACGCCGAGGTCGCCGCCTGGCCGCAGGGCGGCTCGCCCGCCGATGCGATCGAGACGGACGGGGAGCTCGCCGTGGAGGAGATCGCGCTCGAGACGGCCGAGGCGCTGCGCGCCGGGGGACCCTGGGGCCAGGCGTTCCCGGAGCCGAGCTTCGATGGGGTGTTCACGGTGCGCAAGGCCCGCGTGGTGGGCGAGCGCCACGTGAAGCTGTGGGTGCAGGGAGCGCGCAACCGCACCTTCGATGCGATTGCATTCAACCTGCTCGACCCGCACTCGCGCACCGAGTTGCCCCAGGGCGAGCTGCGCCTGGTCTACCGGCTCGACGTCAACGAATACCAGGGCGAGCGGCGCTTGCAGCTGCTCGTCGATCACCTGCTGCCGGCGTAGGCGCCGCGCGCTGTGCGCGTGTGGCAATTCCGGCACCGGCCCGTTAGCATGGTGGGCTCAATCGCGTCTTTCAAACGGGCAGCCCACGATGGAACTCAATCCGCTCAAGCGTCAGCTCAAAGATCTCGAGGAGCGCATGGGCGCTCTCCGGGGGTTTCTTTGAGTACGATCGCAAGAAAGAGCGCCTGGAGGAGGTTGCGCGCGAGCTGGAGGACCCCCGGGTGTGGTCCCAGCCCGAGCGCGCGCAGCTGCTCGGCCGGGAACGGGCCAGCCTGAGCACGGACCTGGAGGCGATCGACCGGGTCGACACCGGGCTGCGCGACGCCGGGGAGCTGCTGGCGCTCGCCGAGGGGGAGAACGATGCGGCCACCGCGCAGGACATCGAGCGCGAGGCCGGCACGCTCGAGGCGGCGGTGCGCCGGCTCGAGCTGAAGCGGATGTTCCGCGGCGAGATGGACTCGCACAACGCCTTTCTCGACATCCAGGCCGGCGCCGGCGGCACCGAGGCGCAGGACTGGGCGCAGATGCTGCTGCGGATGTACCTGCGCTGGGGCGCCGCGCGCGGCTTCACCTGCGAGGTGATCGACTCCAGTCCCGGCGAGGTGGCCGGCATCAAGAGCGCCACCGTCGAGGTGCGCGGGGAGTACGCGTACGGCTGGCTGCGCACCGAGACCGGCGTGCACCGCCTGGTGCGCAAGTCCCCGTTCGACTCCGGCAACCGCCGCCATACCTCGTTCGCCTCGGTGTTCGTTTCCCCGGAGGTCGATGAGGACATCCAGATCGACATCAACCCGGCGGACCTGAAGACCGACGTGTACCGCTCCTCGGGCGCTGGCGGCCAGCACGTCAACAAGACCGAGTCGGCGGTGCGCATCACGCACCTGCCCACCGGCATCGTGGCGGCCTGTCAGAACGAGCGCAGCCAGCACAAGAACCGCGCCACGGCCATGAAGATGCTGAAGGCGAAGCTGTACGAGCTGGAAGTGAACAAGCGCAACGCCGCCGCCCGGGTGCTCGAGGAGAGCAAGTCCGATGTGAGCTGGGGCAACCAGATCCGCTCCTACGTGCTCGACCAGTCGCGCATCAAGGATCTGCGCACGCTCGTGGAGGTGGGCAACACCACCGCGGTGCTCGATGGGGATCTCGATCAATTCCTGGAGGCCTCGCTCAAGGCGGGGTTGTAGGCAGGCCATGACAGACACGACCGACGAGAACAAGCTGATTGCCGAACGGCGCGCCAAGCTCGGCGCGCTGCGCGAGCGCGGCGCGGCCTTTCCGAACGATTTCCGCCGCGATGCGCTCGCCGGACAGCTGCAGGACGCCTTCGGGGAGCGCACCGATGCGTGGCTCGAGGCCAATCCGACACGGGTGACCGTGGGCGGGCGGATGCTGCTGAAGCGGGTGATGGGCAAGGTGAGCTTCGCCACCCTCGCTGACCGCACCGGCCAGATCCAGCTGTTTCTGCAGAAGGACGCACTCGGCGCCGAGCTCTACGAGGCGTTCAAGGGCTGGGACGCCGGGGACATCCTCGGGGCGAGCGGCCAGCTGTTTCGCACCAAGACCGGGGAGCTCACCGTGCGGGTCGAGCGGCTGCGGCTGCT
>JAKAZL010000051.1 GCA_021815925.1 Pseudomonadota bacterium | reverse complement strand
TCCGGATTGCTGCCGAGCGGTGCCGATCGCGAGAGGGTCTTCTCGCGCAGGCCAACGATGCTCCGCAATGCATTCAAGCGTGCACTCGCGTGAGCGAGTGCGCGCCGGCCCGCTTCTCGGGCTTGCAGTGCGGCCCGCCGTTGCTTGCGCATGACGGTTGGGCTGCACTGTCGTGCGGCGAGGGCCTATGAATCTGTGAGCTCGAAAACTGCATCGCGGAAAAGCCCGGATTGTTTCGCGAGCAACTGATGCGGGAAGACACGGTGCGGCTGCGCAAGCTCGAAGCGCTCGCACGCGCTACGGCTGAGCCCGAGTCCTACCGCCGTGCGTGACGTCAACTCGGCTGGACCACGCACGATGCGCGCACGAGTGAGCTCGGTGCGGTGCTCGACGAGTTGCTCGATGCGGTGCGCGAAGCAACCGTGAATCCCTCCGACACTGCCGATGCGCGCACAGTCGGGGCATGGCGTGCCCTTGAGCACCTTCGCATGGAACGCCTGGTTGGATGTCTGGTGACGCTGCTCCCTGAACCGACCGAATAGCGCCACGGCGTCCCGTGCCACGAATGTCAGAAGCCCAATCGCTGTGGAGTACCGGAGGCGGGGGCGATTCCTACAGGTTGGGCTTGTCGTAGAGTCGCCGCTACGACAGACGGGGCGGCCTGCCTTGCAAACGACACCCTCCCGTGCGATGCTCGGGCGAACCGTGAGCAGGGAGGGGGCGCCATGGGACGCATAGTTGGATCTCGAATAAGATCCCCCCGAGAATCGACCGCAGCGCGGGTTGCACGCAGCTGAAGGCGAGTCCTGTATCGGACCAGTTCGTCGTGATCATTACCGGGAATCCCCGTGGGTATGGGATGCCGGGCGGCAGGAATTGGGGGGCGTCGGCGTGATGGCTCACGTCGGATCGGAGTCGTGCGGGGGGATTCGCTGGCGCCGGTCGATGTTCCCGCAAGGGGGCGGGGCGATTCAAATCGCTGCGCGCGAAATGACAATGGGCGGGCGTGCCGTGGTCGGACTTCCATTTCCGCTCCGGCATTCGGCGCTGCATCTCGGGGCGATCCTGGCTGCGTGACTGTGCGGGGGGGCGAGGCCATGAGACGGATTGCGTTCTGCGCGGCGATGATCATCGGGCTATCCGGGTGTGCGACCTTGCAGCACACGGTCACGATGCCTGGACTCAAGCGCTTCAGATCCGACTACGTCGTCGATCGGAGCAAACCGGATGACTATCCGGGCTTTCTGGCCGGCGAGGGAAACATCTACAGTTGCCGATACGGCATCCACTATGAGACGCCGGACGAATTCCATCCGCCACGTGCGCAGATGTTCGCTGCGCTTTTGGCGAAGTCATTGCCGGGCGTTACCCGACATCGCGTCGTCCTGAGGCGCTTCGACGTCTACTTCAATTATCGGCTTGCCATGCTCCACGTCGCCGGAGGTGCCATAGGCGGCATCATCGGTGGTGCCATTGCGCAGTCCGGGGACGTCAACAAGAACGTGTTCACGTTCAAGAAAATAATCCTGGTTACGGATCCGCTGCAGATCAGACACAACCCCAAGGAGCATCAGGTCGGCTGCGATAATGCTCATGAGGGAGAGTACTATGCGTCAGAAATTACGGGCGGAAACGATGTCATCGTCACCTGGCTGAGTTTCGATGTCGACGGAATGCCGTACCAATTCGAGAGTTACTATCAATTCCAGCCGAATGGTCGCGGTAGTGTTGCAGCGGCCATTGCCGAGGCGATCCGAATGACGATCGAGGGGGCCGCGACGAAGGTCAGCCTGACTGCCCCGGCCGGATCGGGGCGTGTATCTGGCGGTGGACCCGCGTTGCGCCGCAGGTGACGGGGCGGCTCGCCGCCGGGTGCTGCCGTGAGTTTCCCTTGTGCGTGGGCGATACTGCGCGCGGCTCAGGTTCTGCGCCTCGCCCAGCCGGTCCGCCGGCGAGATCCGGTGTCCTAGTTGAGGACCAACGACAGACGCTTGCGGTAATCCTTGACCAGCGCCGGACGGTCGGCCGCAAGATCCAGGACGGACAGGAAAGTCTGCCGGGCGGCACCGTCGTTGTACTGGCGGTTGCGCCGGATCACCTCCAGCAGTTCCTCGAGCGCCTTTTCGAGCTCGCCATCGGCGATGTAGCGTTGCGCGAGCGCCGAGCGCGCCTGCAGATCGGCCGCGTCGGCAGCGACCCGCGCACGCAGAGTCTCGAGATCGGGTAAGTCGGCCGCCGCGCGCAGACTGGCAAGGCGCAACTTGAGGGCGGCGAAGCGTGTGTCGGCCTGGCCGCGCGCCCCGAGCGCTGCGAGCGCCACGTCCGCCTCAGCCAGTTGTTTCGTATCCGGCGTCCCCGGCAGGCGATTCAGCAGCACCTCGGCCAGGTCGAGTCGCGCCTCGTCATTGCCGGCGTCGGCCTCGATGGCCGCATGCAGCGCGCCGAGCGCGCCGGGGAAATCCCCTTGTCCGATCAGCTGGTGGGCGCGGCGCCGCTCGGCCTCGGAGGAGCCCGGCAGCAGTCGCTCGAGAAACTCCCGCACCTGCCCCTCGGGCAGCGCCCCGACGAACCCGTCGACCGGATTGCCGTCGACGAAGGCGAGCACGTAGGGGATGCTGCGCACCATGAACTGCTGGGACAGCTCCGGGTTCTCGTCGGAGTTGACCTTGACCAGCTTGAACCGTCCACCGAGGGCGATCTCGACCCGCTCGAGCACCGGGCCGAGGGCGCGGCACGGTCCGCACCACGGCGCCCAGAAATCCACCAGCACGGGAACCTGCCGCGAGGCCTCGATAACTTCTTGCGCGAACGTGCTCTGAGTGACTTCGATCATGTTTTCTCTCCGTGCCGGGCTAGCCGTTCATCGGGGCGGCGGGCACGGATTTCAACCGGGTGCGCGCGCGTCCCGGCGACGATTCACTCGGTGCCGGCAGCTGCACGACGATGCGGCCCTCGCCGGGCATGAAGCGCGCATCGCCGCCGTGGCTGCGCGCCACCTGGCGCACGATGGCGAGGCCGAGCCCGGAGCCCGGTGCCTGCGCATTGATCCGGTGAAAGCGCTCGAAGACCGACTCCTCCTGTCCCGCCGGCACCCCGGCTCCCTCGTCGCGTACCTCGATGCGCAGCGCCTCATTCTCGGCGGACGCCGGGATGATGCGTGCGCTCACCGTGCCGCGGCCGTGCACCAGAGCGTTATCGAGGAGATTGCGCACCATGTCGCGAAGATCATCGGCGCGTCCGTGGATGTGTACGGCGTCCGGCACGTTCACCTCGAGGCGCCGCCCCTGCGCCTCCATCAGCGGCAGGACCTGCGCGGCGGCCTCGCGCATCAGGCGCGACAGATTCACCACCGGTAGCGATTCCTCGCGCCGCTCGTAGGAGAGGGATTCCTTGCGGGCGAGATCGATCAGCTGCTCGACCAGCCGGCCCATCTGGCTCAACTCGCGCTCGACGGCCGGCCAGTCCGTGCTGCCGGTCAGGCGAGCGCGCTGCAGCCTGAGGTTCAGCACCGCGAGCGGCGTGCGCAGCTCGTGTGCGGCGTCGGCCGTCAGTCGCCGCTCGATCGCGTACGCGCGCGAGAGGCGGTCGAGTGCGCCGTTGACCGCCTCCACGAGCGGTTGGATCTCACGCGGCAATCCGCCAGCCGGGATGCGCAAGTCCGGCTGCTGCGGCCCGACGCGGGCCGCTTCCCGCGAGGCGCGCTCGATCGGTTGCAGGCTCCAGCCGCTGATCAGCCACATCAGTCCGAGTGCGAGCAGGGCGAAGACGATGAGCACCGAGACATGCTCGGAGTCCTCCTCGAACAGACTGTCGACCAGCGTATCGCGGCTCATGTTGCGACGGGCAACGACGATGCTGCGTCCGCCCGGGGCGCGGGCCGCCACGATCGGCTGCTTGCCGGAGCCGACGCCGATGAATTCCACCGGGCCGATCGTTCCGCGCGCATCGACCGGGATGAACGGCAGCGGGGCCGCGAGATTGCTCGACCAGGCGAGCGCTCGATGGTCGGGGCCGAACACCGTGAACGTGAAGCCCCGCGACGGGTCCGCGTACGCGCGCTGCCAGTCGCGTGGCAGATCGATGCGCACCGCGCCCGGTGCCCCGAAGCGCAGACCCTCGAGCAGCTCACGGGCCTGGTTCTGCAGGGTGCGTGCCTGCAGCCCGTCGATGATGTTGTGTACCTCGAGGCGGTAGGAGACGAACGAGGCGCCGAGGCCGAGGGCGAACAGGGCGAACATCACCCCGAGCAGACGCAACCGCAGGCTGTGCGAGCGGCTCATGCCGAGGGCTCCTCGATCAGGCGGTAGCCGATGCCCCACTTGGTCTCGATCGATACCGCGGCGTGCGCTTGCGCCAGTTTGCGCCGCAGGCGCGACACCGCCGCCTCGAGCGCATTGGCGCTGCCGGCGTCCTCCATCGCGTAGAGCCGATCCTCCAGCCGGTCCTTGGTGAGCACCTGGCCCGGCACGCGCAGCAGCTCCTCGAGCAGCGCGGCCTCGCGCCGCGTCAGATCGAGCGGTCTGCCGAGCACTGTCGCCTCGCGCGAGACGGTGTCGAAGGCTACCCCGCCGAGGCTGTAGCGCGTCTCGCGCCGGCTGCCCACGCGGCGCAGCACCGCGCGCAGCCGTGCCTCGAGTTCGAGCAGGTTGAAGGGCTTGACGATGTAGTCGTCGGCACCGGAGTTCAGCCCGCGCAGCCGCTCCTCCACCCCGTCGCGGGCGGTGACGATGATGGCGGGCACCTCGGGCTGCACGGTGCGCAGCGCCATCAGCAGCTGCATGCCGTCAATATCGGGCAGGCCCAGATCGAGCACCACCGCGTCGAAAGGTGCGACGCGCGCACCGGCGAGCGCGTGCTCGCCGCGCTCGAACGCATCGACCGCGAAGCCCCGCTCGCGCAGGTGATCGGCGATCATCTCGCGGATGGCCTGGTGGTCCTCGACCAGCAAAACTCTCATGGTGCTCGCGCCTGCGGCGGGACATTCGTACCATAGCCATTATCCGCGCACCGGCCGCCCGGCGCTCGTCAGGACTTGGTCAGCAATGGCTGGCAGTGTACGCGGGCTGGCCGCACAGAGATTGCGGCCCCTAGGGCAATGTTCCGGAGGAGCGCAAGAGGCGATGTCCCGGTTTGGCGGTACCGGCCGCAGTGCGGCCCGCACGATCCGTGCCCGGCTGCGTGAGTCGCACTCCGCGCTGTGGCGACCGGCCCGCTTCGGGGCGCTCGTCGCGGCCTCGCTCATCAGCGGCTGCGCCACATACCATGCCCTGCCGTTACCGCGCCGCGCCCACCTGGCCGGCGATCTGAGCGCGCTGCGCACCGAGGTGCCGCCGCTCGAGCGGGGTGCGGCGGCGCGGCGCATCGAGGTGAACCGGCCGCTGAGCCCGGGGGACATCGGGTTGTTGGCCGTGCTGAACGATCCGGCGCTGCGCACCGAGGGCGGCTATCTGGCCGGTGCCCAGGCCGCGCTGCTGCAGGCCTCGCTACTGCCCAATCCGGTCGCGGGCCTGGTCTACGAGCCGCAGCTCGGCGGAGCGGGCGTCGCACCGAGCTGGACGGCCACGCTCTCCGAGGACGTCACGGCGCTCATCACGTACCACACACGGGTGAAGTCGGCCCGCTTCGCATTCGAGCAGGTCAACGCCGAGTTGCTGTGGCGGGAGTGGCAGGTCGCGCAGCAGGCGAGGGTGCTCGCGCTCGAGCTGTACTGGGGTCATGCCTCGCTGCAGGCGAGCCGCCGCGAGGCGCAGCTGCTGGCGGTGGAGGCGCGCGCCGCGCGCGCTGCCGCTGCGAGCCGCAGCCTCGATCTGAGCACGCTGTCCTCGATACTGGCCGCCGAGGCGGCTGCCGAGCAGAGCCTGGCGAGCCTGCGCCTGGCACAGCTGCGCGCCTGGCAGGCGCTCGATGCGCTGCTCGGCCTCGCCCCGACGGTACGCTTCGCGATCGCCGCGCCGCATCTTGCGCCGCTGCCGCGCCATCTCGCGCCGCTGCTCGCCACGCTCGCTGAGCGCCGGCCCGATCTGCTCGCGCTGCAGATGGGCTATCGCTCGGCCGACGAGGACGTGCGCACGGCGATCATCGGTCAGTTCCCGGCCCTGGTGCTGGGTGCCCAATGGGATCAGGACAACGGCAACGTGCGCAACGGTGGCCCCACCGCGCAGTTCAATCTGCCGCTGTTCGATCGCAATCAGGGACAGATCGGTGCGACGCGTGCGACCCGGCGGGTGCTGCATGCGCAGTACCAGGCGCGGCTCGACGCGGCGGTGGGCACGGTCAACGGGCTGTCCGCACAGATCCGCCGGTTGCGCCGCGATGTCCGGCAGGCGCGCCGCGCCGCGGCCGAGGCGTCCCGCCTGGCAGGTGCGGCACGGCGTGCCTATGCCTCCGGTGCGATCGATGAGCGCTCGCTGACGGACTACCAGAGCACTGCCCTCGAGCGGCGGCTCGAGGCGAATACGCTCGAGAGCACCCTGGCCCAGGCGCGCATCGCCATCACGCTGGAGCTCGGGCTCGGGCTGCCACAGGTGCGCATCGTTTCGCCCGCAAAAAAGTCATGAGGACGCCATGAGACGCCGTTTGATTGCCTGGGTCTTCTGTCTCGTACTGGGCGCCACGGCGCTGCCGCGGCCGGCTGCCGCGGCGGGCGATGCCGCTCCGAGCGTGCTGGTGACGCTGACGCCGCTGCGAACCGGGAGCCTGCCGCACGTGGTGCTGGCCTACGGAACGGTGCAGCCGAGCAATACCGGCAGTCGCGTCATGATGGCTGCGGAGTCCGGGGTGATCGGAACGGTCTCGGTGCGCATCGGGCAGCGGGTCGCCGCCGGCGAGGCGCTCCTTCAGGTGCTGCCGAGCCCGCAGTCGGCCGCGGCCTATCACCAGGCGCTCTCCTCGTTGCACGTCGCGAATGCGCTCGAGCGCAGCACGCGCAAGCTGTTCACGCTGCATCTGGCCACCGCGGCGCAGCTGGCCGCGGCCGAGAAGTCCGTGCTCGATGCGCAGGCCAACCTCGCGGCGCTGCGCGCAAGCGGGGCCGCCGGTCCGCACGAGCTGCGCGCACCGTTTGCCGCGGTCGTGACGGCGCTGAGCGCCGAGACCGGCACGATCGTGACGACCGGCTCGCCGTTGCTCACGCTCACCTCGCCGCAGCACCTGGTGCTGGCTGCCGGGGTGGTGCCGGCCCAGGCCCTCACCATGGCCGCTGGCGATGCCGCCGAAGTGCAGGCGACCGGTGCCGATCAGTGGATCCAGGGCCGCGTCGAGATGAGTGGCGCGGCGAGCATCGCCAACAGCGGTCTTGTGCCCGTGCAGATCAGGCTGCCGGCCGGCCGCTTCATGCCCGGGGAGGTCGCCCGGGCACGCATCACGACCGCGCAGGTCAAGGGATTTCTGGTACCGCACGCGGCGATCCTGGTGAACGAGCGCGGCGAGCCGTACGTGGTGCAGGCCGTCAAGGGGATCGCCCACAAGGTGCCGGTGAGCATTCTCGATGAGTACCACGCACAGGACATCATCAGCGGTGCGCTCGAGCCCGGCGCGCCGGTGGTGCTCGCGGGCGACTACCAGCTCGATGACGGCATGCGCATCCGCGTGGCCTCGCAGGGCGCGGCGGGGACGACACGGTGAATTTCACCGCTTGGGTCGAGCGGCATCGGCGCTCGCTCCTCACCGTCGCTTTCGCCCTCGCGCTGGCCGGAATCTTCGCGGCCCTGTCGTTGCCGGTGGGGTTGTTTCCGGTCACGAGCTTCCCGCGCATCCGCATCGAGGTGAGCGCCGGCAGCATGCCGGCGCGGCAGATGCTGGTCGATGTGACCGAGCCGCTCGAGCAGGTCGCGCGCGCGGTGCCCGGAGCGCAGGACGTCAGTTCCACGACCTCGCGCGGCTCGGCGGAAATCTTCGTTGATTTCCCCTGGGGCTCGAACATGAACCAGGCGCTGCTCGCGGTGGATGCGGCCTTCGCCCAGGAGCTGCCCTCGCTGCCGAAGGGCACCAGCTACGACATCATCCAGATGAGCCCGAACGTCATCATGCCGTTCGTTTCCTATGCGCTCATCTCCAAGACCGTGCCGCCGACCCAGCTGCGCCAGCTCGCCCGGTTCGAGATCACTCCGCTGCTGACCGGCATCCCGGGCGTGCGCCGGGTGGGGGTGCTCGGTGGTGCGACACCCGAGGTGCAGGTGTCGGTGAGCGTGGAGAAGCTGCGTGCCTTCGGCCTGACGCTCGCCGAGGTGTCCCAGGCCCTCGCCCAGACCAATGTCGTGCAGGCGGTCGGGCGGCTCGAGGACAATGATCTGCTGTATCTCGCCATCAACGACAACGCCTTCACCTCGCTGCGCTCGGTGCGCCAGGTGGCGCTGCGCACTTCGGGCAACGGCATCGTGCGGCTCGGGGCGATCGCCCGGATCACCATGGGGACGGTGCCCCAGTGGCTGCTCGTCGATGACAACGGCAAGCCGGCCGTCACCTTCGACGTCTATCAGCAGGACACGGCCGACTCGATCACGCTCGCGCGCGAGGTCAAGCAGCGGCTCGCAGCGTTCATGAAGACGCAGCCGAAGGCGATTCACCTGTACAAGTGGTACGACCAGACCAAGATGGTCGGCTCCTCGATCGCCGCGCTCGAGGAGGCGATCCTGATCGGACTGGTGTTTGCCGCCCTCGTGCTGCTCGCCTTCCTGCGCAACTGGCGGGTGACGCTCGTGGCGATGATGGTGGTGCCGCTGTCGGTGCTGATCACCGTGCTGCTGCTGTCGCTGCTCGGCATGACCTTCAACATCATGACCCTCGGCGGCATCGCCGCGGCGATCGGTCTGCTGATCGACGATGTGATCGTGATGATCGAGCACATTGCGCGCCGCGCGGGCGTGCCCGGGCTCGAGAACCCGCATCAGAGCGTGCTGACCGCGGCGCGCGAGTTTCTCACGCCGCTGCTCGGCTCGAGCCTCGCCACCATCATCATCTTCATTCCGCTCGCCTTCCTATCGGGCATCACCGGGGCGTTCTTCAAGTTCCTCTCCCTGACCATGGCCTCGGCGCTGATCATCTCGCTGATCCTCACGGCGTTCGCGGTGCCGCTGCTGGCTCGGGGACTGATCGATTTCAAGACCTTCCACGATCCCTCGCACGGCAAGGAGACGCCGTTGAAGCGCCTCCACGGCCGGGCGCTCAACCGGCTGTTCGACAAGCCGCTGCTGCTGGCGCCGGCGCTGCTCGTGCTGCTGCTGCTCGGCTACGTCGCCTACCGCAACGTCGGCAGCGGCTTTCTGCCGCGCATGGACGAGGGCGGCTTCGTGCTCGATTACCAGGCTGCGCCCGGTACTTCGCTCAACGAGACCAATCGCGAGCTGGAGGAGATCGAGAGCATCCTGCACAAGGATCCCTATGTCTACACGTTCTCGCGCCGCACGGGCGCGGGGCTCGGCGGGGATCTCAACGAGACGTACCAGGGCGATTTCTTCGTGCGGCTGATCGATCCGTCCAAGCGGCCTGACATCTGGACGGTGATGGACGAGATCAGCAAAAAGATCACGCGCGACGTGCCGGGCATCGATTTCGATACCCATCAGCTCATGAGCGACATGATCGGTGACATGGTGGGGCGCAGGCAGCCGGTGGTCATCTCCCTCAGCGCGAAGAATCCCTCGGTGCTCGGCGGGGTGGCCGTCCGGGTGGCCGCGGCGATCCGCCACGTGCCGGGGATCGAGCCGGCGTCGGTCAACGACGGGGTGGTTCCGGCTGGCGATGCGCTCGACATTCACGTCGATCCGGCCGCGGCGGCGATGGAGGGCATGACGGTCGAGGACGTGCGCAGCCAGGTCAACCACTATCTGCATGGGGCCGTGGTGACGCGCTATCTCGGCACGGTGGAGGATATCGGCGTTCGGCTGTGGTTG
The DNA here is from genome assembly GCA_021815925.1 of Pseudomonadota bacterium. Lineage (GTDB taxonomy): Bacteria > Pseudomonadota > Gammaproteobacteria > Steroidobacterales > Steroidobacteraceae > 13-2-20CM-66-19. Next base: position 6,861 of record JAKAZL010000051.1, on the reverse strand, counting down.
AGTCCGCCCGAACGACGCCTGTATCGCAGCCAGCTCGGCAATCTGCCGATCCGTGCCCCGGGCGGACGCATGCTGCGTCTGGCGAGTGTGGCCACGGTGCGCTTCGTGGCCGGTCAACCCCAACTCACCCGGGACAATCTCGCGCAGATCGTGCCGATCACGGCGCAGATCGGCGGTGGCCACGACCTCGGCTCGACCATCGCGGCCGTCAAGCAGGTGCTCGACAAACCGGGCCTGCTGCCGCCGGGGGTCTTCTACACCCTCGGCGGTCAGTACAAGCAGCAGCAGATGGCCATCCACGGCATGATCCGCGTGTTCGGCGCGGCGCTGGTGGCGGAGATCATCCTGCTGCTGTTCCTCTACGAGCGCTTCACCATCCCCATCGTCATCGTGCTGAGCTCGCTCATCTCCACCGGCGCGGTGTTCGTCGGGCTGTGGCTGACGGGGGTCGAGCTCAACATCACGGCGATGATGGGCATGGTGATGATCGTCGGGATCTCGACCGAGATGGCGGTGTTCTACGTGTCCGAATACCAGGCACTCGCCAACACGATGCCGCTGCGCGCGGCGCTGTACGAGGCGGCGCTCAACCGGCTGCGCCCGATCACCATGAGCACGCTGGCGATGATCCTCGCGCTGGTGCCGCTCGGGGCGGCGGTCAGCGGCTCGGGCGATCAGATGCTCCAGCCACTCGCCATTGCGATCATCGCCGGGGCGATCGTGCAGCTGCCGCTGGTGCTGGTGGCGATGCCGGTGGTGTTGGAGCTGACCCAGCGCTTCGAGCGCGCCGCGGCCTGAGTGGCCGGTCTCAGTGCGCGGCGAGCCACATCTGGCCGTCGCGGCGGGCGCGGCCGTCGGTCTCGAGCTTCAGCAGATGCGCGAGCAGCGAGCGCTCGGCGAGCGCATGCAGCGAGGCGGGGACGTCCGCGTACACGGTGGCCACGAGTGTCGCGAGGCTCGCGGGTTGCTGCGCGCTCAGCGCCTCGCGCACCTGTCCCTCACGGGTCAGGCGGTGTGCGAGCAGGCCGCACAGCGCCTGGTGGGGCGAGGTGATCAGGGTGCCGTGGCCGGGCGCGATGGCGCTGATGTCCATCGGCAGCAGCCGCTTGAGCGAGTCGATGTAGGCACTCATGTCGCCATCGGGTGGATCGATCACGACGGTGGAGCCCTGGATGATGTGATCCCCGGTGAACAGCAGCCCGTCCGGCTCGAGCAGAAAGCACAGGTGATTCGAGGCGTGGCCGGGCGTGTGCAGCACCTGCAGCGTGGCGCGTCGGCCGAGCGTGAGCAGCTCGCCTTCCTTAAGTTCGCGCTCGGGCCGGAAGCTCGGGTCCTGTCCGTGCGGATGGGGGCTGAGACGACCGAGAAGCGAGGCCCCCGTGAGCTGTCCGAGCGGCGCGGCGCCCGGGGAGTGATCCGGATGGGTATGGGTGGCGAGAATCTGCCGTATCGGCCCGGGGGCGGCGCGCTGCAGCAGACTCAGGTGCTTCGGGTCGGCCGGACCGGGATCGATGAGCACCCAGTGGTCCGCCTCGCCGACGAAGTAGCTGTTCGTGCCCGGGCCGGTCATCAGCCCGGCGTTGGTGCAGGTCACCCGCCAGACCCGCTCGCCGAGGCGTATCGGTACGCCCGGCTCGACCGGTGGGGTCTCGCCGGCTCTGTGGCGCCTGCCGCTCTCGTGATGCATCGCGCCGGGATGCTAGCATGAGCCGACCCAATGCTGAGGAGTGCTGCATGAGCGGCGCGGCGCACATGCCGACGGTGTATCTCACCCACGGCGGAGGTCCGTGTTTCTGGATGGAGTTTCCGCCGCCGTTCGGGCCGCAGGCCTACGCGGGGCTGCAGGGCTACCTCGCGGGGCTGCTCTCGAGCCTGCCGGCCGCCCCGAACGCCATCGTGATGGTCTCGGCGCACTGGGAGCGGACCGTGCCGACGGTGAGCACGGCCGCGCTTCCGCCGATGCTCTTTGACTACTATGGGTTCCCGCCCCACACCTACCGCTTGAGCTATCCGGCGCCGGGCTCACCCCGGCTGGCCGGACGGGTGCGCGGCCTGCTCGAGGCCGCCGGGATCGAGACCGCCGAGGATGCCGAACGTGGCTTCGATCACGGCGTTTTCGTGCCCATGCTCATCATCGATCCGGCGACACGCATTCCAGTGGTCATGCTCTCGCTCGCGGCCGACCTCGACCCGGCGCGGCACCTGGCGATCGGTGCGGCGCTTGCGCCGTTGCGCGCCGAGCAGGTGCTCATCATCGGCAGCGGCAGCAGCTACCACAATCTGCGTGCGATCTTCGCCGGCGGGGAGGGCGGATCGGGCGCGTTCGATGCGTGGCTGGTCGAGACGGCCACGGCCATCGAGCCGGACGCGCGCCGCGACCGGCTGCTCGGCTGGCGCTCGGCGCCGAACGCCATCGCCTGTCATCCGCGCGCCGAGCACCTCATCCCGCTGATGGTGGCCGTCGGAGCCGCCGGGGACGATCCGGGCCAGGCCACGTTCCGCGAGCGGATCGGTGGCAAGGCCTATTCCTGCTTCAGCTTCGGACGCTGAGGCGCCTCAGGTCGCGCAGGCGGCCGAGGCGCTCGCGGCGAGCGTCGGATAGTCGGTATAGCCGGCTGCCCCGCCCGAGTAGAAGAGTTCGGGTCGCGGCTCGTTGAGCGGTGCACCGCAGCGCAGGCGCTCGACCAGATCGGGGTTGGCGATGAACAGACGGCCGAACGCCGCCGCGTCGGCCTCGCCGCGCTCGAGCAGCGCCTGGGCGCTCTGGGGCGTGAGCTTCTCATTGGCGATGTACGCGCCGCTGAACTGCTGCTTCAGCTGCGGACCGAGGCGCTCGCCCTCGAGGTGCTCGCGCACGCAGAGAAAGGCGATGCCGCGCTGCGAGAGCTCGCGGGCCACGTAGCCAAAGGTCGAGGCGCGGTCCGAATCGCCCATGGAGTGCGCATCTCCGCGCGGGGCGAGATGCACCCCGACGCGTCCGGCGCCCCAGACGCGGATGGCTGCATCCGTGACCTCGAGCAGCAGCCGCGCGCGATTCTGCACCGCTCCGCCGTACTCGTCGTCGCGCCGGTTGGTGCTGTCCTGCAGGAACTGATCCAGCAGGTAGCCGTTGGCGCCGTGCAGCTCCACCCCATCGAAGCCGGCGCGCTGGGCATTCTCGGCGCCGCGGGCGAATGCCGCGACGATGCCGGGGATCTCCTCGCGCGCAAGCGCGCGCGGCGTCACGTACGGGGTGGTCGGGCGGACCAGGCTGACATGGCCCTCGGGCGCGATCGCGCTCGGCGCCACCGGCAGCTCACCGTTGAGAAAGAGCGGATGGGAAATCCGTCCGACGTGCCAGAGCTGCAGGAAGATCCGCCCGCCCTCGGCATGCACGGCCTCGGTGACGCGGCGCCAGCCGTGGACCTGCTCGTCGGACCAGACCCCCGGGGTGTCCGCATAGCCGATGCCCATCGGCGTGACTACGGTGGCTTCCGTGAGGATCAGCCCCGCCGAGGCGCGCTGACGGTAGTACTCGCACATCAGTGCGTTGGGGATACGCGCGGTGCCTGCACGGCTGCGCGTCAAGGGTGCCATCACGATGCGGTTGGGCAGACGCAGCTCGCCGAGCTGCAGCGGATCGAACAATGTCGGCATGGGATTTGTACGGATGCGAGGTGGAAACCTCGTATTGAATCACGGGGGATCAGATGCCGCAAAATTCATCATGCAGCACTCCGAGCAGGCGCGTGACGACGCCCGGGGCGAGGGAGTAGTAGACCGTCTGCGACTGCCGCTTGGTGCGCACCATGCCGGCCTGACGCAGCACCGCCAGGTGCTGCGAGAGGGCCGACTGGCTGAGGGTGAGGCGCTTGTTCAGCTGACCGACGGACAATGCTTGGGGCACGAGATGGCACAGGATCATCAGCCGCTGTTCATTGCCGAGGGCGCGCAATACGCCGGCGGCCGCGCTGCAGTGCGGCTGCATGTCGCGCGCCGCGCGCGCCAGGGCACCGCCCGCGCGGCGTACCTCTCCGGCGTTTACGGATGTCGATGTCGCGCGCGTTCGCATTTGCGGGCAAGTGTAAACCATGGCGGTATAAATCACCACTTGCTAATTTAGCTTGCGCTAATATACTACGCCGCAACAATCGGAGTGCCGGTTCTGCGGCGCGCTTCGCGGGAGGATGCCATGTCAATTGATCGGGTCGTATTCGCCTTCGCCGGCACCGTGGTGCTGATCGGCGTGCTGCTCAGCTGGCTGGTCAGTCCCTGGTGGCTGATCGTGCCGGCGTTCGTCGGGGCCAACCTGCTGCAGTCGGCCTTCAGCGGCTTCTGTCCGCTGGCGCGGATCCTCAAGCGCTTCGGCGTCAAACCCGGCGCGGCGTTTTGAACGTGGCGGGCACGGCCATGAGGCGTCGCGCTCTGCTGTCGCGCACTGTCGTGTGTGCCGCCGCGGCCGTATTGGCCGGATGCAGCGCACATCACGCCGCCGTCGAGCGCCCGAGCGCCCCGCCGCTCGCCTCGGTGCAAGTTGAGCTCGAGCAGGGTTCGGCCGAGGCGCGCTTCGATGGCATCGTCGAGGCGATCAACCGCGCGACGCTCACCGCGCAGACCGCGGGGCGGGTGGTCTCGATCGATCATCACGTCGGAGATTTCGTGCCCGCCGGTGCGCTGCTGATGCGTTTGCACGCCACGATTCAGCGCGCCAACCTCGGCCAGGCCCGGGCAGCCCTGCACGCTGCGCAGGCGCGAGCGACCGAGGCGCAATTGCGCTACCGCCGGGTGCGGGACCTGTTCGATCAGCGGGTCGTGCCGAAGGCTGACTTCGACCGCGTCACCGCCGAGCGGGACGCGGCAGTGGCGGCGCTGCACAGCGCCACCGCTGCGGTCGCGAGCGCGACCGAGGGTGTCGACTACACCGAGATCCGCGCGCCGTATGCCGGCGTACTGACCGACCGGCGGGTCGAGGTGGGCGAGGCGGTGGCGCCTGGTGTGCCGCTGCTCGGCTTCGCGGCGCTGCAGCCGTTGCGTGTGGTGGTCAACATCCCCGAATCACTCGCCGATACGGTGCGGCGCTTCGGCGCGGCCACGATCGACTTCGCCGGCCGGAGCATCCCGGCTGAGCGCGTGACGGTGTTCCCGCAGGCCTCGGCGCAGTCCAACACCTTTCAGGTGTACCTGCCCATCGCCGGCACCGTCCCCGGCCTGTATCCCGGGATGCTGGTGCGCGTCGCGTTCGCCACCGGCCAGCGTCCCGAGTTGCTCGTGCCGCAGCAGGCCATCGTGCGGCGCAGCGAGGTGACGGCGGTGTATCTGGTGCAGCCGAGCGGCAATACGCTGCTGCAGCAGGTGCGCCTCGGCGAGCCGGTCGGAGATCGTATCGAGGTGCTCTCGGGGCTCACACCCGGGGAGCGGGTCGCGCTCGATCCGCTTGCGGCCATGCGCCGGCTTGAGCCGTTCCCGGTCCTCACCGGAAGCGCGCAGTGAGCACAGAGCTCGGCTTCAGCGGGCGCCTCGCCAAGCGGTTCCTGCACAACCAGATCACCCCGCTGCTCGCGCTGCTCGCGGTGGGCCTCGGGCTGTTCGCGATCGCGATCACCCCGCGCGAGGAAGACCCGCAGATCAACGTCACCTTCGCCAATATCTTCATCGCCTATCCGGGCGCCTCGGCGCGCCAGGTCGCCAGCCAGGTGACCACGCCGGTCGAGCAGGTGCTCGGGGAGATCTCCGGGGTGAAGCACATCTACTCCGAGTCCCGGCCGGGACTCGCGGTGCTCACCGTGCAGTACGAGGTCGGTCAGCCGCGCAACGCGGCGATCGTCCGGCTGTATAACGCCATCTATTCACACCAGGACCTGTGGCCACCGAACGCCGGGGTGCTGCCCCCGCTGATCAAGCCGATGGGCATCGACGATGTGCCGATCGTCACGCTGACGCTGTGGACCACCAATCCGCAAAGCGGCTCGTATCAGCTCGGCCAGGTGGCGCGCGCCATCGAGACGCAGTTGAAGCGGGTGCCCGGCACGCGCAAGGTGTACACCATCGGGGCGCCGCAGAGCATCGTGCGCGTGCGGCTCGAGCCGGGCCGGCTCGCCGCCTACGGGCTCGCCGCCGGGGACATCGCACACGCCCTGCAGGCTGCCAATATCGTGAGCCAAGCCGGCGATCTGATCGGCGCCAATCGGGCCGAGCCGGTGCAGGGCGGGGTGTTCCTCGCCGGGCGCGACGACGTCGCCAATCTGGTCGTCGGGGTGCACGCGGGCAAGCCGGTGTTTCTGACGGACGTGGCGGCGGTGTCGGCCAATCCCGATGCGCCGCAGTCCTATGTCTGGTTCGGGACCGGCGCCGGCGCCGCCGGACGGGATCTCCCGAAGGTGAGCTACGCCCCGGCGGTGACCATCGCCATCGCCAAGCAGAACGGCACCAACGCCATCACCATCGCGAACAGCGTCATGCAGCGGCTCGATGAGCTGCGCGGCACGTACATTCCGGCGGACGTGCACGTCACGGTCACCCGCAACTACGGACACAGCGCCGACGAGAAGGCGATGGGGCTGATCGAGAAGCTCATCGAAGCGACGGTCTCGGTCGTGCTGCTCGTGGCGCTCGCCATGGGACGGCGTGAGGCGCTGGTGGTGGGCGCGGCGGTCGGCGTCACTCTGATGGCGACGCTGTTCGCCTCGTGGGCGTGGGGTTTCACCATCAACCGCGTGTCCCTGTTCGCGCTCATCTTCTCGATCGGCATCCTGGTGGACGATGCGATCGTGGTGGTGGAGAACATTCACCGCCACATGCGTCTCGGTGGCGGCACGCTGAGCGATCTGATCCCGATCGCGGTCGACGAGGTCGGCGGGCCGACCATCCTCGCCACCTTCACCG
>JAKAZL010000138.1 GCA_021815925.1 Pseudomonadota bacterium | reverse complement strand
CCCTTGCCGTAGTGCGTGGTCATACCGCCGAAGGGACGCTGGTAGATCCGGCCCTCCTCGGTGCGCGAGAACGGCACGCCGTAGTGCTCGAGCTCGATGACCGCCGCCGGGGCCTCCTTGCACATCAGCTCGATCGCATCCTGGTCGCCGAGCCAGTCCGAACCCTTGATGGTGTCGTACATGTGCCAGCGCCAGTCGTCCTCGCCCATGTTGCCGAGCGCGGCGCTGATGCCGCCCTGGGCGGCCACGGTGTGACTGCGCGTCGGGAAGAGCTTACTGATGCAGGCGGTGGACAGTCCCGCCTCGGCGAGGCCGAGGGTGGCACGCAGTCCGGAGCCGCCCGCGCCGACGACGATGACGTCGTAGGTATGGTCGATGAATTCGTATGTGCTCATGCGGCGCCTCCCAACGCCACTTTGATAATTGCGAACACGCCGGCGGCGGCGGCGAGCACGTGCAGATAGGTCACGAGCGCGAGCGCCACGGTGCGCATGCCGCGCCCGTGCACGTAGTCCTCGATGACCACCCGCACGCCGAGCTGCGAATGCCAGGCCGCACTCAGCACGAACAGCATCAGCAGCACCGCCGTCCACGGCTGGCCCATCCAGGCGCTCACCGCCGGATAGGAGAGCGTCGGCAGCGAGAGCACCGAGACGACGAACCAGATGGCGAGCGGCACCAGCGCGACGGCCGTCAGCCGCTGCACCCACCAGTGGTGCACGCCGGTCTTGGCCGCGCCGTGGCCGAGGACCTGACCGAGCGGACTGCGCAGGCTCATGCGTGTCTCCCGGTGAGCAGCCACGCGGCGAGCGCCGCAAACAACACCGCGCTGCCGATCAGCACCAGGTAGGCGCTGGCGCGCGACTGCGCGCGCTCGAGGCCGCGGCCGCTGTCCCACACCAGGTGGCGCAGGCCCGCGCACAGGTGATAGGCAAACACCGCGAGCAGCGCGAGCCAGAGGATCTTGAAGATCGCGCCGCCGAGCAGCGCCGCGGCGTGCGCGTAGGCGAGCGGCCCGCCGGCGACGGCCATCAGCCAGTACACCAGCACGAGGAGCCCGAGTGCGAGCACGAGCCCGGTGGCGCGGTTCAACACGGAGGTGAGCAGCGTGTAGCGGTGCATCCGGTACACGGACAGATGCGGCGAAGTGGGTCTTTCAGCCATAAGTGCTCGAGGGGTCAAAAGTCGATACAGCGGCCCTTGCGCTCCCAGTCGCCGAAGCGCGTCGGCTCGGGGCCGGCCGGTCCGCCGATCTCCCGGGGCGTCGGCGGCGGCTCGTGCGCGGCGGGCGCATGTGCTGCGGCCCCTGCGCCGGTTTCAGTTGCGGACGGCGGTGGGGGGGTATTCGAATCGTCCTGCATGTCCGGTGAGTTTGCCAGAATCGCGCTGTGCCCGCCACGGCACAGCTTGCGGGCGCTCCGGTCCGCTAAGATATCGTCATATGAATTCAGAACTGCATCGCACCCCATTGACGGATCTCGGCGTGCTGCGCCTCGGCGGAGCCGACGCGGCGCGTTTTCTGCAGGGACAGGTGTCGAACGACCTGACCCGCCTCGGCCCGCAGCGCACGCTGCTCGCCGGCTACCACACCCCACAGGGGCGCACGATCGCGCTGTTGCGGCTGGTGGCACTCGCCGAGGACGAACTGCTCGCGCTGCTGCCGCGCGAACTGGTGACAATCGTCAGAGATCGGCTCGCCAAGTACGTGCTGCGCGCCAAGGTCACGCTTACCGACGTATCGGCCGAATGGCGCATCAGCGCCCTGGCGCCGGCCGAGCACCTGGCGAGCGGCACGCCCGCAGGGCTTGCGCCGCAGGCGCTCACGGCCGAGCCCGGCCACTGCACGCGGCTCGAGGCGGCGCATTACCTGTGCATCGGTGCGGCGCCGGCGCGCTGGCTGAAGATCGCCGCGGCGGATCAAACACCGAGCGAACCGGCGCCGGCCGCTCGGCAACAGTGGCGGCTGCTCGATGTGCGCGCCGGCCTCACGCAGGTGTACGCGCCCACCAGCGAGCATTTCGTCGCGCAGATGTTGAATCTCGATGCGCTCGATGCGATCGCATTCGACAAGGGCTGCTACACCGGTCAGGAAGTCATCGCGCGCGCCCACTACCGCGGGCGGGTCAAACGCCGCGCGCAGCGATTCCGCTCACGCCAGCCGCTCGAGCTCGCCCCGGGGGCGAGCGGCGTGCTCGACGACGGTCGTGCGTTCGAAGTGCTCGAGTCGGCGCAGTTGCCGGACGGGCGCGCGGAGTTCCTGGCGGTGACCACCCTGCCGGACGGCGAGCACGCCGAGCATGCCGAAGCGCAGCGCCTGCAGGTCGAGCCGCTCGCACTGCCCTACGCGCTCGAGCCGTGAGCCGCCCGGCTCACAGATCGATCAGTTCGACCTCGCGGATGCCGATCGGCCGCTCGAGGAAGCGCGCCCCGATGCGCGCGAAGCGCTCCGGGGCATCGGTGGCGAGCAGACGCAGCCCGCCCTGCCCGCCGGCCTGCGCGAGCCCTGCCTGACACAGTGCGGCGCGCACGTGACGCGCCGTGGTCTCGGCCGAATCGACGATGCGCACCGCGGGGCCGACCGCCGTACGGATCGCCGCGGCCACCATGGGGAAGTGCGTGCAGCCGAGGACGAGCGTATCGGGCGCGCTCGCGCCCCCGGCGGGGGCAAACAACGCGTCGAGATAATGATGGGCCACCGCTTCGGCGATCGGCCCCTCGCTCAAGCCCTCCTCAGCGAGGGCGACGAACAGCGGCGCCGGTAGTGCGTACACCTCGGCCTCGGGAGAGCGCCTGAGGATCGCCTGCTGATACGCGCCCCCGCGCACCGTGCCCTCGGTGGCGAGCACCGCGATGCGACCGCTCGCCGAGGCGGCGACGGCCGCCTCGGCGCCGGGCTCGATCACGCCGATCACCGGCAATGCCGAGAGCTGCGCGCGCACCGCCGGCAGGGCCACCGCCGAGGCGGTGTTGCAGGCCATCACCAGACACTTCAGTCCGTAGCCGGCGAGCGCCTCGGCGGCCTGCAGCGCATAGCGGCTCACCGTCTCGGCACTCTTCGTGCCGTACGGCAGCCGCGCCGTATCCCCGAGATAGACGAATCGCTCGGCCGGCAGCTCGCGCAGCAGCGCCTTCAGCACCGTCAGCCCGCCGACGCCGGAGTCGAACACTCCGATCACCGGGCGCCTCAGGTCGCTTCCGGGCGCAGGTGCGGAAAGAGAATGACGTCGCGGATCGAGGGCGAATCGGTGAAGAACATCACCAGCCGGTCGATCCCGACACCGAGACCGGCGGTCGGCGGCATGCCGTACTCGAGCGCGCGCACGTAATCGGCGTCGTAGAACATCGCCTCCTCGTCGCCGTGATCC
>JAKAZL010000050.1:5771-16836 GCA_021815925.1 Pseudomonadota bacterium | reverse complement strand
GACTGGTACATGGACAAGAAGATCAACATCGACGAGCTGATCACGCACGTGATGCCGATCGAGCGCATCAACGAGGCGTTCGATCTGATGCATCGCGGCGAATCCATCCGCACCGTCGTGACCTTCTAAGGCCACCGGCGGCGCGAGACGGAGCGCGCCGGGCGTTGATTCGCCCGGCGCGCACGAGCCGGGCCTGCTACTTCAGCGCCACATCCATGCGCTGCGTGTAGAACGTGTTCGTGCTGGAATCGTAGGTGCCGATCGCCACCAGCTTGAATACGTTGTTCGAGCCGTTCAGCGTGCTCGAGAGGCCGCTGAGGAAATTCGTGCCGCTCTCGTACACCTGCACGCCGTTGGTGGCGTTGCCGATCGCGTACTCGGAGCTGCCGCTGCACGTGCCGCTCGCGCACCCGGCAATGATGGTCGGGCTGGCCGAGAGACTCGAGAGCTGCACGGTCTGCGGTCCGGTGCGCAGAATCGCCGAGGTGATGGCGGTGTTGCCGAGATTGACCACCAGTCCCGAGCTGCTGTAGCTGGTAAACGGCGCGGTCGTGCCCGAGGTCCACTCCACAATGAGCGTCGAGGGGCCGTTGGCCCGGTTCGCGACCGAGGAGGCCGTGAAGTCCGGCGGAGCCGAGCCGAACGGCGTCACGATGCCGGCGGCATTGATCAGCGTATTCGCGCTCAGCGTGCTGGCATCGAACGAGCCGGTGTTCACCGCGTAGCTGGCCGGGTTGGCGTCGCTGCTGCTGCTCGCGCCAGTGCCGGTGAAGTTGAAGTCGCTGGGGGGGAACGGGCCGATCTCGAGCAGGTTGAGGGTCGCGCTGCCGACCGCGCCGCTGCCGAGGGTGCCCCACAGCTGCGTGGACTGAAGGCGGATCTGGCCGCCGGTGACGCTCAGCGACAGCGCGCTGCCGCTCACCGTGCCGACCCCGAGTGCGGTGATTCGCTGTCCGACCGACACCGACTGCAGACCGAGGCCGCTCGCGGCCACTCCGTCTTCGCTCACGATGGTTCCGGAGCCCATGGTGACCGTCGCCGTCGGATAGTACGTGAACGCGGAACTGCTCAGGCAAGGACCTTCCTGGCAGACGTATTCGGCGCCCCGTACGGTCAGGGTGTTGCCGCTGCGGGCGGCGACGATGCCACGCAGGGCCTCATTGCCCGGACTGATGGCGGTGGTGCCCGCATACACTTCGGTCGCATTGAGCGCCGGGGTGATGGTCGAGAGGCTGCCCAGGTTCCCGTAGGCGGTTATCACGATGCCGGGATTGAGGCTGGCGAGGGCCGTCAGGCCCGCTGTGCCCGTATACGTCACCCCATTGACGTTGAAATACGTGCTCGAGGACGCGTTGACGGTCACCGCGCCGACGTTGCCGTCAGCGTAGTACGTGTCGTCGAACGGGCGAAGATTCTCGATGAAATAACCGCTGCTCGGCTTGGAAAGGACGATCTGTCCGCGCGCCCGCAGCGGCAGGCTCTGGTAAGGCTGTACGGTTGCGACCAGAAACGGTTTGACCGTGACCGTATTGGTGCTGGCGTCGATCGAGTTCGAGGCCGCCAGGTCGATGTTGATGGCGAGCGGGGTCGACTGGTTAAGACCGATCACCAGCGGATGGGACGCGGAGAACTTCACCGTCTCGTTGATGACGCCCGGGTTCAGCGTGCCGGAGGAGTTCTTGACGGTGGCTGGCTTGGTCTGACCCTTCAGATAGACGATCGGCGCGGAGTAATCGAGCGAGATCGTCATGCTCTTGTACGTGCCCTGGGGGATGCCCGTGGCGCCGAACAGCTCGGACATGTTGATCCGATGCGTGAGGTCGACCTGCTGGTCCGAGGACTGGGTATAGACCACGTACCCGTCGCTGCGCGTCAGCGTGATCGTGTACAGCCCGACCGAGTACGCGCTGAAATCCCCCGATGCATCGCTGGTGAGCATCAGGACGGGCGTACCGTTGTACACGTGGGTGGTGGCGCTGCAGCCGCCGAGCAGAATCGCCAGCGCGGCGCCCACGGCGCAAATCGAAGTGCGCAGGGTGCCGGAGGCGCCCGATATTGCGCGAGCGCAATCGAAATTCATCAATCTCCCCCTTCGCTCGGGATGGGCTTTGCCAGCCCGTCCGGGATGGACGGGCTAAAAAGTAGCTAGTGTATCGTCTTTGAGCCGGACACGTCGGCAGGGTTCCGGTGCCCGCGCGAATTTGCCTGCCGCGGCGATCGGGCGCCTCAGCGATCCTGCGAGAACACCCCGACCGGGGCGCTGGTGCTGCCGAACATGAACATGGTGTACACGTCCCCGGAGCCCAGGGTGGCGGTGTTCACCGTGTACAGCGTCTGCGAAGTGGCGTAGTCGGTCACGGTCACGGTTCCGGTCGTGGTCGAGGTGACCTGGGTATCGTAGGCGGACGCCCCGGAGGCGGCACCGCTTGGCAGGTCCGTGCCGAGGGGCACATTGGTCGCCACCGGAACGAAGTCCACCGCGAGGGACAGCGGATCGCCGCTGGCAGACATGGCATTGACCAGCCGGACGCTCGAGTAGCCGCTGAGCGCCGGGATGTTGCTGTCGGGCAGCCAGCTCTCGCGCTCGCTGCCCGGGCTGCCGTAAATGAGGAAGGTGTAGTCCTGGCCCGCGGTGAGCGCCTGGCTGGGGACGCTCACGGCCGAGCCGTTCACCGTCAGGGTCACCGCTTCGGTGCCGGCCGGGACGAGCACGTAGCGCCCCACCGCCGCCGCCGGCGCCCCGCTCAACAGAGTGATTCCGCCCACCGCGGTCGTGACGCTGGTCGCACCGTTGACGCCGATCACCGCGCGCACGCGCGCATCGGCATTGGTATAGGTGGTGAGCGAGCCCTTCTGCGGCAACGCCATCACGTTGACCAGGTAGCCCCCGGGAGCCTCGGTGATGATCAGCGAGAGCGTCTCTTGGTCGGTGAGCGTCAGGCTGGGCAGGTCGAAGCGCAGATCGGTGTTCTTGCCCGTCCCCGTGACGCGCAGCTCGTAGGTTCCCTTGGGAATGGCGGCGAAGCTGGTGGCCTTGCCGCCGGCCACGGCGCTGAAGTTCGGCGAGGCATTGGCGAGCGGCACGCCGGGGCTGGTCAGATAGACATCGACACTGCCGGCGTCGGGGTCCGCGTTGAGCACCTCGACGTTGGCATACCCGCCATTGGGGGATCCTTGCTGCTCGTTGATTTCGAGCACACCGAACGACCCGCTGTCACCGTACGCCACGTAGGTGCGCCGGTTGCTGTTGGAGAAGGTCGCGCTCTGACTGGCGAGCGCGTTGGCCGCCCCGACGCCATGGCTCGTGAAATAGACCGTGTAGGCCGCCGGGGTCACCCCGGCATAGGCGCTCACTGTGCCGGAGGCGACGTTGCTCAGCTGCGGGGTGCCACCGGTGCCGCTTTGCTCGAAGTACACATCGAGAGCGGCGTAGCCGGCGCTTGCGTTCAGCAGCCGCAGCTGCGCATCGCCACTGTTGCCGCACCCGGCGAGCGTGAGGGTCGCGAGCGCCAGACCGAGCAGCGTGCCCTGCCGAACGATGGACATGCGATCGTCTCCTTGAAGGGGCCGGGCCGGCCGCGGCGAGCACTCGCCGTGTACGGCAGAGCGCAAGGATATCGGAACGCGGGGCGGCTTGCCGCTGGGCGGCCGGCTCAGGCGCGCTCGGTCTCGCCCTCGATCCAGGTCGCCCGGACGTTCAGCCGCTCGTCGGTCAGCACCAGGTTGGCGCGGTAGCCGGGCTCGATGCGCCCGAGCTCTGCGGCCAGCCCGAGGAACTCGGCCGGATAGAGGCTCGCCATGTGCACTGCCTCGTGCAGGGGCAGTCCGAGCAGCTCGATGGCATTGCGCACGCAGCTCGCCAGGTCGATGTTCGAGCCGGCGAGGCGCCCCTGCTCGTCGTAGCAGACCGCGCCACGCACGCTGATGCGCCGGCCCTGCAGCTCGAAGGTGCGCAGGTCCGTCCCGAGCGGCGGCATCGCGTCGGTGACCAGCATGAAGCGCTCGTGCCGCTTGCAGCGCAGCGCCAGGCGCAGCACGGGCGGGGCGATATGCTCACCGTCGACGATCACCCCGCACCAGCTCGAGGGGTCCTCGAGCGCCGCCCCCACCACCCCCGGCTCGCGGCTGGTCAGCTGCGACATGGCGTTGAACAGGTGGGTGAAGCCGCGCAGGCCGTGCTGCAGCGCCTCGCGGACCTCGGCGTAGGTGGCATTGGTGTGGCCGGCCGAGACGATCACCCCCGCCTCGGCGAGTCGGCGGATGATCTGCGGGGTGGTCACCTCCGGGGCGAGTGTGACCAGCGTGCGTCCGGCACCGAGGGAGCTCAGCAGTCCCACGGCGCTCTCGTCGAGCTCGCGCAACTTCGCCGGGTCATGCACCCCCTTGCGCTCGACACTGAGGAAGGGACCCTCGATATGGATGCCGAGCACTCCGGGGGTGCCCGCGGCGAGCGCCGCGCGTGTCGCACCAATGGCCTGCGCGACCACCTCCAGATCGGTGCTGATCAGCGTGGGCAGGAAGCCCGTCGTGCCGAAGCGGCGGTGCGCGCGCCCGATCCGGCGGATCGACTCGACGGTCGGCGCGTCATTGAACAGCACGCCGCCGCCGCCGTTGACCTGCGTGTCGATGAATCCGGGCAGCAGCAGCCCGCCGCCGAGATCGACGCGCTCGATCCCCGGTCCGCGCGTGGCCTCGGCGGGCACGATGTCCTCGATGCGCCCGCCCGAGATGAGCACGCTTTGACCGTCGAGGAGACTCGTGCCGCGCAGCACCCGCGCATTGACCAATGCGATGGACATCAGACCGTCTCGGTGACCTTGCGCAGGTGAGGAGGGTGGTCCGGATCGAGCCCGCGCGCCAGCGACAGGGCGTTCGCCAGGCGATAGAAGGTCTGAATCAGCAGCATCGGCTCGATCACCGGGTGGGCCGGCTCGGCCGGCAGCTGCAGTGCCTGCGGGCAGCGCGAGCCTGCGATCATCACCTCGGCGTGGCGGGCCGCCAGCTCCATCGCCAGCATCTCGATGCTGGCGCGGGCCTCGTCGTTCTGGGAGAAGATCAGCACCGGAAAGCCGGGCTTGACCAGGGCCATCGGGCCGTGGCGCAGCTCCGCGGCGCTTACCGCCTCGGCGTGCAGGCCGCAGGTCTCCTTCAGCTTCAGTGCCGCCTCCTGCGCGATGCCGAGGCCGATGCCGCGGCCGATCACGTACAGGTCCTGGGCGGCGATGAGCGGCTCAAGCGCCGCGCGCCAATCGAGGCTCCAGGCGTGCTCGAGGTGCTTGGGCGCCTTGCGCAGTGCCTCGGAGAGGGCTCGATCTCCGCTCCAGCAGGCCACCAGGTGGATGATCGCGGCGAGGGAGGCAATGAAGGTCTTGGTCGCCGCGACGCTGCTCTCCACGCCCGCCGAGAGTGGCACGAGCTCATCGGCCAGTGCCTCGAGCGGGGAGTGCTCGGCATTGACCAGAGCCACGATCCGCGCGCCGGCCTCGCGCGCTTTCCGCACCGCGGCGAGCAGGTCGGGGCTCGCCCCGGACTGCGAGATCGCCAGGCACAGCGCGCCGTCGAGCTTCGCGCGCGCATCGTACAGCGAGCTCACCGAGGGGGCCGCCGAGCTCGTCGGTACACCGAGGCGTGTCTCGATGAGGTACTTGGCGAACGTGGCGGCGTGATCGGAGCTGCCTCGGGCGCAGGTGATGACCAGCCGCGGAGGCTCGGCACGGAGCCGCTCGGCCAGCCGCTCCATGCGCTCGGCGTTGCTGAAGAGCTGGTCGCGCACGGCCTGGGCGGCCTGCGCGGCTTCCCCATGCATGCGCGTGGCGGACTCGGGCAGGGGCGGATTCATACGTCGCTCAACTCCGCCACGAAGTCGTAGATGTCGCCGCGGTAATACGACTGCGTAAATTCCATCGCGCGGCCGTCCTTGATGAAGCCCACCCGCTCGACCAGCAGTCCCGCATCGCGCTCGTGAATCTGCAGCAGCTTCGCCTGCTCCGCGGTGAACAGCACCGCGCGCAGCCGCTGCAGCGCCCGTACCGGCCGGTTGCCGGCCCGCTCGAGCGCCTCGTACAGCGAGGACTCCACCGCATCGAGGGAGGGCAGGCAGGCGGCGAGCACCGTCGCGTACTCGATCGCCATGGGCGCATCGTCGGCATAACGGATGCGGTGGAAGCGGTAGACGGGGGTTCCGGGACTCGAGCGCAGGGTGAGCGCCTCCTCGGGCGTGACGCTGCCCTCGGACTTGCGCAGCCAAACGGTGCGCGGCGTGCGGCCGCGGGCCCGCATGTCTTCCGAGAACGAGGTCAGCTTGGAGAAGTTCTTCTCCACCCGCGCGCAGACGAACGTTCCGGCCCCCTGGCGACGCATCAGCAGCCCTTCGCCCACCAGTCCATCGATCGCCTTGCGCACGGTGATGCGCGAGATCTGGAAGTCCTCCGCGATGTCCCGCTCCGGCGGCAGCGCATCGTCGGGGGCGATCAGGCGCGCCTCGATCGCCCGGCGCAGCGCGCGCTGCAGCTGCTGGTACAGCGGCAGGGCGCTGCTTTCATCGAGCTTGCCGAGCGTTTGCGACAGCATCAACGGCGTGACCTCCCCTCTGGGTTCCGCTTGCGAAGTATAATACCACTACAATACCAGTATAAGAATGCGCTGTCTAATCAGATATGCAACGCTTTGATAAAGCAGTAATAAAATGTCCATCATCCCTTTGGTGCCATCATGGTATAGATTTTCGCTAAAAATGGTATTAGACTGGCACTTAAAAGGTACCAGTGTGGTGTTTACGCAACGCCTCAAGCGCAACCCCGGAGGGAAGCCAGAGGCAAATACCACGGAAACGGCCGCGGGGCCGAACTGGCACCGGGCGATACGGTCGCCGCGGCGTGTGGCGTCGAAGTGGCTCACGACTTGGGCGGTCTCGACAAACGACAACACAATCGGGGTGAGTGAATCTTATGAGAGTCGCGAAATCTACGTTGATCGGCACAGCCGTCGCAGTGGCGCTGTTCGGGGCGAATGCCTGGGCGCAGCAGAGCTCAACAACGGAGGACGGCTCGAGCTCGACGCAGAGCACTCCGCCACCGGCTCTTCACGAAATCGTCGTCACCGGCATCCGCTATTCGGTCAAGCAGTCCCTCGCGCTGAAGCGCATCGCCACGAACATGACGGAAGTGGCCACGGCGACGGACATCGGCAAGCTGCCGGACAAGAACGTCGCGGACGTGCTGATGCGCCTGCCGGGCGTCGACACCCAGTCCTCGGCATTCGGCGAGGGCGGTTTCGGCGAGAATGACCGCGTCAGCCTGCGCGGCACGCCGGCGAGTCTGACCCTGACCACGATCGACGGTCACAGCGTGGCGAGCGCCGACTGGTTCATCGAGGACCAGTACCAGGACGTCGGGCGCAGCGTGAGCTACCAGCTGATGCCCGCGGAGATCGTCAGCAAGACAGTGGTCAACTTCGGGCAGAGCGCCAACCTGCTCGAGGGCGGGGTCGCCGGCTCGGTGGACATTCAGACCCGCCATCCGCTCGATTTCAAGCCCGGCCTGACCGGATTCGTCAACGCCGGCGCGGCCTACACCACGCTCGCGGCCAAGGCCAGTCCCCAGGCCGATGCGATGCTCTCCTGGAACAACGGCAGGGTCGGGCTGCTGGCGCTTGGCTTCTACGAGAAGCGCACCGTGCGCCGCGACGGCCAGGAATTCCTCGGCTATGCGCAGATTCCCGCCTCGGTTGCCGTCGGCACGCCGGCGGCTCCCGGCTGGACGATGCAAAACCCCAGCCTGCCGAACGCCACGGGAGCCTATTATCCGACCCTGATCGGCGAGGCGCTGTTCACCCAGACGCTCAAGCGCCAGGGCGGGATGCTCGACCTGCAGGCCAAGCCTTCCGATGAGCTGTCGCTCGACCTGACGGCGTTCTACTCCGATCTGCAGGCCGCCAACGACAACAACAACTTCCTCTACTGGGGCAGCCACGAATTCGGCTCCGCGAGCTACGTGCCGACCGCCCTGACCATCCAGAACAACTACGTCACGGCCGCGACCTTCCCGGCCGCCGCCGGCGCGCCGGCCTCGGCGGTGTACGACCAGATCTACCGCCCCGGGGCGGAGGCGAAGACCTCGTTCGTCAACCTCGATGGCAAGCTGACGCCCAACGATCGGCTGACGGTCGACGGTCAGATCGGCTTCACGTACGCGCTCGGCAACTCGCCTTCGCAGCCGGCTTACGAGTACTTCGGCGGCAACGGCTCGAGCTACCAGATGCACGGTGACAGCACCGTCACCTCCATCAACTTCTACAACCTCAGCGCATCGGGTGCGCAGATTCCCCTCGTCACCAACAATCCGGCCGGCTACGGGGTCAGCTGGGCGTGGAACGACGTCGTGCACACGATCGACAAGGAGACCTACGGCAAGCTCGACGCCACCCTGATGGTCGACAACGGTCCGTTCCAGGCGGTCAAATTCGGCGCGCGCTTCGCGCATCATCAGCGCGAGACGGCGTTCAATCAGGACCAGGGGCTGGCCTGCTTCGCCCCGACCTGCCAGCCGGCGTATTCGGGCGGACTGTATCCGAGCAATTACCAATCCGGCATAGCCGGCGGCGGCGCCTGGGCGAGCAACATCTTCCAGGACTCCGAGGCGGCGATCGCCGCGTTCGACACCCCGGCGAACCTCAGTCACGGACCGTCGCGCTACTACTGGCAGGGCTCCTTCAACGTGACGGAGAACGACCTCTCGGGCTATGCGATGGCCGAAGTCGGCGGCCACGGTTGGAGCGGCAACTTCGGCGTTCGCGTGGTGAACACGCTCGAGGAAGTGACCGCCAACGTCGCCGGCGGCACCCATCCGGTGACCTTCTCGGCCTTCGGCCCGTTCACGCCCACCGAGATCGACAACCGCTACTTAAACGTCCTGCCCAGCGCGAACTTCAAGTTCGATCTGAGCAAGCGGATGCTGCTGCGCTTCTCGGCGGCCGAGACCATGTCCCTGCCCGACTACAGCACCCTCGGTGGGGCGGTCATCCTCACGGACACGAACCTGACCGGCTCGGCCGGCAACCCGGACCTGAGGCCCATCAAGGGCGCCGTGTACAGCTCGGACCTCGAGTACTACTACGGGCCTGAGTCGATGGTCGAGGGGGGGCTGTTCTACATGGACCTGTCCTCCTACGTCGATTTCGGCAACCGCCAGCAGACCTACCTCAACATGACGGCGACGGGGAACGGTGCGCCGGTGTATTCCTCGTACACGCTCACCTCGGCGTTCAACGAGCCGGCGCAGATCAAGGGCGCGTTCGCGTCCTGGCAGCAGGCGCTGCCGCTCGGCTTCGGCGTGAACGCCAACTTCACGCTCGCCGATGGCACCACCCAGAATGGCGACCCGGTGCAGGGTAATTCGCGGTACACCTGGAACCTCGGCGGGTACTACCAGCACGGTCCATTCAACGCCAACCTCGATTACACCTATCGTTCGCACTATTACGTGGCCTCCTACGAGGGCACGCAGGAGTTTCAGGACAATTGGGCGAATCTCGATGCCGCGCTGACCTGGACCGTCCTGCACAACCTCTCGTTGAACTTCAACGCGCAGAACCTCACGAACGAGAACATCCGCTACTACGCCAACGGCAATCCCGGCGCCCCGTTTGCCATCTATGACAACGGACGGACGTTCTATCTGACGGCGCAATACAAGTTCTAGCCCGGGGGCACGCGGGCAGGGATGCCGGCGCCAGGCGGCGCCGGGCTCCGGCGCGAGGGCCGGGGCGGTTCTGGAGCCGGGATCATCGCGGACACTCCCCCCGTCTGCGATGATCCCGGTGGCGCCGGCGGCGCGCGTGCGCCCGGCACCGCTCCGGGCGCATCATCGGGGGCTACCGTGACGAGCAATTCTGTGTCATCTCGAATCTCTGCGACCGCGTGTGCGGCGTTGGGCAGGCTGCTGGTCCTCGTGGTGCTCGCGACGGTCGTGCCGGCGCGGGCCGTGGCGGGCGGGCAGGTGGCTGCCTATTACGACGGCGGCATGCCGGTGGCGGATATCCCGGCGCGCATGCTCAGCGACGTCATCTATGCTTTCGAGGAGCCGGCCGCCGGCGGTACGTGTGCGCCGCCTGGGGCGGCCCAGACGCGGGCCGTGCGCGCACTGCGCGCTCTGCGCCGAGCGCATCCGGGTCTGCAGGTCCTGGCTTCGATCGGCGGCTGGGATCAGGCGCCCCAGTACTCCGACATCGCGCTCACGCCGGCTTCGCGTGCCCGCTTCGCGCGCAGCTGCATCCGGCTGCTGATCGGCAGGGAGCACTTCGACGGCATCGATCTGGACTGGGAGTTCCCGGTGCACGGCGGCATGAACCGCTCGCGCCCGCAGGACCGGGCCGATGCCACGGCGCTGGTGCGCGAGCTGCGCCGGCAGCTCGATGCCTTGGGACGCAGAACCCATCGGCACTACCTGCTGACCGTGGCGACCCCGGCGGGTACCTGGCAGCAGGGCGGGGCGTACTCGGTCGCAGACAGCTACGATCTGGCCGCGCTCGTGCCCTACGTCGACTGGTTCAATGTCATGACCTATGACATGAACACCGTCTTCAGCCCCGACAGCGGCTTCAACACTCCGCTCGGCGCCGATCCGCGCGACCCGCAACCGCAGCCGCAGCGCTCGCGCGACAACCTCGCCGGGGCCGTGCGCTTCTATGAGGCGCACGGCGTGCCGGCCGACAAGATCCTGCTCGGCATGGCCTTCTACGGGCGGGGATTCACCGGGGTCGGCGCCGCCGGCGCCGGCCGGTACTCGAAGTTCACCGGCATCTACCCGGAGACGCCCTGGAAGACCATCGAGTCGCGCCTGCTGCGCAGCCCGCGGTGGGTGCGGCACTGGAGCGCAACGGCGCAGGCGCCGTGGCTGTACAACGCGCACCGGCACATTTTCTTCACATACGATGACCCACAGTCCCTCGCCATCAAGGCCGCCTTCGTGCGGCGCGAGCATCTGCGCGGCGTGATGATCTGGGTGCTCGGTGAGGACGATCCGCGCAATTCGCTGCTGCGCGCCCTGGTGTGGGGTCTGCACACGGG
>JAKAZL010000050.1:0-5671 GCA_021815925.1 Pseudomonadota bacterium | reverse complement strand
CAGATGGCCGCCGGGCTGAAGGGGCTTCGGGCCCAGGTGCACGTTCGTTTCGCGGGGCGGCTCGCCGATGCCCGCAGCGCCACGGCCCTGATGACGCTCGGCGTGCGCCGGGACGCGGAGGTCCACATCCAGGCCCGCGGACCCGATGCGCACGATGCGCTCGAGGCGCTCGCGGCGCTGCTGTCGCGGCACGCGCCGTCGGTCGCCGCTCGCGCTGCGCCGGTTCCGGCGCAAGGGCTCGTGATTCCCGTTGCGCCCGCCGCGGGGGCGGTATTGCGCGGCGTGGTCGCGAGCCGGGGCTTTGCGGTCGGTCCGGCTGCGCGGCTCGAGCAGCGCGACATCGACGTGGTGGAAGCGGGAAGCGGCATCGCGCGGGAAACCGCCGAACTGCGTCGCGCCCGCGAGGAGGTTCGCGCCGGCCTGGAGCGCTCGCTCGGCGCGGCCACCGGCGCGGCGGCCGAGATCCTCGCTGCGCATCTGGCGCTGCTCGAGGATCCGCAGCTCGAGCGGCTCGCGCTCGAGCACATCGGGCAAGGCAAGAGCGCCGCATTCGCCTGGCGGGCGGCGATCGGCGTGAGCATCGAGGCGCTGCGCGCCCTCGAGGATGCGCGCATGGCCGAGCGGGTCGATGATCTGATCGATGTGCAGCGCCAGGTGCTGCTCGCGCTCGCCGGGGAATCCGTCGCGCGGGGCGAGCCGCTGCCGCCCGGATCGATACTCATCGCCGAGGAGCTGCTGCCCTCGCAGCTCGTCGGACTCGAGGCCGGCACGCTGGGCGGGATCTGCCTGGCCGCCGGCGGGGCCACCTCGCACGTGTCGATCCTCGCCGCCGCCGCCGGCATCCCGGCCCTGGTCGCCCTGGGTCCGCCAGTGCGGGCAATCGCCCCGGGCACCGCGCTCGTGCTCGATGCCGAGACCGGGCAGCTGCAGGTCGACCCCGGCGAGCAGTCCCTGGCGGGGGCGCGCCGGCAGCTCGAGCGGGCCGCCGAGCGGCGCGAGCGCGAGCGGGCTGCCGCCCAGCGCGAGTGCCGCATGGCCGACGGAACGCGCATCGAGGTGCTCGCCAACCTCGGCTCGCTCGCCGACGCCGAGCTCGCGGTGCGCAACGGCGCGGAAGGCTGCGGACTGCTGCGCACGGAGTTTCTGTTCCTCGATCGGCTCGAGGCCCCGACGGAGGCTGAGCAGCGTGCTGTGTACCAGCGGATTGCCGCCGCGCTCGGCGGCCGGCCGCTCACCATCCGCACGCTCGATATCGGCGGCGACAAACCGATTCCGTATCTGCCGCTCCCTGCGGAGGAGAATCCGGCGCTCGGGCTGCGCGGCATTCGCACCAGCCTGTGGCGGGAGGACCTGCTCGATGCGCAGCTGCGGGCCGTGCTCGCCGTCGAGCCGATCGGACAATGCCGGCTGCTGCTGCCGATGATCACCGACCTCGCCGAAGTCCGCGCGGTGCGCGCGCGTGTCGACGAGGCCTGCCGGCGCATCGGGCGGCACGTGCCGATCGAGCTCGGCGTGATGGTCGAGACGCCGGCCTGCGCGCTGCTCGCCGATGCGCTCGCCGGTGAGGTCGACTTCTTCTCCATCGGTACGAACGATCTGACCCAGTACACCCTGGCCATGGATCGCGGTCACCCGCAGCTGGCTGCGCGGCTCGACGCGCTGCACCCGGCTGTGCTGCGGCTGATCGGACGCACCGCCGAGGCGGCGCGCGCGGCCGGCCGGCGCACCGCGGTGTGCGGCGGACTGGCCTCCGACCCGGCCGCCGCAGCGGTGCTGATCGGACTCGGTGTGCACGAGTTGTCCTGCGTGCCCTCGCTTATCCCGCGCCTGAAGACGTCCATCGGTCAACTGACGCTTGCGCAATGCAACGGGCTCGCACGCGCGGCGCTGGCGCTCGATTCGGCCGAGGCGGTGCGGGCGCTGTGCGAGGCCGCCGGGGAGATTGCCCCGGAGCCGGCGCGCGCGGACGCCTGAGCGCAACGAGAGACGGGATCGCCCCATGAAACAACTGCTCACCCCGCTCCAGAAGCTCGGCGGCGCGCTGATGCTGCCCATCGCAGTGCTGCCGGCGGCAGCGCTGCTGCTGCGCCTCGGTCAGCCGGACCTGCTCAACATCCCGGTCATGGCCGCGGCCGGCCAGGCGATCTTCAGCAACCTCGGCCTGCTGTTCGCGGTCGGCGTGGCGATCGGTCTCGCCCGCGACAACCACGGGGCGGCCGGCATGGCGGCCGTCGTGGGGTACCTGGTGATCATCAAGGGAGCGGCGGTGTTCGTCACGGCGCCGGCCGATGTGCTCGCCGGCGTGCCCGAGCACGCTGGCGCGCTCGTGATCGCCGCGTTCAAGCAACAGCGACTGATCGAGTTCACCGTGCCGGTGGGCATCGTCTCGGGTCTGCTGGGCGGGGCGCTCTACAACCGCTTCCACAATTTCACGCTGCCGAGCTACCTGGCGTTCTTCGGCGGCCGGCGCTTCGTGCCGATCGTGACCGGCTTTGCGGCCCTGCCGCTGGCCATCCTGCTCGGCCTCGAACTGAGTCACATCGAGGCCGGCATGGACTCCCTCAGCCGCGCGGTGCTGGCGGCGGGGCCGTGGGGTCTGTTCGTCTACGGCGTGCTCAACCGGTTGCTGATCGTGACCGGGCTGCACAACATCCTCAACAGCTTCGCCTGGTTCATCGTCGGCCATTACCACGGCGTCACCGGTGACATGAACCGCTTCTTCGCCGGGGATCCGCACGCCGGAAGCTTCATGGCCGGATTCTTCCCGGTCATGATGTTCGGACTGCCGGCGGCCTGCCTCGCCATGTATCACACCGCGAGGCGGGAGCGGCGGGCGGCCGTGGCCGGTCTGCTGCTGTCGATCGCGCTCACCTCGTTTCTCACCGGGGTGACCGAGCCGGTCGAGTTCACTTTCATGTTTCTCGCCCCGGGGCTGTACCTGGTGCACGCGCTGCTCACGGGACTGGCGTTCATCATCACGAACGCGCTCGACGTGCGCCTCGGCTTCGGTTTCTCGGCCGGCCTGTTCGATTACGTACTCAACTTCAAGGATGCGACGCACCCGTTGCTGCTGCTGCCGATCGGCGCGGCGTACTTCGGCCTGTACTACGGGATCTTCCGCTTCGCGATCGTCAAGTTCGACCTGAAAACCCCGGGCCGGGAAGCCGAAGGCGAGCCCGTACCCGCTGCACGGCCGGCCGCGGCGGGGGAACGGGCGCTGGCGTACATCGCGGCACTCGGTGGGCCGGAGAATCTCGAATCGGTCAATGCCTGCACGACGCGGCTGCGGCTGACGGTGCGAACCCAGGATGCCGTGGACGTCCCGGCGCTGAAGGCGCTGGGCGCGATCGGGGTGGTCCGCCCGTCGGCTACTGCTCTGCAGGTCATCATCGGCCCGCTCGCCGAGCAGATCGCCGGTCAGATGCGCGAAGCCCTTGCACAGGCGCCGCGCGGTACAGTTGCAATGGCGGCGAGCCTTCCGGCCGGTCCGCAGGGTGAGCCGGTTTCCATGCTGCCGTCGGCCGATGCGGCGGGGCTGGACCGTGCAACGATCTCCGGATTGCTCGCTGCGGTCGGCGGACCGGCTAACGTGCGGGACGTCGCACCGACGTCCTCACGGCTGCGCATTGCCCTGGCGGATGCATCCCGCGTCGATCCCGAAGCCATCCGCCGGCTGGGTTTGCGAGGCAGCGCACTCGTCGCGCCCGACTGTCTTCACGTCATCGTGGGGCCAGCGGCCTCGGCGGCCTGTATGACTCTGCGCGAGTTGATGGGCTCGACGTCGGCGAGCTAGCGCGGCGCCACCAATCCGGATGGGCTCATCGGACCCCGTTCTGAGCATCCATTCCACCGCGCATCTTTATACGCTGACAACTAACGTCTTCACCTGACGCCTCTCGCGACGCTTGACGTGACGCTGTTGCGACGTCGCCTCAAGATCGACCAGTGCCCGAAAAACAAACAGCGCCAAAAAAAGCGCTTGCCGTCGCGGCCATGTTGCGTACTATAGTCTACAACACTCGCTGGCAGTCTCCTGACTGTGGCTAGGGACCAACACGCATGCGGAAGCGGGTTGGAATACAGATCGCCGTCCGGAACGGACATCGTGTCGCACAGCAGTATCGGCTCCACATCTCGACGAAGTGTGCTTCCTCCTGCGCTCGCTCGGGCGTCTCTCATTGGTGCGGTCCATTCGTGAACGTTCGTAGCGTCGATGCGCCGCTCGATGGAGAAGCTGCGGCCGACAGCCCAGGTGACGGTCTTTGCCCGGAGGAGCGTGCGCGTCGCGCTCGCGCCCTGGCGGAGGTGGCGCGACAGCACCATGCACCGCTGCTGCGCTTCCTGACGCAGCGCACCGGCTCGGTCGAGGAGGCCAAGGAGATCGCTCAGGATGCCTACGTCAAAGTGCTGGCGGTCGAGCGTCAGGGCTCGATCGGTTCGCTCGGCAGTTACTTGTGGCGCAGCGCGCTGAACCTCATGACCGACCGCGGACGCCGGCGTGTGGTCCGGGAGCGATTTGCCCAGGCGGCTCGTGCCGAAGCGGAGCAACTGGCGCCGTCGGCAGAAGCCGTGGTCGACGCACGGCAGCGTCTTGAGCGGATCGAAGTTGCGGTTGGCCAGCTGCCGCCCCGCTGCCGGGATGCCTTTGTGCTCCGGGTCGTGCAGGGCAGACCGTTCGACGAGGTGGGGCGGGAAATGGGGATCAGCGGCCGAATGGCCAAGATCTATGTGGCACGCGCACTGGCGTCCCTGCATGCGTCCCTGGAGGGCCCCGAAGGGTCGGGGGACGACCGATGAGCGTACCTCGCGAAGTATGCGAGATCATGGAGCATCGCTGGATCGAGGCGATCGAATGGCATGCGTTGCGGTGTAGTGCGACGGTGCTCACGCCTGAGCAGCAGGCCGATTGGCAGCGCTGGTGGCAGGACGGGGAAAATCGTCGGATTTATGGATCGTGTGCGCGACTGCATGTGGACGCTCAGCAGCTCCACACGCGCGCATCAACGACCGGAACGGCCCGCGCAACGCTTGATCGCTCGACGGCTCGTAGCTTGGTGATCAGGCCGCTGCGGCGGCTCGTTGGGGCAGTAACGCTTGGCGCGGCCATAGCTTGTGTCTTCCTTCTGTTCAGACGCTACGCACAGGTCTTGCGGATACACGCACAGGCCGCTGTAAATCCTCCGACTCTTTACCGGACCGGCCCCGGTCAGACCCAACGGATACGACTGCGTGACGGCTCGACCGTGATCCTCGGCGCCGGGACCGCCTTGACTGTGACGCTGAGCCCTCGACGGCGCACGGTACGCTTGGCGCACGGCGAGGCCTGGTTCCGCGTCACCCACCGGTTCGGCTGGCCGTTCGTGGTCAAGGCCGGACCGGGAACGATCACCGATCTCGGCACCGCCTTCGTGGTGGATCGCGAGCCACACCGCGTGGAGGTCACCGTCACGGAAGGGCGCGTGGAGATCGCGCTCCGCCACCTGGTCGCAGCTCCGCATCTGCAGGGCGTACAGCTCGAGCCAGTCCGCCTGCATCGTGGGGAACGGCTCAGTTATGGCACGCGCGGCGTAGGGGCGGTACGTACCGTCGATCCGCGGGTGGCGCTCGCCTGGACCACCGGAGAGCTTGAGTTCTCCGACGAGCCATTGCGCGATGTGCTCGCGAACGTCAG
>JAKAZL010000049.1 GCA_021815925.1 Pseudomonadota bacterium | reverse complement strand
CCGCCCGGCTGCCAGTAGCCGCCACGCGGATCGAACACCGCCTTGAGCTCATCGACCAGGAACGTGACGTCGCCGCCCTTGCGGAACACCGCGGAGATGATCCGGGTCAGCGCGACGATCCACTGGAAGTGATCGAGATTCTTCGAGTTGATGAAGATCTCGAAAGGGCGCCGCTGCTCGTACTCGGTTCCCTCGTTGAGCACGATGTCATTGATCGTGACGTACATCGCATGATCCGAGATCGGCGTCTTGATCTTGTAGGTCGAGCCGATCAGCACCTCCGGACGCTCGAGCTTCTCGTGCATCCGGATGACCTGTGCGGTATGGCCGTTCTTGTCGCGAACGGTGGTCGTCGTGGGTATCGGCGGCAGAGCCGCGGGGGCCGGCGGACTTGCCGCCTGGGCAATGGCCGTCTTTTCAGCCTGAGGCTCCTCGGGCTTCTGCACCTGATATTTGACGATTTTTCTCTCGATCTTGATGGTCATGGTGGTCGTCCGGTATGCGCGCGCCCTGCTCGGCTCAGAACTTGCCGAAATAGCCTTCCTTGAGGCTGTCGAAGAGATTGGCGGCCGAATGCAGCTCGCCGTCGTACTCGATCTCTTCATCACCGCGCGCCTCGACGACGGTCCCGTCATCGAGGGTGAACTTGTAGACGGTGTTCTTCAGGTCCTGCTCCTTCACCAGCACACCCTGGAAGGCTTCGGGGTTGAAGCGGAACGTCGTACAGCCCTTCAGCCCCTGCTCATGGGCGTACAGGTAGATGTCCTTGAACTTCTCGTACGGGAAGTCGGTAGGGACATTCGCCGTCTTGGAGATTGACGAGTCGATCCATCGCTGCGCGGCGGCCTGCACGTCCACGTGCGCCTTGGGCGTGACGTCCTCGGAGGCGATGAAGTAGTCCGGGAGCTTCTCCGCCTCATCGCTGGCGCCGGGCGTCGCATGGGGATTGACCAGCTCGCGATACGCCAGCAGCTCGAACGAGTAGACGCCGATCTTCTCCTTGGTCTTGCGTCCCGGCCTGATCACGTTGCGGAAGTAATGATGCGCGAAGGACGGCTCGATGCCGTTCGAGGCATTGTTGGCAAGCGACAACGAGATGGTGCCGGTCGGCGCGATCGAGGTGTGGTGCGTATAGCGGGCGCCGGTCTCGGCGAGCTCCTCGACCAGACGCGGCGCGATCTGCGCAATGCGCTGCATGTAGCGGCTGTAGCGCGCGTGCAGGATGCGGCCGGGAATCTTGTCACCCACCTTCCAGCCGTCGCGAATCATCTCCGGCCGCTTGCGCAGCATCTCGCTCGTGACCGCGAACTGTTCCGCCATGATCGGCGCCGGACCCTTTTCGCGCGCCAGCTCGAGGGCTTCTTCCCATCCCGCGATCGCCATTTCGCGTGCGGCGTCCTCGGTGAACTTGACCGACTCCGGCGAGCCGTACTTCATCCCGAGCAGGGTGAGCGCACTGCCGAGCCCGAGAAAGCCCATGCCGTGGCGGCGCTTGCGCATGATCTCCTCGCGCTGGCGCTCGAGCGGCAAGCCGTTGATCTCGACCACGTTATCGAGCATGCGGGAGAAGATCTTGACGACCTGGCGATACTCATCCCAGTCGAAGTGGGAGTGATCCGTAAACGGATCGCGAACGAAGCGCGTCAGGTTGACGGAGCCCAGCAAGCAGCTTCCATACGGCGGAAGCGGCTGCTCGCCGCATGGATTGGTGGCGCGGATGTTCTCGCACCACCAATTGTTGTTCATCTCATTGACACGGTCGATGAGAATGAATCCCGGCTCGGCAAAATCGTAGGTCGACGTCATGATGACGTCCCACACGCGCCGGGCCGGAAGCGTCTTGTAGATCTTGCAGGCGACGAGCCCCTCGTCGTTGACGACGTACTGGTCGTGCACGGGCCATTCGCGCCAGATGAACTTGCTCGAGTCGCCGAGATCCGGCTGATCCGACTCATACTCCTTGCGCGAGAGCGGAAACGCCAGCTTCCACTCGCCGTTGCTGCGCACCGCCTGCATGAACTCGTCGGTGATCAGCAGCGACAGGTTGAACTGCCGCAGCCGGCCGTTCTCGCGCTTGGCCTTGATGAACTCCATGACGTCGGGATGACCGACGTCGAAGGTGCCCATCTGGGCGCCGCGCCGCCCGCCGGCCGATGAGACCGTGAAACACATCTTGTCGAAGATGTCCATGAACGACAGCGGCCCGGAGGTATACGCACCGGCGCCCGACACGTACGCCCCGCGCGGACGGAGCGTGGAGAACTCATAGCCGATCCCGCACCCGGCCTTCAGCGTCAGGCCTGCCTCGTGGACCTTGCCGAGGATGTTGTCCATCGAGTCCTGAATCGTGCCCGAGACCGTGCAGTTGATCGTCGAGGTCGCAGGCTTATGCTCGAGCGCTCCGGCGTTGGACGTGACGCGACCGGCCGGAATGGCCCCGCGGCGCAGCGCCCATAGGAATTGCTCGTACCACTGCTCGCGCAGTTCGGGACGTTCGACATCCGCCAGCGCGCGTGCGACGCGCTTGTAGGTATCGTCCATCGTCTTGTCGAGGGCCGTACCGTCTTTGGCAGTCAGACGGTACTTCTTGTCCCAGATGTCGATGGACGCTTCCTGATAAGGAATGGCGTCGATGTCCTTTGATTCGATCTTCACGACGGTATTCATGTGTCCGCGGCGCCCCAAGTGTCTGCACACTGGATCACAGGGAATACGGGCGCGTGGAAAAGCGCGGGGCTGTGCACACCGGGTCCGCCGGTGCACCGATCCACAGCCAGTATCCCCCTGAGCCTCCCCGAACGCGCGATCTCGTTCCCGCTGAGCGCGGACACAAGATCTTGTGTCGGGGTAAAGAGCCTAATGAGCACCCGGCCCTGCGTCAAGATTTAACCTTCGCCAAGAGCCGCTTATTATAGTCATTAAAAACAATATCTTATGAGGAAACAGGCTGTATGCGCCGTCCGAATTTTTTGTTGTGGCGGACGGCGAGTCGCGAGCCATAACCCCAATATATTGTATCCGCCGAGATTGCACAGATTGTGCACAGCCTGTTCTTCGACTAACACCGGTCCGCTCCCGCCGGGGCGCAGTCCCCGCCGGCGGGGCCAACCACGCGACACAGCGCAACCGGGGTGCCTTGAAATACCCGGCCGCGTCCACAGATTGATTGCAACCCGACGACCGGTGCCGACCGAAGGCACCACTTTTAACTTGGAGGTTGGATCATGACTGTTGTTCGCTATCAGCCCTGGACGCTCATCGACAGCCTGCAGCGCCAGCTCGATCAGGCGTTCTCTCCCGACGCCGGCGACAGCGCTGCGGCGACGGATGTATCGTGGATTCCGCAGGTCGACATCTACGAGGAGGCCGGCCGCTACGTGGTCGTCGCCGACATCCCCGGTGTCGAGCCGAAGGACGTCCGTATCACCGCTGACAAGGGCCTGTTGACCATCCGCGGCGAGAAGCATGCGCGCGAGGCCCAGCAGGGCAATGCCCGTCAGCGCCTGGAGCGGCGCACCGGCGTGTTCGTGCGCACCTTCACGCTGCCCGAAGGGGCCGATGTGGAGGCGATTACGGCCAAGCAGGCGCACGGCGTGCTCGAAGTGGTGATTCCCAAGCAGCCGCAGCTGCAACCGCGCAACATCGAGGTACGCGCGGCCTGACCATCGAAGCTCGACGCCCCGGGCGCGGCGCGCGCCGCGCCCGGGGCGAGTCGCCGCGAGGCGTGGTGCAAAGCGCGCGTGAGGTCTGCAGCGATGGCAGCGCCGATGAACATCTGCATCTTGGGCGGCACCGGTTTCGTCGGCGCCGCGCTTCTCAACCGGCTGGCGCAGGCGGGCCATTGGGTCAGCGTACCGACGCGGGATCCGGAGCGGCACGCCGGACTGCGCGTTCTGCCGACGGTGCGCCTCATCCGGGCCGACATCCAGGATGTCCGCGTGCTCGACCGGCTGGTCGCGGACGCCGACGCAGTGATCAATCTCGTCGGCATTCTCAATGAGCACGGCCACTCGACCTTCCAACATGTCCATGTCGAGCTCACGACGAAGCTGATCGCGGCGCTGAAGGCCGGCCGAGTCCGACGGTTGTTGCACATGAGCGCCCTCGGCGCCGACCTCGAGGGGCCGAGCCGCTACCTGCGCAGCAAAGGCGAGGCGGAGGCGCAGATCCGGGCCGCCGCTCACGTCGAGTTCACGATATTTCGTCCTTCGGTCATTTTTGGACCCGGCGATACGCTCACCAACCGCTTCGCCGGTCTGCTGCGCCTGTCGCAGGGCTGGCTGCCACTGGCGCGCGCCGGGGCGCGCTTCGCGCCCGTGTACGTTGGCGACGTGGCCGAGGCTTTCGTGCGGGCGTTGCAACAGCACGAGACGATCGCTCAGACCTACGAGCTCGGCGGCCCGCAGATCCTGACGCTGGAGCAGCTGGTGCGCACCACAGCGGCCGCGGCCGGACTGCCATGCCGCATCGTCAGACTCCCCGACGCACTCGGACGACTGCAGGGTGCGATGCTCGGCCGTTTTCCCGGCAAGCCGTTCACGCTCGACAATTTCCGCTCCCTGACCCGCGACAGCGTCTGCACGGAAGACGGCCTGCAACGCCTGGGCATAACACCGCACGGCCTGTGGGAAATCCTGCCGACCTATCTGGCACCGCCTCGCCCGACGCTCACTGTTGCCGCACCGCGCTGAGCCTGCGCGCGCAGCAACGCCTGCGCGAGACCCTTCAGGGAAGTCCGCCGATCGCCTCCAGCCGCTTGGCACGCAGCCGCTCGCCGATGGCCGCGCCGGAGAGTCCCTCCCGCTCACTCTCGCTCAGTGCGGCCGCGGCCGCGGCAGACCGCGCGCGGCGCAGATAGTCAGCCTGCGGATACGGTTGCCCCTGCAATCCCGCCCGACCCCGCGCATCGGCCTCGCAGGCGCGCAGGAAATCCTCGAACCGCTCGGGCCGACGCAACGCATCCGTTGCCTCGAGCAGCTTCAGCACGGTGCTGGCGCGCAACTGTTCCGCACGATGGACCTGCGCGTGAAAACGCGCGCTGAGCACGGCGAGCTCGCGACAGGCATTCGGAACTCTCAGGCGCGCGCACAGCGCCTCGACGAGCGCGACGCCCGCCTCCTCGTGCCCGTGATGGCTCGGCCAGTGCTCAGGAGCGGTGCGGGCCTTGCCCAGGTCGTGGGTGAGCACCGCGAAGCGCGCCGGCACCGACAGGCCGGCATCGGCCGCCCAGCGCAACGCCAGCATGACGTGCACGCCGGTGTCGATTTCCGGATGCCACTTGGCCGGCTGCGGCACGCCGTAGAGGGCCGCCACCTCCGGAAAAATCACCGCCAGGGCGCCGCAGGCGCGCAGCGTCTCGAAGAACACCTCCGGCCGCTCCTCCCCGAGCGCCCGATCGGTTTCCTGCCAGACCCGCTCGGGCACCAGGGCATCGAGCTCGCCCGAGACACTCATACGCTGCATCAGTCTTAGCGTGTCCGGGGCGACGCTGAAGCCGAGCGAGGCATAACGGGCCGCGAAGCGCGCGACGCGCAACACGCGCACCGGATCCTCGACGAAGGCGTCCGAGACGTGCCGCAGCACCCGCGCCTCCAGGTCGCGCCGTCCGCCATACGGATCGACGATCGCGCCGCCGGCATCCTCGGCCATGGCATTGATGGTCAGATCGCGTCGGCGCAGGTCCTCCTCCAGCGTCACCGTCGGGGAAAACTCAGTGCTGAATCCCCGGTACCCGGGCGCGACCTTGCGCTCCAGGCGCGCTAGGGCGTACTCCTCGTGGGTCTTGGGGTGCAGGAACACCGGGAACTCCCGTCCCACCGGCTGGTATCCCAGGCGCTCGAGATCCTCGGGCCGCGCACCCACCACCACCCAGTCGCGCTCCTTCACGGGCCTTCCGAGCAACCGGTCCCGCACCGCACCGCCGACTAGGTAGACTTGCATGCACACATGGTAACCGACTCGAGCGGCCGTTCTGTGCGCGGCAGGCACGCGCGCCTGCGAGCCCTGGCTCGCGCCGCGCGGTGGGCGGGCGCGATCCTGGCGGTGGCGGCGCTCGGCGGCTGCGCCAGTACCCTGTACCTCATGCAGGCCGCGGCGGGCGAATGGCGGGTCCTGCACGCGCGCCGCTCCATCGTCGATGTGATCGATGATCCCGGCACGCCCGAGCCGCTGATCCGCCAGCTGGGCGATGTCCGCGCGGCACGCCGCTTCGCCTCGCAGCAGCTGGACCTGCCGAACAACGACAGCTACCGAACCTACGTGAGCATCCCGCGCCGTTACGTCGTGTGGAATGTCGTGGCCGCTCCCCGGTTCTCCGTCAAACCGAAGCAGTGGTGCTTTCCGATCGCCGGCTGCGTGGCCTACCGCGGCTACTTCCACGAGCGCAGCGCACAATCATTCGCAGCGCGCCTGAGGCGACAGGGCTATGACGTTCTGGTCGAGGGGGTACCGGCTTACTCGACGCTCGGCCGGCTGCCCGATCCGGTCATGAGCACCATGCTGCGCTACGGCAGCGATGAGCTCGCCGGCATGATCTTCCACGAGCTCGCGCACCAGCTGCTGTACGTTCGCAACGACTCGCGCTTCGATGAGGCCTTCGCGATGACGGTCGAGAACACCGGCTTGAAGCGCTGGCTGCGCTATCGCCACCAGCCGCAGCGGATCGCCGAATTCGAGCGCCTGGACGGCGCGGACCGCGCGTTCGCCGCGTTGCTGCGCGACACTCGTCGGCGGCTCGCCCGGCTGTACGCCTCGGGCATCCCGCACGCGCGCATGCTCCGCCGCAAGGCGTTGGCGTTCACGCAGCTGGCGCATGGGATCGTGACTCTCGAGCAGCGGCTGCAGGTGCGCTCACCGCTGTATGACCGGTGGATCCGCCAGGGGCTGAACAATGCAAGCCTGGTGTCGGTGGGCACGTACTACGATTGCCTGCCGGGATTCGAGCGGTTGCTGAAGCGTGAACACGGCAGCCTGCCGCGCTTCTACGCCGCGGCGCGTCGCCTGGCGCACGAACCAAAGGCCGAGCGCGATCGGCAGCTGTGCCGATCCTGACACCCGACCGCGCTACAGCGAGCCGCGCAAATCCTGCAGCGCGAATCCGCCGAGCGGCCGGTCGAATCCGCGGGTCAGCGCCATCACCTTGAAAGCCTCGCCCATCTCCCCGGGCAGCAGCAGCCGTCGCGCCTCCCCGGCGCGACGCGCATGCTCCAGAGGATCGTCGGACTCCCCGACGAGGCGTTCGATCCCCGTGCCGAGCAGGAAGGCGGCCTGAGTGGCAAAACCCGCCACCTGCAGCGCGCAGGCCTCGGCGGCCTCGGCCACGCGGGTGAAGTCGACCCAGGCGGTGATGTCCTGCACGCCGAGATTCACGTACGGATCATCGTGCACGCGATGTTTGAAATGACAACGCACAGTGCCGGTACGGCGCTGAGGATGGTAGTAATGCGCGCGCGGCAGCCCGTAGTCGAACAGCAGCACCGCACCGCGGGCGAGACACTCCGCGACACCGGCGAGCCACGGCGCCACGCGCAGACACATCTCGGACTCGTAGCCCTCGGCGAGCGGCGCGGGCAGCGGCGCGCTGAGGCGCGCCCACTCCGCCGTCAGCTCGGCATCGGCAGGCGCGGACCGCTCGATCAGGCGAGCGTCCTCGATGGCCACGCCGAGCTCGAGGATCGCGCCCCGCTCGATCGCGAAGCGCCGGCAGGGCAGCGCGTCCAGCACCTCATTGGCCAGGATCACCCCCTCGAACGGACGCTCGGGCAAGCGCTCGAGCCACACGACTCGCTCGGCGAGCGCCGCCGGCAGCGCCGCGATCCGCCGGCGCTGCCGGTCCGCCAGATCGGCGCTCACCTCGAGGATGGCGTAGCGCGCGGGCAACTGCCCGCGCGCGCCGAGCTCTCTCAACACCACCTCGGCCATGCGACCGGTGCCCGCGCCGAGCTCGAGGATCTCGCCGCCGGGCGCGAGGAGCTCGGCGCACTGCGCGGCCACGCAGCGGCTGAACAGGTCGGACACCTCCGGCGCGGTGACGAAATCCCCGCCCGCGCCGAGCTTGACGCTGCCGGCGCTGTAGTAACCGAGTCCCGGCGCGTACAGCGCGAGCGCCATGAACCGCTCGAACGACAGCCAGCCGCCGGCGGCACGCACCTCGGCGGCGATCCGCTCCAGCAGGGCGCGCGAATGCGCCGCTTCTTCCGCGGACAGCGGCGGCGTCATAATGTCCCCCGAGCCCATCATCGACCTAGCGCACCGCCATGACACCACAGAGCGACGATGCCCCCGTGTCCGCCCCGCTGAACGGCAAGGCCGCCCTCGTGACCGGCGGTGCCCGCCGCCTGGGCGCGGTCGTCTCGCGCGCGCTGCACGCCGCCGGCGCCCGCATCGTGCTGCATTACCGCAGCTCGGCCGAAGCGGCCGAGCTGCTGGCGCAGGAGCTCAACGGCCGCCGCCCCGGCTCGGTGGTGCTGGCCGCTGGCGATCTGCTCGAGACGCAGGCACTCGAGCAGCTGGCAGCCGCGGCGGTGGCGGCCTTCGGCCGACTCGACATCCTGGTGAACAACGCCTCCACGTTCTATCCGACACCGATCGGGCAGATCGACGAGCGGGCCTGGCTTGATCTGATCGGCACCAACCTCAAGGCGCCGCTTTTCCTGGCGCAGGCCACCAGCGAGGCGTTGCGCGAGAGCGGCGGGCTGATCCTCAATCTCGTGGACATCCACGGCATGCGGCCGCTGCGCCGTCATCCGGTCTACAGCGCGGCCAAGGCCGGGCTGATCATGCTCACCAAGTCGCTGGCACGCGAGCTCGGACCACGGGTGCGCGTGAATGCCATCGCGCCCGGCCCGGTGCTCTGGCCCGAGAGCGGCGTCGATGAGGCGCTGCGCCAGCGCATCATCGACCGGACCGCGCTGAAGCGCGGCGGGCGACCGGAGGACATCGCTCGGGCCGCGTTGTTTTTCGCCTGTGATGCACCGTTCGTGACCGGTCAGATCCTCGCGGTCGACGGGGGGCGCAGCATCGGCTGGTAGGGTGCTCACGAGGCCGGGGGCGGCAGGGACGGGGCCACCACGATGAGCGGATGGGCGGCCTGATCGAATCGCCGCCACAGCTCCCCGATCGTCACCCCCTCGGTGGGATGGCGCAGGCCAGGGGCGAGATCGGCGAGCGGGCCGAGCATGTAGGCGCGCTTGAGCAGATCCGGCCGTGGCAGGCGCAGCGTCGGGGTGCGCAGCACGCTCTGCCCGTAGAGCAGCATGTCCAGGTCCATGCTGCGCGGGGCCCAGCGCGGCGCGGCGCGCGTGCGCCCGCAGAGCCCCTCGATGGCCTGCAGGCGCTCGAGCACCGCCTCGAGCGGCGCATCGGTGGCGAATCCCGCCACGAAGTTGATGAAATCCTCGCCCTCGAAGCCGACCGCGCGATTGCGATACCAGGGCGAGAAGCGCGCGCCGGGGAAGACCCGGGACAGCTCGCGCGCCGCGAGCGCCAGGTTCTTCTCGGGCTCGACGTTGCTGCCGGCGGCGATGAACACCTCGGGCATCGGCTCGCCTCAGCGCGGTGCGGCGGAATCGGCGCGGCGCCGTTCGATCGTCACGCCGACGTCGCGCGAGCTGCGGATGGCCCCGGGCTTGCTCAGCGACAACCGCACCCAGTCGAGCGCGAACTCCGCGAGCAGCAGCTCCGCGAGGCGCTGCGCGAGGGTCTCCACGAGCTTGAACTCGGAGGCCTCGATGTAGGCAAGCACCCGCTTGGCGACGCGCTTGTAATCGACCGTCTCGCTCACCTCGTCGGTGCTCGCCGCGCGCGCGCAGTCGACGGGCAGCTCCAGGTCCACCACGACGGTCTGCTTGACGCGCCGCTCCCAGTCGATGAAACCGATGATGCACTCGGCGGTGAGTGCGCGCAGAAAGATGCGATCGCCCGAAAGCCCCGTGTGACTCATGCTTGCTCAGTCCCTATCCAATCCGTTCACGTGCCGCGCACCGGCCGCGCCGAGCGGCGCGAGCGACTCGACCGGCCACTGCGCACGCGCCGCGATGCCCAGCCCCTGCCGCTCCCCGGCCCGCAGCCGGTGCAGCCCGGCCATCGCGATCATCGCAGCGTTGTCGGTGCAGAATTCAATGCGCGGATAGTACACGCGCGCGCCGTGCCGGGCGGCTGCGCTCGCGATCTGCGCGCGCAGCGTCAGATTGGCGCTGACGCCCCCGGAGACCACCAGCGCGGCGAAACCCGTCTGTTCCAGGGCCCGTGCGGCCTTGACGGTGAGCGTCTCGACAATCGCCTCCTGTACCGCGCGGGCGACGTCCGCTCGCAGGCGCTCGTCGAGCTCACGTCCGCGCAGGGCGTGCAGCACGGCGGTCTTCAGGCCGGAGAAGCTGAATTCCAGCCCCGGGCGATCGAGCATGGGGCGCGGAAAGTGGAAGACCCCCTCGGCCCCGTCCGCTGCGATGCGGGCCAGCTCCGGTCCGCCCGGGTAGGGCAGACCGAGCAGCTTCGCGGTCTTGTCGAAGGCCTCCCCGGCCGCATCGTCGCGGGTGTCCCCCAGGATGCGGTACCGCCCGATGCCGTGCACCTCGATCAGCTGGGTATGCCCCCCCGAGACCAGCAGGGCCACGTGCGGAAACGGTGGGGGGTCGGGTTCGAGCAGCGGGGCGAGCAAATGGCCTTCCAGGTGATGAACGCCGACTGCCGGGAGTCCCCAGGCATAGGCCAAGCTGCGCGCCAGCGCCGCCCCGGTGAGTAGCGCCCCGATCAGCCCCGGCCCGGCCGTATAGGCCACCCCGGAGAGGTCCCGGGGGCTGCTGCCGGCCGCCGCGAGCGCCCGGCGGACCAGGGGCAGGAGCTTGCGGACGTGGTCCCGGGAGGCCAGTTCCGGCACCACCCCGCCGTAGACCCGGTGCAGGGCGACCTGGCTGTACAGCTCGTGCGCCAGCAGGCCGCCGGTGCCGTCCAGGACCGCAGCGGCACTCTCGTCGCAGGAGGACTCGATCGCCAGCACACGCATGTTTTGCCTTTACCTCAAGCCTCTACTAGAATTGCCGGCCCATTTGAACCGGGCTCCTCGAGTCCGCCGCGACGCGCCCCCTGGGGGCGACGGCGGGTCCGGGAGCGCTGCCCCCACTTTCGTCAGAGGTTTCGATGCCGAGCGTCCGTATCCGCGAGAACGAGTATTTCGATGCCGCCTTGCGGCGCTTCAAGCGTGCCTGTGAAAAGGCCGGCATCCTCACCGAGCTGCGTCGGCGCGAATTCTACGAGAAGCCGACCCAGGAGCGGAAACGCAAGAAGGCGGCCGCGATCAAGCGGCACATGAAGCGCGTCTCCCGCGAGGGCATGCGGCCCGCACGCTGAATCCGCTGCGCATGACGCTCAAGGAACGCATCACCGAGGACATGAAGAGCGCGATGCGCTCCGGGCAGAAGGAGCGCCTCGCGACCATCCGCATGGCGCTCGCTGCCATCAAGCAGCGCGAGGTCGACGAGCGGGTGATGCTCGATGACAGCCAGATCCTCGCCGTCCTCGAGAAGATGATCAAGCAGCGCCGCGAGGCGATTGCGCAGTTCCAGAGCGGCGGGCGGGCCGACCTCGTGGCCAAGGAGAGCGCCGAGATCACGGTGCTCGAGGCGTATCTGCCGGCGCAGATGGACCCGGCGGAAATCGATGCCCTGATCACGCAGGCCATCGCCGCAAGCGGCGCTGGATCGATCAAGGACATGGGCAAGGTGATGGCCGCCATCAAATCCCAGGCTCAGGGCCGCGCCGACATCGGCGCCGTCAGCGCCCTCGTGCGCGAACGGCTGGGCCGCCCGCAGGGGTAGTCGACCCCCATCATTCCCCAGAGCTTCATCGACGAGCTGATCGCCCGCACGGATATCGTGGAGGTAGTCGGCTCGCGCGTGCCGTTGACCAAGGCTGGCCGCGAATACAAGGCCTGCTGCCCATTTCACACCGAGAAGACCGCCTCGTTCTGGGTCAGTCCCGAGAAGCAGTTCTACCATTGCTTCGGCTGCGGCGCGCACGGCACGGCGCTGCGCTTCCTGATGGAATACGACCACATGAGCTTTCCGGAGGCCGTCGAGGATCTCGCCGGCCGCCTGGGACTGCCGATTCCGCGCGAGGCCGGCAATCCCGCCGACGCGCAGAACGCGCCGCTGTACGAGCTGATGGGACGCGTGGCCCGCTTCTACGGGGAAACGTTGACGCAGGATGCGCGGGCCGGGGAATACCTGCGCCGCCGGGGGCTCGGCGGCGAAACGGTGCAGCGCTTCATGCTCGGGTACGCCCCGGACGCCTGGAACGCCGTGCTCAGCCGCTTCGGGGCGCACGAGTCGGAGCGTCAGCGCCTGGCTGCGGCCGGTCTCATCATCGAGCGGGGCAACGGCCGACCGGAGGGGCACTACGACCGATTCCGCGATCGGATCATGTTTCCCATTCGGGACAGCCGCGGTCGCGTCATCGCCTTCGGCGGGCGCGTGATCGATCGGGGCGAGCCCAAGTACTTGAATTCCCCCGAAACGGCCCTATTCCACAAGGGTCATGAGCTGTACGGGCTGTATGAGTCCCGGACCGGTGGCGGCAGCTTCAAGCGGCTGCTGGTGGTGGAAGGCTACATGGACGTGGTCCGACTGCATCAGGCGGGCATCACTTATGCGGTCGCCACGCTCGGCACGGCAACCACGGCAGAGCACCTGAAGCGGATCTTCCGTCTGGTGCGCGAGGTGGTCTTTGCCTTCGACGGGGATCGGGCCGGGCGCAGCGCCGCATGGCGCGCGCTGCAGCATGCCCTGCCGGAGGCGCGCGAGGGGCGGGAGATCCGGTTTCTGTTCCTGCCCGAGGGCCATGATCCGGACAGCCTGGTCGGGGCCGAGGGGCGCGAGGCGTTCGAGAGCCGCCTGGAAGGCGCACTGCCGCTGTCGGAGTACCTCATCCGAGAGTTGTCAGGACAGTCGGACATCACGCACGCTGACGGTCGGGCGCGGCTTGCCGAGGCGGCCCGTCCGCTCGTCGCCCGCATCCCCCCCGGTGTGTACCGGGAACTGCTGATCGGCCGGGTCGCCGAGGTCATCGGCCTGCCCGCGGCCCGACTGGAGGCGCTGTGGCAGGACGGCGCCGCGCCGCCCGCTGCGCCAGCGCCGGTTCCGCCGCCCCGCGCGGGGCGCAGCGCCGGACGCGGCAGCCTGGTCCGCCAGGCCTTGGCGCGCCTGGTGCGCTTTCCCTCGGCCGCCACCGCGGTCACCGACGGGGAGCGCAAGGGCCTGGAGGGCTGCACGGAACCCGGCGCGGATCTGTTGCGCGCCCTGCTTGATGATTTGCGCGCGCGGCCGTTACAGATCTCGGCGCAGGTTCTGGAGCGCTGGCGGGACAAGCCCGGGGGCGAGCACCTGGGGCGCCTGTTGGAGCGGGAGGCAATGCTCGATGACGCGGAGGCCTCCGCGGTCGAGCTGCGCGCGGCGCTGGAAAAGCTGGCCGACCTGACGCGCGAGCAGCGGCTGAGCGCGCTCGCGGCCCAGAGCCGGACGGGTCGGCTGAATGACGCAGAATTGAAGGAATTTCAAATGCTTATGTCGAGAAAGAGCCTGCGGGGAGACAAATCCGGACCGCAGTGAACTTGTGGTCCCCGCCCGAGCCTCATACACTAGGTGAATTTATTTTGGCGCCCCTTGAGACTGCCCGCACCTGCAAGCACATAGGGGTGAGGGTCCCCCGCCATCCCTTCGAGATTCAATGAAAGCGAAGACCAAATCTTCTGCAGCGAGCCATAAGCGCTCGGCCGCACACTCCGGCAAGCCCGCCAAGGCCACTGCGGCCGAGAAATCGGCCCGCCTCAGCGCGCCCAAGGCGCATGCCAAGGGCGCGGCGGCCAGCAAGCGCGCCGCGCGCGTGCCTGCCCCGACACCGGCTCCCGCACCGGCCGCGGACCCGAAACCGGCCCTGGACAAGCGCCCCGCCGAACGGCGCGCGCTTGCCGTGCCCGAGGACCGCCAGTCGCAGCTGAAACTGCTCATCGCGCGCGGCAAGGAACAGGGCTACCTGACCTACGCGCAGGTGAATGATCATCTGCCCTCTGAGATCGTCGATCCGGAGCAGATCGAGGACATCGTCAACACCATCAACGAGATGGGCATCCCGGTGTTCGAGAAGGCACCGGATACCGAGTCTCTGCTCGCCGGGGAGCCCTCCGCGCCGGCCGACGAGGAAGCCATCGAGGAGGCCGCCGCCGTGCTCGCCGCGCTCGATGCCGAGCTCGGCCGCACCACCGACCCGGTGCGCATGTACATGCGCGAGATGGGCACGGTGGAGCTGTTGACGCGCGAGGGCGAGATCCGCATTGCCCGGCGCATCGAGGAGGGTCTGGAGGCCGTGCGCCGCCAGCTCGCCATGTTCCCGCTCACCCACGACTGCCTGCTCAAGGCGTACGAGTCGGTCAAGACCGGCCAGACGCGCCTCGTCGACGTCATCGTCGGCTTCGTCGATCCGAATGCCCCGGACGTCATCGCCCAGCCGCAGAACCCGACCAAGGTTGAAGTGGTCGCGGCCGCCGAGTCGAACGAAGAGGACGGCGAGGACGAGTCGGACAGCGAGGAGGAGACCGTCGACTCCGGGCCGGACCCGCAGGAAGCCGCCGAGCGCTTCG
Organism: Pseudomonadota bacterium; assembly: GCA_021815925.1. GTDB lineage: Bacteria > Pseudomonadota > Gammaproteobacteria > Steroidobacterales > Steroidobacteraceae > 13-2-20CM-66-19. The sequence goes on along the minus strand of JAKAZL010000049.1, from coordinate 2,210 downwards.
CGCGTCTCGCCAAGGGCTGTGCGCAGATGCTCACGGCCATGGACAAGCACGGCGCGCACGATCCGAAGACGCTGAAGGCGCGCAAGAAGACCGCGGACGAGTTCCTGGAGCTGAAGCTCTCCCCGCGCATGTTCGATGCGCTGATCGGGAACCTGCGTGATCACATTCGCGAGATCCGTCATCTCGAGAAGGAGATCATGACGCTGGCGGTGCGCGACTGTGGCATGCCGCGCAAGGATTTCATCTCGACGTTCCCGAAGAACGAGACGAATACGCGCTGGCTGGCCAAGCACATGAAGGCCGGCAAGAAGTACTCCTCCGCGCTCGCGAAGGTCGAGCCGGAGATCGAGCGGCGCCAGACCAAACTGGCGACCATCGAGCAGGCGCTGCACCTGTCGATCAGCGACATCAAGGAAATCAACCGCGAGGTGTCGATCGGCGAGGCCAAGGCACGGCGCGCCAAGAAGGAGATGGTCGAGGCGAACCTGCGACTGGTCATCTCCATCGCCAAAAAGTACACCAACCGCGGCCTGCAGTTCCTCGACCTGATCCAGGAAGGCAACATCGGCCTGATGAAGGCGGTCGACAAGTTCGAATACCGCCGCGGCTACAAGTTCAGCACCTACGCCACCTGGTGGATCCGCCAGGCCATCACCCGCTCGATCGCCGATCAGGCGCGCACCATCCGCATTCCGGTGCACATGATCGAGACGATCAACAAGCTGAACCGCATCTCGCGGCAGATGCTGCAGGAAATGGGGCGCGAGCCGACGCCGGAGGAACTGGCGGTGCGCATGGAGATGCCCGAGGACAAGGTGCGCAAGGTCCTGAAGATCGCCAAAGAGCCGATTTCGATGGAAACACCGATTGGCGACGACGAGGATTCGCACCTCGGGGACTTCATCGAAGACACCTCGGTGGCCTCGCCGATCGATCAGGCGACCATGGAGTCGCTGCGCGAGACCACCCACGCGGTGCTGGCGCAGCTGACGCCGCGGGAGGCGAAAGTGCTGCGCATGCGCTTCGGGATCGACATGAACACCGACCACACGCTCGAGGAGGTCGGTAAGCAGTTCGACGTCACCCGGGAGCGGATCCGTCAGATCGAAGCCAAGGCGCTGCGCAAACTGCGCCACCCGAGCCGCAGCGAGCAGCTGCGCAGCTTCCTGATGGAGGATTGAGTCGGGCGGCCGCGCGCTGCGCGGCCGCTCAGATCCCCAGCTTGCCGAGCGCGTCGGTGAGCTGGCGCAGCAGCTCGGCCAGCGCCGGGTGGTCGGCCTCGAAGCGCACCGCCATCGCCTCCAGGCGCGGGGCGTGCGCGTCGATCGCACCGCCGGCGCTCTCCCCGTGCCCTAGGGCGCGCCCGATGTCCCGGGTCAGCTCACCCAGGATCCGGCGCGAATCCTCATCGATCGAGTCTGTCCGGCTCAGCCGCTCATGAACGCGCGCCAGCAGCTCGCGCAGGCTCTCTTCGCTCGTGCGCCCTTGGTTCATCCACCGCTCCGTCGTCTGTGCTGAGGCGATTCTAGCCGAGAACGAGGCAACGCAAGTGGACTACCTCGCCCCGACCGCGTAGAACAATCGTCCAAATCGGGGTGGAACGGCAGAACAATCGTGGACAAGATCGACCGTGAGATCGTGCGCCGGCTGGAAGAGGATGCGCGCCTGTCGTTCGCCGAGCTCGGCGAGAAAGTGGGTCTGTCGAAGACGCCGTGCTGGCAGCGGGTCCGCACCCTGGAGCGGCAGGGGCTGATCCGCGGCTACCGGGCCGAGCTCGATGCCGAGCGGCTCGGGCTGAAAGTCCACGCCTTCGTGTTCGTGAGCATCGATTCGGCCCGCTATGCGGAGTTCGAGGCCGCCGCGGCACAGCACCCGGCAGTTCTGCAGTGCTACACGACGGCCGGGCAGGCCGACTATCTCATGCACGTGCTGGTCGGGGAGATCGAGGCGCTCGACCGGCTGTTGCGCCTGCAGATCAGCCGCATGCCGGGCGTGCAGCGGATCGAGACGACCGTGTGCATGAAGACGATCAAGCCGCGCGCGCCGCTCAGCGGCTGCCTACCCCCGTGAACCGCCGCGGCCGGCGCGGTGCGCGACCGCCGCTGCTAGAATGGCGCCCCGCACGGGCCTGTAGCACAGCGGTTAGTGCAGGGGACTCATAATCCCTTGGTCGTAGGTTCGAATCCTACCGGGCCCAGACTCCCTGCCGA
>JAKAZL010000137.1 GCA_021815925.1 Pseudomonadota bacterium | reverse complement strand
CCACGCCTGAGGCGCCGCGGCGGCTCAGGTCACCGGGGGCGCGCCGCCCTGCTCGGTGCGCCGGGCGATGAACTCATCAATCCGCTCGGCGCAGTCCACCGCCGACTGGGGTGGGGTGAATTCCGCGAGGACCTGCCGCCATTTCGACCGGGCACGCTCCGTTGCGGTCAACGATCCGTTCTCGGTCCAGGTGCCGAAGTTCGCCACATCGGCGATGAGCGGCTCGTAGAACGCCGTGCGGTAGCGTGCCATGGTGTGCGCGGCCGCGAAGAAGTGCCCGCCCGGGGCCACCTCGGCGATCGCCTCGTAACCGATGGCCTCGGCACTGTCGTCCGGCGGCGTGCACAGCTCGGCGAACATCTGCAGCATCTCGATGTCCGCGATGCACTTCTCGTAGGAATTCGTCAGACCGCCCTCGAGCCACCCGGCCGCGTGCACGCACACAGTGGCACCCGCCAGCACGCTCCCCCACAGCGAGAATTGCGTTTCCCAGGCGGCCTGCGCGTCAACCACGTTGGCCGCCGTGCCCGCCCCCGCGCGCCACGGCAGCCCGATGTGACGAGCCAGCTGACCGGCACCGAGCGTCGCCTGCAGATGCGCCGGAGTGCCGAATGCGGGCGAACCGGATTTCATGTCAACGTTGGAGAGAAAGCTGCCGTAGAGCACCGGTGCGCCGGGGTGCGCCAGCTGGGCGAGCGTGATCCCGGCCAGCGCTTCGGCATGCTGCAGCGTGAGCGCTCCGGCGATGGTAATCGGGGCCATCGCACCGGCCAGGCAGAACGGTGTGATGATCGTCAGCTGTCCGTTGCGGGCGAAGTCGATGATGCCCTGCGCCATCGAAATATCGAGCGTCCGCGGGGAATTGCTGTTGATGATGGTGTAGACGTGCACGCCGCTGCGGAAATCCTGCTCCGACAGCCCGCGCGCCAGGCGGATCATCGTGAACCCATCCTCGGTCTGCGCCGTGCCGCGCGCCGACAGGTGCGGCATCTTGTCCGATAGCGTCAGCTGCAGGCGCGTGGTCGCGTAGTGACGGACGTGCACGGGCACATCCTGCGGCTCGACGTGGTTACCGAGCACGTGCAGCACGTCGAAGTACTGCGAAATCTTGGTCAGATCCGTCAGGTCGGCGAGCGATCCGGGGCGCCGGCCGCGCTCGAGGTCCGCGGCGTTGGGGCAGCTCGATCCGCCGATGAACACCAGCGATCCGGGGGAAAACTGCACCGAGCGGCTCGGATCGGCACCAAAGCCCGGAATGTTGCGCGGGCAGCCGGCGAGCGCCGCCTCGATGATCTCCCGGCCGATGCGCACCAGCTGAGTCTCGTCATCGACCTGTGCGCCAGCCTGCCGATACAAGGCGCGTGCCTCGGGCAAGAGCACCTTGATGCCGAGCGACTCATTGACCCTGAGTGCCTGCTCGTGCATCGCGGCGATTGCGTCGGTCGAAAAGGCGGCCTGCGGTTCGAAGGGATTGCGCAGCTGCCGATAGGCCGCAGCGCGCGCGGCGGGCGCCCGGGCGGCGCTCTGGCCGGGATGGCGTCGATTCTGCCTCATGAAGGACCATCAGCTCGGAGGTGGAGAGCGCAATATACAGGTGGCGCATCCGATCGTATCCGGCCGGGCAATTCATAAAACTCATGGCGCTATCGCGACATCGGATACGAGCCGCCTTTGCGAGCCGGGCGCCACGCGGTAGCATTGCAGCCCTGTCGATCAGCCCCCTCCTCCCCACCGGCAGCCTTAACCGGCCCTCCTCGGCGATGCACTCCACGCCCTGTCCAACCCCTTCGCACCGCACAGATCCGCGCTGAGCTTGCACGGTGGGACCGACATCCGAAAGCAGCGTGTCGCGGTCGAACTCGACCATGGTCATCGCATCGAGCTGGCAGCTGCTGCTCGGCATGGGCATTTTGATGCTTGGCGCCGGGCTGCAGAGCACGGAAGTGAGCCTGCGCGCGACGCTCGAGGGCTTCACGCCCGCGGTCACCGGCATAGTGATGTCCTGCTACTACCTGGGCTACCTGGCCGGGACGAGCGCCGCGCCGTACCTGGTGCGCAGAGTCGGACACATCCGTGTCTTCGCCGCCATGGCGGCGATCGCCTCGGCAACGATCCTGCTGCAGGCCATCTTCGTCCAGCCGTTCAGCTGGGCGATGCTGCGCGGGATCTCCGGCCTGTGCTTCGCGGCAATTTACGTCGTCGCCGAGAGCTGGCTGAACGACCGCTCGAGCCGCGCCACGCGCGGCACGCTGCTCGCGATCTACATGGTGGTGCTGTACATCGGCCTCGGCGGCGCTCAATTCCTGCTCATTCCGGCCGATCCACGCACCACCACTCCGTTCATGCTCGCCGCGGTGATGATTTCGCTCGCGATGGTGCCGATCGTGCTGGCCGCGCACCGCGCGCCGGAAATAGCGCTACCGCGCAAGGTCAGCTACCGCGAGCTCTACCGCGACTCCCCGCTCGGGGTCGTCGGGGTGACGGTGGCCGGCATGGTCACCTCGAGCGTCTATTCGATGGGCCCGGTGTACGCACAGCGCAGCGGTCTGGCCACGACCGGCGTCGCAACCTTCATGGGGATTAGCATCCTGGCCGCGGTCATCGGACAGTACCCGATTGGGCGGCTCTCCGACCGCGTCGACCGTCGCACCATCATGGCCTGGGTGTCCAGTCTCGCCAGCGCCAGCGCCGTGCTCCTGGTCGTCTTCATGCACATGCCACGGCTCATTTTCCTCCCCCTCACGGCCCTGTTCTCCACGATGGCCTTCACTCTCTACTCCCTCAGCGTGTCGCATGTGAACGACCAGCTCGAGCCGCAGCAGATGGTCGCCGCCAGCGGCGCGCTGCTGCGCCTGAACGGCCTCGGCGCGGCGGTAAGCCCGGTGCTCCTCGGCGCGCTCATCGGACAGTTCGGCCCACCGGCCTATTTCGGCACGCTCGCCGCCCTGACCCTCGGGCTGACGATTTTCGACCTGTGGCGCAAGCGGCACAGCGAGCCCGTCCCGGCCGACCTGAAGGGGACTTTCATTGCCGCCGGACCGCAGGGCGCTGCGACGCAGATCGCGGCCGGCTCGCTGACGCCGCAGCCTGCGCAGCCCGCCGGAGCACCGAATGGTGAGTCCCGAAGCCAACGTGGCGCGCCGGCGCCGGGGAGTCCGTCATGATGGCGCGCGATGACGCGTTCGATGTCGTCTTTGGGCACGTCGCCGTCGGAATTCCACTAGCCCATTGACACCGGTTCATTACCCTCTCAACAGATAGTGCCTACTGGGGGCCAGCATGACAGACGATAGCGATTTCAATCTTCAGGACCTGAACGATCAGGAGCTGACCGAGCAGGTTCACGACGATCTGTACAACGGACTGCGGGACGAGGTGGTCGAGGCGACGAACATCTTTCTGGGGC
>JAKAZL010000006.1 GCA_021815925.1 Pseudomonadota bacterium | reverse complement strand
GAACGGAGTTACGCATCAGCCGTGTCGATTCGAAGCCGGAGCGTTCCGAACGTCGACCGCACGCCCATCGCTCTGCACATGGGCCGAAAGGCAAGGGAATAGCACCCCGGCACGCTCACCCGGCGAAGCGGCGCGGCAAGCCGCCACACCGCTGAGGCCAGCGCTTGACGCCGGCTCGAAGCAATGAGCGAGTCGGACTGCGCAGGACCTCAGCTCTGCGAGCGTTGGCGTTGGCGTGAGCACTCTGCGTTCCTCACAGAGGCAGCCAGCGTCGCCGGATCAATGAAGCCCGGGAGGAATGTTCGGATCGAGCACTCTCACGGTCGAGGTCACCGTACCTTCCAGGAGCGCGGTGAACGCATCAAAGGGCACCGGGCGGCTGATGAGATATCCCTGGATCTCATCGCATCGCAACAGACGCAGCAGCTTCGCCTGCTCGCTCGTCTCGACGCCCTCGGCGATGACCTTTAAATTGAGGGAGTGCGCGAGGGAGATGATCGTCTGCACGAGAGTCATGGTGTCCGGGTCGTCGGACATCGCCAGGATGAACGAACGGTCGATCTTCAGCGCCTGAACCGGAAGCCGGGCCAGGTAGCTGAGCGAGGAATAGCCGGTGCCAAAATCGTCGATCGCGATGAGGATACCGTGCTCGCGCAGCTCCTCGAGCTTGCGGATGTTCGTTCCGATGTCCTCCATCAAGAGACTCTCCGTGATCTCCAGATCGATGCCGGGTGGAACGGCGCCTGCGGCCAGAGCGGCGGTCACGGTCTGGACGAAATCCGTCTTGCGCAGCTGAACGGGAGAGACGTTGACGGCGATGCGCGGCGGCGCGATGCCGCGCTGGATCCAGCGGTGATGGTCCATCACCGCCCGTGAGAGCGCCCAGGCGCCCACCTCGAGAATCAAGCCCGTCTCCTCCAGCAGCGGAATGAACTTCATCGGAGCAACCAGGCCGAGATTCGGGCTCTGCCAGCGAAGCAGTGCCTCGGCGCCGACGATGCGCCGTGACTGCAGCTCCAGCTTCGGCTGATAGTGCAACACGAACTCTTCCCGCTCGATCGCCTGCCGCAGCCGGCTCTCCAGTGCGTGTCTCTCGGCGCTGCGCGCTGCCATCTCCGGAGCATGGAAGACCCGCGTCTCGCCGGTCTGCTTGGCTCTGCGCAACGCGATCTCGGCGCAGGCGAGCAGCGTCTCCGCGTCCGCGCCGTCCGTCGGAAAGACCGCAATGCCAGCCTTGGCCGATACGCTCATCGGAGCTCCCCCGACCTCAATGGCCTCACCGAAAAGTTGGCGCCACAGCGTTGAGAGGAGCGACTCCGAACCCTGCCGGTCCCGGGACGCCGGCAGCAGAAACGCAAAGACGTCGCCGGCGATCCGCGCACTGAGGCCGCTGCTCGCCGCGCCCGAAAGACGGTCGGCCACCCGCTTCAACAGCGTATCACCGGCCTGCCGGCCCAGCGATTCGTTTACCGTCCGCAATCGCTCCAGGTCCGCGAGCACCACAACGATCTCCTCCCCCGCACTCCCAGCCTCCACCAGACGCTGGTTCAGGCTCTCGATGAACAATGACCGGTTGGCAAGCCCAGTCAGCGGATCGTAGTAAGCCAGGTAGTCGGCCCGGTTCGCCTTATCAATGTGATCGAGCGCGAAGGCAATATCACCGGCGAGTTCCTCGAGCAGGCGCATCTCCGCCTCGTCGAAGAAGCCGAGCTCGCCGGAGTACAGCGCCAGCACACCCACGACGGTGCTGCCGATGCTGAGCGGAATGTGAACCGTGGACCGAATACCCCGCTGTGCCGATTCGTTCTGCAGTCGAAACCGCGCATCCTGTGACACGTCGTTGCTGATGACGGGCCTGCCACCGGTAAATGCGATGCCAGCCAGACCCCCGCCCGCAGCCCCTGGATTGCCCAGCTCGAGCGGCACTCGACCCATGTATTCCGTGTCGCCTCCATGATGCGCCACGATTTCAATTCGCGTTGCGGTCGGATCGACCATCCCGATCCATGCCACCGTGAAGTTGCCAGCCTCGACCGCGATGCGGCACGCCTCACGGAACAGTTCATTGCGGTCACGCACGCGGACGATCAGCGAATTGATGCCACTGAGGACGGCATAGACGCGATTCAGATGCCTGATCCGCCGCTCCGAGCGCTTGCGCTCGGTGATGTCGCGGGCAATTTTCGACGCCCCGACGATCCGCCCGTGCGCATCCAGGATCGGCGAGACGCTGAGGGACACGTCCACCAGCGTGCCATCCTTGCGGCGACGCACAGTCTCGAAGTGATTGACACGTTCCCCACGCCGCAACCGCTCGAGGATCGCGTCCTCCTCGTGCTGGCGATCGGGCGGAATGAGAAGCCGGATGGACTGACCGAGGGCCTCCTCATCCTCGAAGCCGAACAGTCGTTGCGCGCCACCATTCCAGCTGGTGATCACGCCGTTCAGCGTCTTGCCGATGATGGCATCGTCGCTAGACTCGACGATGGCGGCCATTCGGGCGTGGGTCTCATCGGCGCGCGCTCGCTCGGTCACGTCCTCTCCGATCCCGGCCATCCCGTTCACGTGCCCGTCGGCAGATCGCAGCACGATGTTTGTCCAGCGAACGAGCCGCCGTTCGCCGCTGCGGGTCAGGATCTCGTTGTCGTGATGCCAGGCGCTCGGCGAATCCGCGAGCACCGCCGCAAACACCTGGGCGATCTCGGGCGCCTGGTCGCGCGGTACGAACAGGTCGAACCAGTTTCGACCGAGCACCTCTTCGCGCCGGTAGCCGCTCAGCTGCAGGAGAAAGTCGTTGCAGTAGCTTACCTTTGCGTCGCGGTCGAGAATTACCGATGCGAGACGCACGTTGCCGAGGATGTCGGCGAAGCGTCGCTCACTTTCGCGCAGCTCGTCGATGGCGCGCTTGCTCTCGGTGATGTCTTCGGCAACACCGGCGATACGGATAATCTCACGGTCATCGCCAAGCACCGGATAGGCGCGATCGCGTATCCAGCGCACCGCGCCGTCCGGACGCACGATCCGATATTCCTCATCGAAGGCTCCCACGGTTTGCTTGCTACGTACGGCCTCCTCGACCCGTTGGCGATCCGCCGGGTGCACCGCCTCGATCCAGATGTGCGGGGCGGCATAGAGCTCGCTCGGGTCACGCCCCCAGATTTCGCGGAAGCCCGGACTCACGTAAAGCATCTCGCGCTTCAGCCGATCGGTGAGCCAGAAGACCTCGCGAATCGACTCCGTCACCTCGCGGAACCGACGGTCGGACTCGCGCAGCTGATCTTCCGAGCGCTTGCGCTCGGAGATATCCTGGATGAGCGAGATGAAATGAACGGCCTCGCCGTCATCGCGCCGCACGATCGAGGTGATGACGTGGGCCCAGACGGGCTCCCCGCCGCTGGAGATCAAACGGACATCCAGCTGGTATTCAGCAAGTTTTCCCTCGATCGCCCGCGCTCGGGCCGCGACGGTGTTCGCGATGTCACTGGGGTGCGTTAGGGCCCGGATGTCGAGCGCCAGCACCTCCTGGTGGGTGTAGCCGAGGAGTTTGCAGAACCGGTCGTTGACGCTGAGGAATCGTCCCGCCGCATCACTATGCACCACCCCGACCGCCAGGCGCTCGAACATCGAGCGATACCACTCCTCGCGTGGCCCGAGGGTGCGCAGCGTCGCCACCACGAGGGTTCCCGCAGGATCGGTGATGGGTTGCAGACTGATCTCGACCGGGAGCTCGACGCCGTCCTTGCGCACGGCGCTGAGGTTGATGCCGACCCCCATGGGGCGCGCACGGGGCTGAGTGAAGTACTGTGAGCGCTGCGCGGCGTGGCTGCGTCGCAGGCCCGCCGGGACTAGCACCTCGAGCGGTGCACCCGCGAGCTCCTGCGGCTCGTACCCCAGCATGGCGGCGGCAGCTGCATTGACGAGCAGTACGGTCCCGGTGGCGTCAACGGCCAGGCCCGCCTCCGGCATGGAATCGAGCAACGCTTGGACGCGGCTCGGCGGCCCTTTCGTCCAGTCTGTCACGGCGGATTACCTGCTCCTCGTAATTCCTCGTGCTCGCCCAGTCTGTACCAGCCGCCCCTGTCGCGGACCGGTCGGGGCCGCGGCCGGGTAACGACACCTTCCCGGCGTTCTGACGATCCCGGTGCGGGCCCGTGCCGGCGCCGATCGTTGTTGACTGCTCGGTGTCAGTCTACACCCGAAATTGCGCCCGTGGTCTCTGTCTGTCTGAGTTCGTTGCGTTTGTTCGAAGTTGTCTCAACGCACCGACGTGCGACCTGAAGCGCCCGCGGATCACTGCGTGCTCTCCGCTCCGACAGCCTGATACAGTGCATTTTCCGTGCCTGTCCGATCGGACATTGGACGAGTGTCCGACAGACAATCTCAATCTTGAGAAAACTTCAGGAACTCCCGATTCGCCGACCAGACCTCTGCCGCACCCGTTTATCGTTCCACGATATCTGTGCATCGCCACCGCGCAGATCGCGTTCGCGCGGGTGGTGCGCCCACGGCTCGATCGCAGGCCGGAACACAGGCAGCCTCGCCGATCCAAAGCGCCTGATCCGCGCATGGACGACGCCTGCCACGCAGGGCGCTTGACATGCAAGCCGTCACTTGCCTATTATTTTGGCAAGTATTTTGTTGCATATAGCAATGCCCGGACAGGACGATACTGACGCACTGTTCAAGGCGCTCGCCGACCCCAGCCGGCGCAGGCTCCTCGACCTGCTGCATGCCCACGACGGCCGTACGCTGACTGAGCTGTGCGCGCACCTGGACATGACCCGACAGGGCGTGACGCAGCACCTGGATGTCCTGGAGGCTGCGAATCTCCTCGCGACAGTCCGTCGCGGCCGCAGGAAGCTGCACTTCCTCAACCCGGTGCCGCTGCAGGAAATCTACGAGCGATGGATCGCCAAGTTCGAGAAGCCACGCTTGAAGGCGCTTGCCGATCTGAAGAGACGACTGGAGAAGGCCCATGACTAGATCGACGTTCCTCTACGTGACCTATATCCGCACCACGCCCGAGCGACTCTGGTCGGCTCTGACCCATGACGCGGAGTTCATGAAGCGCTACTGGTTCGGCACGCACTGCGAGAGCGACTGGACCGCCGGGTCTCCGTGGAGGATGGTTCGCCCCGATGGCATCGTCACCGACGCCGGCGAGATCCTTGAGTCCGACCCGCCGCGACGGCTGGTGATCCGCTGGCGGCACCAGAACCAGCCTGAGATCAAAGCCGAGGGCGAATCGCTCTGTGTCATCGAGCTCGAGCCGAACGGCGCGGCGGTGAAGCTCACCATCACCCACAGCATCGAGCGCGAGCCCTCGCAGTTGATCACCGCGGTGTCCGGCGGGTGGCCGAAGATTCTTTCGAATCTCAAGTCTCTGCTGGAGACCGGCGAGGTTGCGCTGAAGGATGCCTATCGGACCGAATGCGCCCGCTGAGCCCTTACCCGGGCAGTCGTCCCTCGGAGGCCAGCTTTGCCGCAATGCCGTCGAATGCGGTCCAGGTCGCACGCGCCAGCGCCCCGCCGACGCTGACCCGACGCACGCCTATGGCAGCCAGGTCCGCCACCGCAACCCCCGTGCCGGACAGATTCGCGTTCACCGGCTTGTCGAGTGATTTGACCAGGCGCTCGATCACGCTGAGCTCCTTGATCCCCGGCGCATACAGGCAGTCCGCTCCCGCGCTGCTGTAGGCGAGGAGCCGCGCGATCGTCATATCGAGGTCGGGTTGTCCCAGCCAGAATGCCTCGCAGCGCGCGACGAGGATCACGTCCTGTCTGCTTCGATCGATCGCCGCGCGCGCGGCGCGTACCCGGCGGGCCGCCTCCTCGAGCGGGTAGAGGCCGGCACCGAGGCGATCCTCGATCGACAGTCCTGCGACCCCGGTGTCGATGCAACGCGCAACGTTGTGCGCGACGCCCTCGGGCGAATCGGCGAAGCCCGACTCGAAATCCGCGTTGACCGGCAGATCCGTCACGCCAACGAGAAAGCGCAGGTGCGCGAGCACCTCGTCTACGCTCATCTCCCCGTCGGCGCGGCCGAGCGCCCAGGCCGCCCCGGCGCTCGTTGAGGCGAGTGCCTTGAAGCCGAGCTTCGCCAGCCGGATGGCGCTGCCGCCGTCCCAGGGATTCGGCAATACGAAGCATCCGGACTGATGAAGCGCGCGGAACGCGGCTCGACGATCGACAAGGCTGCTCATACCCGCTCTCCTATTGCGCCGGCGGCGGGGTGAAACCCAGCGGTCCGGCAATCCGGTTCCAGGCGTTGACCGCGGCGACCGCGAGCGTCAGGCGCCAGAGGCGTTGCTCGCCGAGCGCGGACCGCGCCGCCTCGCGCACGGCATCGAGTTCACCGCGGCGGGTCAGATCGGTCAGTGCCTCGGCCCAGGCCAGCGCGGCGCGCTCCTGCGCGGTGAAGCCCGGGGCCTCGCGCCACACCGCCAGCTGATCGAGCCGCCCTTGCACAACGCCCGCCTGGCGGGCCCAGTTCATATGCAGCTGCAGGCAGTATGCACAGCCGTTGAGCTGCGAGGCACGCACCTTAACCAGCTCCAAGAGCCCCTTGTCCATATCCCGGGCGGCACTTTGGCCGAGCGCACGCAGCGCCGCGATCGCCTCCGGGAAGTGCTGCGCGAACTGCTCAAACTCGACCGACGCCGACCCACTCATGACTCGCTCCTCGGCGATGCGCGGATGTCCTGCGATTGAGTTTCTCAGGGCCCGAATATAATATTCGTGCCCTGATACTATGCGCAAGCGCAACAGAGCCATGGATGCTGAGTCCGCCGCGGCGGCCAGGATCCCGGAAGTGGGCGAAGGCAAGCGCGGCGAAGCCGGATATTTCGGCTACCTGCTGCGTCAGGCGGCGAACGCCCAGCGGCGCCGGATGGACCGGATACTTGCCGCCGTGGGCCTGACGCATCCTCAGTTCCTGGTCATGACCATGATCCGCGCCTACCCGGGATGCTCCAATGCCGACATCGCCCGTCTTGCGATGCTGACGCCCCAGACCGTGCACGCCATCATCTCGACGCTGTCTCTGAAGGGTCTCGCGGCACGCCGGCCGGATGTCGCGCACGGCCGGATCCTGAACATTGCGCTGACGGATGCCGGGGTGGCGCTGCTCGAAGCGGGGCGCTCGCGAGCATTGACGTTGGAATCCGTTCTGCAGGGGACGCTGAGCGCCCGGGAGGCTCGCGTGGTCCGCCGCTGGCTGGTCACGGTTGCCCGTGACGCACCGCTCGAGGCACCCGGTTCACCCCGCTCGAGCCCCGCAGCCCGATCGCCGGCCGTTCCGCGCCCAGCCGTGCGGCGGCGAGGCGGCTCGAGCGCAGCCGGGCGCAGACCCCGGTCAAGCCCTCAAGGCACCGGATGAAGGAACAGCGTCGATATCTTTCCATCCGGCCCCAGGGGCGCGATGAGGATCTCGAGCTTCCCGTGCGCGAAGGTCGCCAGGTAGTCATCGACTCCGGACGGTAGGACTTTGTAGAAGCGTAGCGACCGCAAGGGGCCCATCGCCTTGAACAGTGCGGCGGAGTTCGCCGCCTGCTCCCGGGCCGCGGTCGCGAGCTGGGAGCGCATCTGCGCATACTGCGCCCGGCCGGTCCGCTCGAAGGAATCGACCTGAGCGCGGACGGCCGCCGCGGTGCCGGGACTCGGACGCTGCTGGCGGATGCGCTCCCGCAATGTGGCCGCGGCGCGAGCAGCCGCCTGGGGCGACACACGCCTCGCCGTCTGCTGGAAACCATTCTGGTGCAGCACCAGCGCCGTGACCGCACCGTGCGGACCGAGGAGGAAGCTGATCTGCGCCGCCACCACGGTGGCGAAGAATTCAGTGCGGCTCTGCGGATACCACTCGACCGCCGGCTGGCCCGTCAGCTGCGCGAAATAGTGATCATCGCGGCGGAAGACGTGAAAGAAGGCCGTGGGGGACAGTTCGTAAAAGCCCACGTAGCGGTCGAAGTCGGCGGGATTGAAGGGCACTTCCCGCTGCGGACGCGTCTGTTCGGCCAGCAATCGTGCGCGCTGCGCGGCCATCGCCGGCGAAGCAGCTGGCGCTTGTGCCCGGGCCGTTGGCATGACTGAGGCTGCGAGTGCTGCCGAGGCGCACAGTGCGCCGATCAGCGCGGCGGAAATCCGTACATTCAGCATAAGACCCTCAAGCCTGGCAATGCTCCGGCGCATGACGTCCTCCTCGGATCCCATCTCAATCTGTCCGGCAACGGCGCCCCGTCGCACGGGCGCACCGGCGCGCGCGGCGGTCACGGCGCTCCCCCTGCCGAACTGACCCATGTTAGCTCTCCTGACCCCTGCCCGGCGCGGGGGAATTTTGGGGTACTCGGCAGCGCTCGGCCGAAGTGCCTCAGCTGCGTGCGCCCAATCGGACACCGGTTGCGCTCCCCAGCGGGGAGAGTCGGCCCGCCCCGGGCAGGGCCCGGATCCACCCCTCAAAAGACTGTGCCGCAGGCACTTGCCACGCTCGCGCATCGCGCGACCGGCTGAAACACCCGCATCGCTGCGCACTCCGATGCGGCTATGGGCGGCTGCCCTGCGCATTGCCCGCTGATGCCCTCACCGCATAGCATCGAGGCATGGAATCGTGTCTCGGTGCCCTGCTGCCCCTGTTCGAGCGCGAGCGCGCCGCCGGCCGCGCAACCGCGCTCGCCGTCCTCGTGAGCACGGCGGGTTCGACGTACCAGCGCCCCGGCGCATTGCTGCTGATCAGCGCAAGTGGAGCGTACGCCGGGCTGATTTCCGGCGGCTGCCTCGAAGGCGACCTCGCCGCCCATGCCCGCGCGGTGATCGACACCGGTCAGGCGCAGCGCATCACGTACGACCTGCGCAATCCGAACGATCTGATCTGGGGTCTTGGCGCCGGCTGCGAAGGCGCGATGCACGTGCTGATGCTACGCGTCGGTCCTGCGGAGGATTGGCAGCCGCTCGCCCACCTTGCCCACGCCTTCGCGGCGCACGAACCGACGGCCGTCGGTCTCGTCGCGGATTGCCAGACCCCGGACATCGCGCTCGGGGCCGTAGTGCTCCCAGGGCCGGGCGCGCGAAATCGGCTCACGGCCGCCGAGCACGAGGCACTCGAGGCGACGAGCCGCTCGACCGAGCCGCGCTGGCTCGAACTTGCCGGGCGCTGCCGGCTGTTCCTGCTGCCACTCGCGCTGCCGCCGCGGATCGTGATATTCGGCGCCGGTCCCGATGCTCTGCCGGTGGTGCGCATCGCCGCGGAGCTCGGCTGGAAGGTGACGGTGGTCGATCATCGCCCGGCCCTGCTCCTCGCGGAGCGGTTCCCGGCGGCCGAGCGGCTGATCGAGGCCCGCCCCGAGCGCATTCAATCGGTGCTGGACGAACAGCCCTTCGATGCCGCCGTCATCATGACGCATCAGCTGGAAGCAGACCGTGAGTACCTGCGTGTGCTGGCCGGATCGTCGCTGCCCTACGTCGGCTTACTCGGGCCGCCGGCGCGTGCGGCACGGCTGCTCGGTGAGATCGGTCCCGCCGCCGACCGGCTGCGCGATCGGCTGCATGCACCGGTGGGGCTGGACCTCGGCGGGCGCTCCCCGCAGGCCATCGCGGTGTCGATCGTCGCCGAGATCCTCGCCCTGCGCAACGCACGGATTGCCCGCCCCCTGCCGCCTCGCTGACCCGCGCCCCCGCCACATGAGCACACCCGGCACCGAACTGCACGCACTGGTCCTCGCGGCCGGCGCCTCGCGCCGTTTCGGCGCGATCAAGCAGCTCGCCCGCATCGGTGAGGAGCCGATGCTGCTGCACGCGATGCGCTCAGCGTCAGCCGCCGCCGATCGCACCTGGGTGATTCTCGGCGCCCACGCGGAAGAGCTCGCCACACTGTTGGAGCGTGCGCCCGTGACGGTTTGCGTCAACGCAAACTGGCCGGAGGGACTTGCGAGCTCGATCCGGGCCGGCATTGAGCGTCTGCCGGACTGCTGCGGCGGCGCGCTGTTGGCTCTCGGCGACCAGGCGCTCGTCACGGCTGAAGACTACGCGCGGCTCGCCCATATCTGGCGCGGCGCGCCGCAGTCGATCGTGGCGGCCCGCTACGGCGCGAGCCCCGGCGCACCGGCGATCTTTCCGCGGCGACTGTTCGGCGAACTGCGGCGTCTTGCCGGCGATGCGGGAGCTCGGGCGCTGCTGCGCGAGCACGCCGACGAAGTGCTCGAGGTGCCGATGCCGAACGCCGGTGTCGACATCGATACGCCGGCGGATCTCCTCGCCCTCGGTCAATCCACCACGCGATGAAGTTCGCTGGGTGCGGCGCTCGCAACGCATCGGCCAAGACAACGGTGCCTGCGCGGTCGCACGCCCACGATCGGCCAGACGTGCGCCGCACCGCGGAGCTGACCGGCCGGGGTGGATCTCCTATACTTTGAGGCTCGCGAACGCCCAGCCGTCGCTCGACGGCGCCACGCGAGCGGAGGCGCTCATGAGATTTTCCATCCTGGTCAACGGCACGCGACGCACGGTGGACGAGGATGCGGACACGCCGCTGCTGTGGGTGCTGCGCGACGATCTGCGCCTGGTGGGCACCAAGTACGGCTGCGGCATTGGCGTGTGCGGCGCCTGTACCGTGCATCTCGGGGGCGTGCCGGTTCGCTCCTGCGTCATTCCCGTCTCGGCGGTCGGCGCGGCACCCGTCGTGACCATCGAGGGGATCGGCGAGAGCGAGTGGGGCCGCAAGGTCAAGCAAGCCTGGCTCGACCTCGATGTCATGCAGTGCGGCTACTGCCAGGCCGGCCAGGTCATGACGGCGACGGCGCTGCTCGCGAGCCATCCCCATCCGACCGACCAGGACATCGACCAGGCGATGCAGGGCAACATCTGCCGCTGCTGCACCTACACGCGGATCCGCGCAGCCATCAAACAGGCCGCCGGCCTGCCGACCGTCGACACCCGGGAGGAACGCTCATGAACGCCGAGCCTACCGCGCCCGAGTCGGATCCCACGGCCTCGAGAGGACCGCGCCTAACACGCCGAGCGTTCCTCGCCACCGGCTTGGCGGCCGGTGGCGGTCTGCTGCTGACGCTGCGGTTCGTCGAGCGGGCCGCGGCCGATGAGGCGACGATCGCCGCCTATATCAAGATCGCTCCGGACGGGATCGTCACGATCACGGCCAAGAACCCCGAGATCGGCCAGGGCATGAAGACCACCCTGCCGATGTTGATCGCCGATGAGCTCGACGTCGAGTGGCGCAACGTGCGCGTCGAGCAAGCCATGCTCGATCCGGTCTACGGCGCGCAGTTCGCCGGCGGCAGCCTCGGTACACCGCTCAACTGGATCCCGATGCAGCGCGTCGGGGCAGCCGCGCGGCAGATGCTGATCGGCGCTGCGGCGCGCCGCTGGCGCGTCCCCCGCGCCGAGTGCACGGCCAAGGCGGGCGTGGTGCGCCACGCATCCAGCGGACGGACGCTCACCTACGGCGAGCTGGCGAGCGCGGCGGCAGCGCTGCCGGCGCCGGATCTCGACTCGGTCACGCTCAAGACACCGGATGAATACACCATCATCGGGAAATTCACCGGCGGCGTCGACAGCGCGCGCGTGCTCGACGGCGATCCGTTGTTCGGCATCGACGTGACCCTGCCGCAGCTGAGTTACGCGCTGTATGCGAAGTCCCCGGTATTCGGTGCCCGACTGGTGCGCGCCAACATCGAGCAGATCAAGGCTCTGCCGGGCGTGCGCGATGCGTTCATCCTGCGCGCCAGGGAGCCCGATGCCGCGGTGAAGATGGGCCTGGTCGACGGCGTCGCCATCCTCGCCGACAAGTGGTGGGATGCGCAGAAGGCGCTGAAGATGCTGCGCGCCGAGTGGTCGCCGGCCTCCGCGCCCGACCAGAACACGCAGGCATTCGAGCGGGAGGCCGCCCGTCTGGCCGGTTCCGCGCCACAGGCCGTCATCCGTCGCGACGGGAACGTCGAGGCCGCGCTGGCGCGGGCAGCGAAGGTCGTGCAGGCCTCCTATGCCTATCCCTTCCTTGCTCACGCGACGCTCGAGCCGCAGAACTGCACCGCCCGGGTTAAGCCCGACGGCGGCCTGGAGATCTGGGCACCGACCCAGAATCCCGGTCCGGGCGCGAAGCTGGTGGCGCGCACGCTCGGGATCGATGCTGCGCGCATCAGCGTGCACATGACCCGGGTCGGCGGTGGCTTCGGCCGACGACTGAGCAATGACTACATGGTCGAGGCCGCCGCGATCGCCCAACGTGCGGGCCGGCCGGTGAAGCTCCTGTGGACGCGGCCGCAGGACATGCAGCATGACGCGTACCGACCGGGTGGCTTTCACTACTTCAAGGCGGGACTGGACGCGGCCGGCAAGCCGATGGCCTTCCGCGATCATTTCGTCACGTTCGGCCAGAACGGTCAGGTCGCCGACTCCGCCGATCTGCCGAGCGAGCACTTTCCCGCGGGCTACGTTGCGAACCTCGAGTACGGCCGCTCGCTGATCCAGCTCGATGCGCCCACCGGCCCGATGCGCAACCCCGGCGGCAATGCGCTGGCATTTGCGTTCGAGTCGTTTCTCGACGAGCTGGCGCACGCCGGCGGGCTCGATCCACTTAAGCTGCGCCTCGCGCTGTACGGACCGCCACGCGTGCTGTCCTCGGCCGCGACGCGCTTCGGCATGAAGATCCCGCCGTTCGATACCGGCCGGGCGAGAGGGGTGCTGCAGCTCGTTGCCGATCGGTCCGGCTGGGCACAGCGGCAGCAGCTGCCGGCCGGCACGGGACTGGGGCTCGCCTTTTACTACAGTCACTTCGGCTACGTCGCCGAGGTGGTCAAGGCGAGCGTCGACCGCGAGGGCGTGCCACAGGTCCACAAGATCTGGGCGGCGATCGACATCGGCCGGCAGATCATCAACCCCGCCGGCGCATACAACCAGGCGCAGGGCGCGATTCTTGACGGGCTGGGGCAGGCACTGCACCCGGCCATCACGCTGCAGGACGGCCAGGTCGTGCAGAGCAACTTCGACACGTACGCGCTGCTGCGCATGCACGAGGCCCCTGCGGTCGAGGTGCATTTTCTGCGCAGCGACAACGATCCGACCGGACTCGGCGAGCCGGCCCTGCCACCGGTGCTGCCGGCGCTGTGCAATGCGCTGTTCGCCGCCACCGGCCGACGCATCCGCGCACTACCGATCGATCCGCGGGCGCTGCGCCGCGCGGGCGCCTGAGCCACCGCGGGCCAAGGACTCAGCCTCGGGTCGCGCGCAGCAGCCTGCGCAGCTCCGCGAGCGGCCGCGCGTTGAGCACATCGGTGCGCCGTGCCCAGCCGCGCCGCGCCTGACGTACCGCGCCGTCGAGGTTGGCAAACTGCTCGACCGAATGTGCATCGCTGGCGAGCGACAGCAATACGCCATGCTCGATCGCCGCCTTCACCCGTACGTCATCGAGATCGAGCCGCTGCGGCTGCCCGTTCACCTCCAGATAGCACGGTCGTGAGCGGGCCGCGGCGAACAGCCGCTCGAAGTCGAGCGTGTAGGGCTCACGCTCGCCGAGCAATCGGCCGCTCGGATGAGCGAGGATCGTCACGCACGGATGCTCCAGAGCGCGCAGCACGCGCGCCGTCTGTTTCGCCTCCGACAGATCGAAGTGGCTGTGCACCGCGACGATGACCAGATCGAGTTGCGCCAACACCGAATCGGGCAGTGCAAGACTCCCGTCCGCCAGAATATCGACCTCGGCGCCCTTGAGCACGGTGAAGCCGCGCATCCGGGCGTTGAGCGCGTCGATTGCGTCGCATTGCCGCGCCAGCCGTCCGGCATCCAGGCCATGAACGATGCCGAGATGCTTGCTGTGATCGGTGATCGCGACATAGGAGAGACCGGCGGCGCGGGCCGCGCTCACCATGTCCGCGAGCGAATCGTTGCCGTCCGTGGCGCGCGTGTGGACATGCAGATCCCCCCTGAGCTCGGAGCGCAGCAGCAGTTGCGGCAGCGCGTTGCGCTCGGCCGCCGCCACTTCACCGCGATCCTCGCGCAGTTCCGGGGGTACCCAGGCGAGTCCCAACGCGGCGTAGACGTCCTCCTCGCGCCGGCCGGCGAGCCGCTGCTTGCCGCGGAACAGCCCATACTCACTCAGTTTCAACCCGCGCGCGTGGGCGATCTGGCGAAGCCGGATGCCGTGCTCCTTGCTGCCGGTGAAGTACTGCAGTGCGGCGCCGAAGCTCTCCGCCGCAACGACGCGCAGATCGAACGCCAACCCGTTACGCAGCACGCCTGCGGCCTTGGTCCGGCCCGATGCGTTCAGCGCACCCAGGTCGGCGTAACCGCGCAGCGCCGCAATCGGGTCGGCCGCGTCACCGGCGCACAGCAGCACATCGAGATCGCCCACCGTATCGCGCCCGCGCCGGTAGCTCCCGACGATCTCGGCGCGCTCCACGCCCGGCACGGCGGCGAGAAAATCTCTCAGGGGCTCGGCATATTGCGCAGCCTGCGACAGCGGCAGCCGCCGGGCCGCCTCGCTCGCGGGACGCGCGAGCGCCGCCTCGAGTCGACCCCGCAGGGCCGGCCCGAAACCCCGCACGCCGGCCAGTCGGCCAGCCGCGAGAGCCTGGCGCAGAGCCGCCCGATCGCCAATCCGCAGCCCGCTCACCAGGGTCCGTACGTGTACGGGACCCAGGCCGGGCAGCGACAGCAGGTCCCGTGCCCCGGCCGGAACTTCACGACGCAACCGGTTCAGGGAGTCGAGTTCGCCGGTGCGCACCAGTTCGGCAATCTTGCTCGCCAGATCGGCGCCGATCCCGGGAAGCGACGCATATACCGCCGGATCGGTGCCTGCCGCGATCTCATGGGGCAGGCTGCGCAGCATCTGGGCCGCCCGACGATAGGCGCGGATCCGGAACGCATTGGCGCCCTGGATCGACAGCAGGTCCGCGATCTCCTCGAACGCCGCCGCGATGTCGGCATTGTGAATGCTCATGCCCCGCCCTCTCGCGAGTGCCGCCCCCGAGGATACGACCGCCGGACCCGGTGCCCATCCGTGGGTATACCGATCGCATACGCACTGCTGCGGATGCCCCGGACCAGCCCGACGCGCGATGCTGTGCTGCAACCGGTACGGTCCGACTGGCCGTCGGGCCGGACCTCACCGCCCGCTACGAACCGCCCGTCCAGGCCGATGCAACCGAACCACCCGCCCCCTGCCGTCGTCGGACTCAGCGAGAGCCAGCCGCTGGCCGATGCGATCGCGCGCGCGGCGGGCATCGGCGTGCTGCCGATCGAGGAGCGCCCGTTCGACGGCGGGGAGTTCAAGCTGCGGCCGCTCGAGTCCGCGCGCGGCCGCTCGCTGTTCGTGGTGCAATCGCTCGCCGGCACCGACGAGGCGCCGGCCTCCACCCGGCTGCTGCGGCTGCTGTTTCTGCTGCAGTCCGTGCGCGATGCCGGTGCCGACGCCCGAACGGTGCTCCTGCCGTACTTCGCCTTCGCCCGCAAGGACCGGCGCACTCAGCTGCGCGATCCGGTCACCTCGCGCTATGTCGCCGAGCTGCTCGAGGCCGCCGGTGCGAGCAGCCTCATCGGCCTCGACGTACACAACCCGGCGGCCTTCGACAATGCGTTCCGCATCCCCACCATCCATCTGAGCGCGCTGCCGATGCTGGTGGACCACTATTTGCGTCACGCATCCCCGGGCCCCGCGCTCACGGTCGTCTCGCCGGACGTAGGCGGCATCAAGCGCGCACAGATCTTTCGCGAGCAGCTCACGGCGCAGTCGGGTCGTGAGGTCGGCCTGGCATTCGTCGAGAAGCGTCGCGCCAAGGGCGTCGTCTCCGGCGGCACACTCGCCGGCGAGATCACCGGCCGGACGGCGATCGTGCTCGATGACCTCTGCGCCACCGGCGGCACGCTGATCCGCGCCGCCGCGGCGTGCCGCGAGGGGGGCGCCACGGATGTACAGGTCGCCGTGACTCACACTCCGCTCGTCGCGGGCGTTTCGGCGCTCATCGCCGCCGAGTCCATCTCGCACATTACGGTCACCGACAGCGTCGGAACGATGCTGCCGAGCGCACTGATACAGGCAGCGGGCCATCGGCTGTCCCTGCTGCCCGTCGCGCCGCTGTTCGGTCAGACGCTGCGCCGCATGCTCGCCGCGGAGCCGGTCTCCCCTCTGCTCGAGCGCTGGCCGGTCTGAGTCGCAGCGTGGCGCCGCGCTGGCGCCCTGGCGCATTCACCGTCGACAGATGACGTGAGTCCGTTGGCACGCCGGATGAGCCGCAGAGCATCGTCAAGATACGATTGCGCCCGCATCCTCCAGCGACGCGACTGGCCGGAGAACTCCGGATCGCGCAGATGCCAGGCGGCGATCTGGGCTCGCACGAGCGCGCGACGGCTCATGTAGAACGCCCACAGGGCCGGCGGAATGGGGTCCTGAAGCCCCTCGACGTAGCGCTCGAGCAGCCCTCGTCCGAGTCGTGCGGCGCCGAGCCGCGCGCATTCCAGCGCGAGGAACGCCATCTCCTCCGCCGGATCGAGACGGCGCAGCTGCGGATCGAACTCCAGGCAGTCGATCACGCACGCCGGGTAGCCGGCCGCACCGAGAAACACGTGCTCCGGGCGAAGATCGCCGTGTCCATCGCGCAGCGCCCGCCCCCGGCCGCTCAGTGCCCGGCCGTGTCGCGCGAGCCACTTAAGTTGCAGGTCGGTCACCTCTTTCACCCGTGCGCGATCCAACGCGAGGTCTGCGGCCCGCAGTTCGCGTGCGCAGGTGCGGATCTCCCCGCCGAGCTGCCGCCGATACGCCCGATCGCTCATCGGCGCACGCCGGGCCCGGCGAAAGAAACGGCCGAGACGGGTCATCACCTGATCGAGGTCCCGAGCCGAGACCCGCTGCGCGCCGATCGCCTGATCCATCAGGCGCGCGGCCGGCAAACGCCGCATCTGCACCAGCCACTCCACAATGGGCCCGGCGGCGGCGGCGCGCAGCGTCAGCGCGCCGCCGCGCGTGCGACGCAGCGCGACGATCCGGCGATAGACGGACGGCGCAAGACGCGTATTCAGCGCAAGTTCCGCCCGGCAGGCACGGTGGCGCAGCGCCAGCGTCCGGTAATCCATCGAGGTCTGATGCAGCGGCTTCTTGAGCTTGTACGCACGTTCGCCGGCGAGAAAGATCCACGCGAAGTGCGTCTCGATGATCTCAACGCTGCGCGGGTGGTGCGGATAATGCCGCGGGTCGGCCAGGAACCGGACGACCTCCGGCCGGTTCCACCGCGCGGCGCCGGTCCGCAACACCTTCGATCTCATTCGCGCGCTCTCCGGAGGGCGACTCGGTCTGCCGAGCCCCGGCCGGCCCACACCGGTGCCTGATGCTGCTGCCACGCCGGCCACGCGCGCGATCCGCATTTTCCGCAGCGTCCGGCGAGCGTCGCGAGGCGCCCGGGGCAATCCGATCGCCGATAGGCACAACTGCGGATTCGCGCTCCGCTGCGGCGCGTGTACGGTTAATCGCGCTGCAGGGACGACGGTCCCGCGGCGGGTGTCGGCGCGTGCCCGACACGGCTCGACGGTAGAGGGTTGATGATGTCTCCGGCACCACGTTTCATCCGGTTCTTTGCCGAGATCTCCGCCGCCGACCTGCGACTGGTGGGCGGGAAGACCGCCTCGCTCGGGGAGATGTACCAGGCGCTGCGGCCACAGGGCGTGGCGATTCCCGACGGCTTCGCAATCACTACGGACGCCTACCGCTACGTCCTCGAGCAGGCCAACGCCTGGCAGCCGCTGCGCAGTCTGCTCGCCGAGCTGCGCGCCGATGACGCCGAGGATCTTGCCCGCCGCGCACGGCAGGCTCGAGACCTCGTCTACGGCGCCGGACTGCCTGCCGACTTACAGGCCGAGATCCTCGCCGCCTTTCAGCGCCTGAGCTCGAATTCCGACACGCCGATCAGCGTTGCCGTGCGCAGCTCAGCCACCGCCGAGGACCTGCCCACGATGAGCTTTGCCGGGCAGCAGGACTCGTTCCTCAACATCGCCGGGGAGTCCGCCCTGCTGGAAGCCTGTCGACGCTGCTTCGCGAGCCTGTTCACCGATCGGGCGATCCACTATCGCAGCGACAACGGCTTCGACCACTTCAAAGTCGCCCTGTCGATCGCCGTGCAGAAGATGGTGCGCGCCGACGAAGGCGCGAGCGGCGTCATGTTCACCCTCGACACCGAGAGCGGTTTTCGCGACGTCGTCCTGATCAGCGCCAGTTACGGTCTCGGCGAGAATATCGTCCAGGGTGCGCTCGAGCCGGATGAATTCGTGGTCTTCAAGCCAACCTTTCTCAGCGGACGGCGGGCCGTTCTGCGGCGCTCGCTCGGCAGCAAGCAGATCAAGATGGTCTACGCCGGACCCAACTCGCCCGAGCCGACCCGCAACGTGACCACCTCCGCCGAGGAGCGCGAGCGCTACTGCCTGAGTGACGAGGAAGTGCTGGTGCTCGCCAAATACGCGATCAAGATCGAGGGTCACTACAGTGCCCGCGCGGGCCGGGCGATGCCCATGGACATCGAGTGGGCCAAGGACGGTCTCGACGGGCGCCTGTACGTCGTGCAGGCCCGCCCCGAGACCAGCGCTTCGCGCCGACCCGAGGCGCTGCTCGAGGAGTATCGACTCGGGCCAACTCCGCAGCCGGCGGTGACCGGGCGGGCAGTCGGCTCGCGGATCGCACAGGGTCCGGTGCGGCTGATCCGCAGCGCCGCGGAAATCGGCTCGTTCCGCACCGGGGAGGTACTGGTCACCGACAGCACCACGCCGGATTGGGAGCCGATCATGCACCGCGCTGCGGCCATTGTGACGAACCGCGGCGGCAGAACGTGTCACGCGGCGATTGTTGCGCGCGAATTCGGCATCCCGGCGGTCGTCGGCACGGGGAATGCGACCGAGAAGCTCACGGACGGCCAGCCAGTCACGGTCTCCTGCGCCGAGGGGGAAACCGGCCGGGTGTATGCCGGCAAGATTCCATTCGAGGTGCGCCGCACGGACCTGACGACGCTGCCGCGACCGCGCACCAAGATGATGCTGATTCTGGCCAACCCCGACGTCGCTTTCCAGATGAGCTTTCTGCCGAACGACGGCGTCGCGCTGGCCCGCATGGAGTTCATCATCACCGAGCACATCAAGGCGCACCCGATGGCGCTGCTGCACCCCGAGCGCGTGGAGTCGGCCGAGGAGCGTCGCGCGCTCGAGCAGTTGACCCGCGGCTATGCACACCCACGCGACTTCTTCGTGCAGCGCCTGGCCGAAGGTCTCGGCACCATCGGCGCGGCGTTCCATCCCAAGCCGGTCATCGTGCGGATGTCCGACTTCAAGACCAACGAGTACGCGGGTCTGCTCGGCGGCCGCTGGTTCGAGCCGAAGGAGGAGAACCCGATGCTCGGGTTCCGGGGCGCGGCACGCTACACGCACCCGGCGTATGCGGACGGATTCGCCCTCGAATGCGCCGCGCTGAAGCACGCGCGCGAGGTCATGGGGCTCACCAACCTCAAGGCGATGATTCCCTTCTGCCGGCGCCTCGAGGAGGGCGTCGCGGTGGTCGCTCGGATGCGCGAGCTCGGTCTGGAGCGGGGGAAGGACGGGCTCGAGATCTACATGATGTGCGAGGTCCCGAACAACGTCCTGCTGATCGACGAGTTCAGCAAGATATTCGACGGCTTTTCGATCGGCTCGAACGACCTGACGCAGCTGACGCTCGGCGTCGATCGCGACTCTGCGACCGTCGCTTTCGACTTCGACGAGCGCGATCCTGGCGTACGCAAGCTGCTGAAGCTCGCGGTCGAGGGGTGCCGGCGCAACGGACGGCACTCCGGGATCTGTGGTCAGGCGCCGTCGGACTACCCCGAGATTGCCGCCGAGCTGGTGCATCTCGGCATCGATTCGATCGGACTTAGCCCCGATGCGCTCATCCCAACGACACTGCGCGTGCTCGAGCTCGAACGGCAGTCCACAGCCGAAGCCCGGCAGTCGGCGGCATGAGCGTGCTCGGCGCGCTATCGAACGCACCCCCGGGAGGATTCCTCTATGAAAGTCGGTAGCATTTGCAGGCGCGAGGTGGTCACGGTTGCCCCGCACATCGATCTGGTTGCGGCGGCTCAGGTGATGCGCGAGAAGCACGTCGGGCTTCTGGTCGTTGTCGAGCCGGAGCCGGACACGACCTATGGCCGCCCGGTCGGTGTCCTGACCGATCGCGACATCGTCGTTTCGGTGGTGGCGCGTGGCGCGGATGCGAAGATACTCACGGTCGCGGATCTGATGAAACGCTACCCGGCAATGGTCGATGAGGCCGACCCGCTCGAGCAGGCGCTGCATACCATGCGCCGCATGGGGGTCCGCCGCCTGCCGGTCGTGGGCGCCGCGGGCATGCTGTCCGGCGTCATCGCGCTGGATGATATGCTGGCGGTGTTGTGTGGCGAGGGCAGCGACGTCGTGAGCACCGTGCGCAACGAGCAGAGCAACGAGGCACGGCTGCGTTGAGCAGACCACCGGAGCTTCTGGACTGACATGCATCCACCAGACCCTACGTTCCAGGTGTGCCGGCCGGACCCACCGGGCCCGGACTCCAGCGAGACAAGCGGCCGGCATCTGCGGGACGCGGTCCGCGCGAGCCACGCAGGTGAGCCATGATGCGCCGGGTTGCCCTACTGACCAGCGGGGGCGATGCGCCCGGCATGAACGCCGCAATCCGCGCGGCCGTGCGAACCGGCATCGCGCGCGAGCTGGAGATGTTCGGTGTACGCCACGGCTACAGCGGGTTGATCGCAGGGGACTTCGTCCGACTTGGCGCGCGTGAAGTCGGCGGCATCATCGATCGGGGCGGCACCATGCTCGGGACCAGCCGCTGTCCTGCATTTCTCGACGCGGCGGGTCAGCAGACGGCCGTGCGACAGCTGGCCGAGCAGGAAATTTCCGGATTGGTCGTGATCGGCGGCAACGGCTCGCAGCACGGATCGCTTGCACTGTCCGCGCGCGGTGTCGCCGTGGTCGGCGTCGCCTCGACCATCGACAACGACCTCGTCGGGTCCGACGTCACGCTGGGGGCGACCACGGCGATCGACGTCGCGTTGGAGTCGATCGGCCGCCTGCGCGTGACCGCCTCGGCGCATGGCCGTGTCTTTCTGGTGGAGGTCATGGGACGCGCCTGCGGGTATCTGGC
This sequence comes from Pseudomonadota bacterium, assembly GCA_021815925.1. GTDB lineage: Bacteria > Pseudomonadota > Gammaproteobacteria > Steroidobacterales > Steroidobacteraceae > 13-2-20CM-66-19. The sequence continues at coordinate 43,532 of JAKAZL010000006.1, read as the reverse complement.
GCTCATGGCCGGCATCGCCGGCGGTGCCGAGGCCATCGTCATACCCGAGGCGGAGCAATCACCCGAGGAGATCGCCGTGGCGATCCAGGACGCCTATCGGCGCGGCAAGAGTCACGCCATCGTGATCGTTGCCGAAGGCGCCCGGCACAACGCCGATGCACTCGCCCGCCACTTCACCGAGCATGCCGAACGGCTGAACTTCGAGCTCAGGGTCACCAAGCTCGGCCACGTGCAGCGCGGCGGCAGCCCCTGCGCCTTCGACCGGCTGAGCGCGACGCTGCTCGGTGCGACCGCGGTCGAGCGCCTGTGCGCAGGAGAGCATGGCATTCTGCTGGGACTGGCCGGCGGCCGGGTGACCGCGACCACGCTGCGCGAGGCGGTTGGAGTGAGCAAGCCGCTCGAGCCGCAGTGGCTGCACCTGGCGCACGTGCTCTCGCGCTGAGACCCGGGCGAGGACCGGACGACCCCGGCGGAACCGGTTGTATCGATACCGAGGAAACGGAACCATGAAACTGAAAGAGCTCTGCACACCGGATGTGGCTTCCTGTACCGCGGAGATCAGTGCGCTGCACGCGGCACGACTGATGCGCGATCACCATGTGGGCGATCTGGTCATCCTCGATGAGAACGGCGAGGACGGCACCCCCATCGGCATCGTCACCGACCGGGACATCGTCGTCGAGGTGCTCGCCAGGGATCGCGATCCGGCCAAGGTGACCCTGCGCGAGATCATGCGTGTACCGCTGGTCATCGCGCGCGCCTCCGAGGAAGTCGAGCAGGCCCTGGAGCGGATGCGCGCGCATGGTGTGCGGCGCGTTCCGATGCTCGACGACGACGGCAAGCTCGCCGGCATCGTTTCTCTGGACGACCTGCTGCGGCGGCTGGCGGCCGACGCGGCGGCCCTGACCGAGGTCATCGCGCGCGAACAAGACCGCGAGCACCGCGCGCGGCGCTGATCTGCGTCTCCACGCCCGCGCCGACTCGAGCGGCGCAGCGCGCGCTGCTATGATTTGCCCCGACCGCGGAGCCGATCAAGGGCACCCGCGAACAGGTCGTTCCCCGATGCATACACCCGTTCTGTTCACACCGCTGCGCGTTCGCAATCTCGAACTCGTCAACCGGGTCGTGATCGCACCCATGTGCCAGTACTCCGCCGAGCGCGGCTGCATGAGCGACTGGCATCTGATCCACCTCGGCCAGCTCGCACTCTGCGGGGCCGCGCTGCTCACGATCGAGGCTACCGCCGTGCGGCCCGAAGGCCGCATCACCTACGGCGATGTGGGTCTGTGGGACGAGGAAACCGAGTCCGCGATGGGCCGCACCGTGGAACGGATCCGCCGCTGGTCCACGATGCCCATCGCGGTGCAACTCGCGCATGCCGGCCGCAAGGCCTCGACCGAAGCGCCTTGGAAGGGCGGACATCAACTCGCACCGACGGATCCGAATGGTTGGCAGACCGTTGCCCCCTCGGCGCTGCCGTTCGCCGCGGGACAGACGCCCCCGGCCGCACTCGATGGCGACGGTTTACGCACGGTGCGCGATGCGTTTGCGGCCGCCGCGCGCCGGGCCGGGCGCATCGGCCTCGATGCGGTGCAGATCCATGCGGCGCACGGTTACCTGCTGCACCAGTTCCTCTCCCCTCTGGCCAACCAGCGGACCGACGAATACGGCGGGTCGCTGGAAAATCGGCTGCGCTTTCCGCTGGAAGTCTTCGCGGCCGTTCGCGAAGCGTTTCCCGACGACCGGCCGGTTTCGGTGCGCGTCTCGGCAAGCGACTGGGTGGAGGGCGGCTGGGATCTCGAGCAGACCATCGCGCTCGCCGGTCGATTGCAGGAACTCGGCTGCGATGCGATCCACGTCTCGAGCGGCGGGCTGCACCCGGCTCAGCGGATCCCCGTCGGGCCCGGCTACCAGGTGCCGCTCGCGCGCGCCGTCAAAGCCGCCGTGCGCATGCCGGTGGTCGCCGTCGGCCTGATCACCGGTTACGAGCAGGCCGAGACGATCGTCGCCACGGGCGATGCAGACCTGGTCGCTCTGGCGCGCACGATTCTCTACGACCCGCGCTGGCCGTGGCACGCCGCGGCGCACCTCGGCGCGCACGTGCACGCGCCGAATCAGTATCTGCGCTGCGAGCCGGCGCGCCTGCGCGGACTGTTCGAGACGAACTAGCCCCGGCGGACGTCCCGTCGCGCGCTGTGCAGCGCGCTCAACGACCGTAGGTGCCGTTAAACCGATACATCGGGGTCGTACCAGCCCTCCGGCGGGGCCACCTGGGACGCCTGCGGCGGCCCCCAGGTTCCGGGCTCGTAGGGATGCACCGGCGTGTCGGCCTTGAGCACCGGATCGACGATGCGCCAGGCCTCCTCCACGTAGTCCTCACGCGCGAACAGCGTGCGGTCGCCCGCCATGGCATCGGTGAGCACCCGCTCGTAGGCGTCCTTCTCGTTGCCGCCCTCGTGCCGGCTCGCCAGCAATTCGTTCGTCTGGCCGATGCCGAGCTCGGCATCGTCCATGACGTTCAGGCCGATGGCCATCTCGTTCTGCGGACTGATCCGAAAGCGGAAGTAATCGTGCTGCGGCGTGCAGCCCGGATACACCGCCGGCGGCCGGCGCAGATGCGCCACCACCTCGGTGCAGGTCACGGGCAGCGATTTGCCGGCGCGGATGTAGAACGGCACGCCCTGCCAGCGCCAATTGTCGAGCGACAGGCGCAGCGCGGCGAAGGTCTCGGTCCGCGATCCCGCCGCGACGCCCGGCTCATCGAGATAGCCGTGGAACTGGCCACGCACCAGGTCGGCGGGCGTCACCGCCGGGATCGCCTTGAGCACCTTCACCTTCTCGTCGCGGATCGACTCGCTGTCGGTGCGCGCCGGAGGCTCCATGGCGAGATTGGCCAGCACCTGGAACAGGTGGTTCTGCACGACATCGCGCACCGTGCCGATCGGATCGTAGAACGCCCCGCGTCCCTGGATGCCGAAGCTCTCGGCCATCGTGATCTGCACGCTCTTGATGTAATCGCGGTTCCAGAACGCCTCGAGCAGTGCGTTGGTGAAACGAAAGAAGACCATGTTGTGCACCGGCCGCTTGCCGAGGTAGTGGTCGATGCGAAAGATGTGCTCCTCGTCGAACGAGCCGAGCAGGATCTGGTTGAGCGCACGCGCCGACTGCAGATCCCGGCCGAAGGGCTTCTCCACCACCACCCGGGTGCCATCCTGCGTACATCCGGCCTGCGCGAGCTGCTCGACCACCTTGCCGAACAGCGACGGCGGGATGGCGAGGTAGTGCGCCGGCCGGCGCGCGGTACCGAGCAGTTTGCGCAGCGCCTGGAACGTCGCGGGGTCGGCATAGTCGCCATCCACGTACGACAGGAGCGAGGTCAGCTTGGCAAACGCTTCCGGGTCGACGCCGCCGCCATGCTTCTCCAGGCTGTCCTTCGCGCGCTCGCGGAGCTGCTCGATCCCCCACCCGGCCTTGGCCACCCCGATCACCGGCACCTCGAGCGTGCCGCGCTTGATCATCGCCTGCAGCGCCGGGAAGATCTTCTTGTGCGCCAGGTCGCCGGTGGCCCCGAAGAACACCAGTGCGTCGCTATGCGTATCGTTCACGGGAAACTCCTGTGGCCGTGACTCATTTTTCGGGCTTCTCCAGATGTCCGCCGAAGCCGTAACGCATCGCCGAGAGGATCTTCGCCTGGAAATCCGCCTCGCCGCGCGAGCTGAAGCGCTCATAGAGCGCGGTCGTCAGCACCGGTGCCGGCTGGCCCTCGTCGATCGCGGCCTTGATGGTCCAGCGGCCCTCGCCGGAGTCGGACACGTGACCGGCGAAGCGGGCAAGCTGCGGGTCGCTGCACAGCGCGCCTGCCGTCAGGTCGAGTAGCCACGAGGCGATCACGCTGCCGCGCCGCCAGACCTCGGCGATGTCCGGCAGGTTCAGGTCGTACTGGTAGTGCTGCGGATCGCGCAACGGCGTCGTCTCCGCATCGACCTGCGTCGCGCGCTTGCCGACGTTGGCCGCCCGCAGGATGCCGAGCCCCTCGGCATACGCGGCCATGATGCCGTACTCGATGCCGTTGTGGATCATCTTGACGAAGTGGCCGGCGCCATTCGGACCGCAGTGCAGATAGCCCTGCTCGGCGCTGCCCGGCGCCCCTTGGCGGCCGGGCGTGCGCGCAATGGCCCCGATGCCGGGAGCGAGGGTCGCAAACAACGGATCGAGCCGCTTCACCGCCGCCTGCTCACCACCGATCATCATGCAGTAGCCGCGCTCGAGGCCCCACACGCCACCGCTCGTGCCGACATCCACATAGTGGATGCCCTGGGCGCAGAGCGTCTGCGCGCGACGAATGTCATCGACGTAGTACGAGTTGCCGCCATCGATCACGATGTCGCCCTTGGCGAGCAGCGGCACGAGGTCCGCGAGCGTATCGTCGACGGCGGCCGCCGGAACCATCAGCCAGATGGCCCGCGGCCCGGCGAGCTTCTGCACAAACTCCGCGAGCGTCGCGGCTCCGACGGCCTTCTCCTTGGCGAGTTCGCCGACCGCGGCAGCCGATCGGTCGTACACCACGCACTCGTGCCCCCCCCGCAGCAGGCGCCGCACCATGTTCGCCCCCATGCGCCCGAGTCCGATCATTCCGAGTTGCATGCATCGCTCCTTTTCTGACTATGGCGGTCGTGCGACGCCATGAGGCCGCGGTCGCGCACCACCGCACCCGGGTGGCTAACTTGCGCCCCTCATGATGCGGTAGCGCGTGATCAGGTTGTTCGTCGAGCTATCGTGCCGCAGGGTCGGTGCCGAGGGACTCTCGAGCTCCGGAATGATGGCCTGGGCCAGCGCCTTGCCGAGCTCGACGCCCCACTGATCGAACGAATTGATGTTCCAGACGACCCCCTGAGTGAACACCGCGTGCTCGTAGAGAGCGACCAGCCGGCCGAGTGTCTCGGGTGTCAGCCGCTCGGCGAGAATGGTGTTCGACGGCCGGTTGCCCTCGAACACCCGGTGTGGCGCCAGCCACTCCGGGGTGCCTTCGGCGCGCACCTGCTGCAGCGTCTTGCCGAAGGCCAGCGCCTCGCCCTGTGCGAACACGTTCGCGAGCAGCATGTCGTGGTGGCGGCCGAGCGGCGTGAGCGCATGGGCAAAGGCGATGAAGTCGCAGGGGATGAGCCGCGTGCCCTGGTGAATCAGCTGGTAGAAGGAGTGCTGCCCGTTGGTGCCCGGCTCGCCCCAGTAGACCGGTCCGGTATCGACCCCGACCGGCGCCCCGGCGAGCGTCACGTGCTTGCCGTTGCTCTCCATCGTCAGCTGTTGCAGGTAGGCCGGAAAGCGCTTCAGGTATTGCTCGTAGGGCAGCACGGCCACCGTCTGCGCGCCGAAGAAATCCGTGTACCAGACCCCGAGCAGCCCGAGCAGCGCCGGCAGATTGCGCTCGAACGGCGCGCTGCGGAAATGCTCATCCATCTGGTGAAAGCCCGCGAGCATGGCGCGGAAGTGCTCCGGGCCGATCGCCAGCATGGTCGACAGTCCGATCGCCGAGTCCATCGAGTAGCGACCGCCGACCCAGTCCCAGAACCCGAACATGTTGGCCGTATCGATGCCGAACGCGGCGACCTTCTCGGCGTTGGTCGACACGGCGACGAAGTGCCTGGCCACCGCCGCCGCGTCTCCCCCGAGGCCCTGCAAGAGCCACTGCCGCGCCGTGTGGGCATTGGTCATGGTCTCGAGCGTCGTGAAGGTCTTTGACGAGACGACGAACAGCGTCTCGGCCGGATCCAGATCGGCCGTCGCCTCGATGAAATCGGCGCCATCGACGTTGGAGACGAACCGAAAGCGCATCGCGCGCTCGCTGAAGTGGCGCAGCGCCTCGTAGGCCATCACCGGCCCGAGATCCGAGCCGCCGATGCCGATGTTGATCACGTTGCGGATGCGCTTGCCGGTATGTCCGAGCCACTGTCCCTCGCGCACGCGTGTCGCGAAGGCGGCCATCCTATCGAGCACGGCGTGCACCTCGGGCACGACGTTCACCCCGTCGACCAGGATGCTCGCGCCGCGTGGCGCGCGCAGCGCCACGTGCAGCACCGCCCGATCCTCGGTCACGTTGATCTTCTGGCCGCTGAACATCGCCCCGATGCGCTCGCGCAGCGCGCACTCCTCGGCGAGCTGCACCAGCAGGCGCAGCGTCGCATCGGTCAGGCGATTCTTGGAGTAATCGAGGAAGATCCCGGCACCCTCGGCGGTCAGCCGGGTGCCGCGCTGCGGGTCGTCCGCGAACAGCTCGCGCAGGTGCAGCCCGGCGACCTCGCGGTAATGTGCGGCAAGCTGCCGCCAGGCCGGACGTGCACTCAGGGCCGGCTCCGCGACGCTCATGCGCGCCCGCCCTTCGAACCGCGCGCGCGCGGCGCCCGCCGGACCGGCGCCGAACCCGCCTTGTCCCACAGCCTGAAACCGCCGATGAACGCGTTGGCGTTGTCCCCGGCACGGCAGCGCGGCGGCAGCTCCTTCAGGTGCCTGACGTTACCGCCACCGATCACGACCTCGTCCGGCTCGAGCGCGTGGGTCAGCCGCTCGATGACGTCCGCCACGTGCTTGCGCCATTTCTTTTTGCCCATGCGCTCGAGCGCCCGGTCGCTGACGTAGTCCTCGTACGTGCGCTTCAGGTACGGCAGGTGCCCGATCTCCATCGGCTCGACGATGCCATCGACGATGAGCGCCGTACCCAGCCCGGTACCGAGCCCGAGAAAGAGCATCTTGCCGCCCTGATAGCTGCCGAGGGCCTGCATGGCCGCATCGTTGACGATGCGCACCGGCCGGCCGAAGGCACGCTTGAAGTCGAACCCGACCCAGCCGGAGCCGAGATTGTGCGGCTCGGCGATCACCCGATCGTGCATCACCGGCCCCGGATAGCCGATCGCGACGACCTCGTAGCGCCAGTCATGCGCCAGCCGCTTGATCTTCGCGACCATCTGGCGCGGCGTGAGCTTCGGTCCCGATGCGAACTCGCGCTTTTCGGTCTGCCCCGTGGCGAGGATCTTCACGTGCGTCCCGCCGACATCGATCACCAGTACGTTCATGGCTCAGGCCGCCGCACCGAGCGCCGCACTCTTCGCGCCGATCACACCCAGCAACTCCTGCCAGGACTTCACGAACGCCTTGGCGCCCTCGTCCTGCAGCCGGGCCGCGAGCGCCTCGACGTCGATACCCGCCGCGGCGAAGCGCGCGAGCAGCGTCTCGCAATCCCCACCGTCGGGCAGCATTCCGGCGCCGAGCTCCTGCTGCTGGGCGAGAGCCTGCAGCGTCGCCTCGGGCATGGTATTGACGGTGAACGGCGCGGCAAGCGCCTTCACGTACAGCAGCGCGTCGGCGTTCGGGTCCTTCGTGCCGGTGCTGGCCCACAACAGCCGCTGCGGCCGCGCACCGCAGTTGTAGGCGCGCTGCCAGCGTGGTGAGACGGACAGCTGCTGCGCGGCGCGGTAGGTGCGCCCGGCGATCGCGATGCCGAGGCGATTGACGAGCTCGGCGGGCACCTTGCCGGCGATCGCGACATCCCAGCGGCTGATGAAAACCGAAGCCACCGAGCCCACCGCGGGGTTGAGCCCCGCGGCGATGCGCCGCTCGATGCCGCGCAGATACGCCTCGGCGGCAGCCAGGTACTGCTCACGCGAGAACAGCAGCGTCACGTTGACCGGAATACCCGCGAAGATCGCCTCCTCGATGGCCGGCAGTCCCGCCGGGGTGCCGGGAATCTTGATGAACAGGTTCTCCCGTCGCGCCCGGGCATGCAGCTCCTTCGCCGCGGCAATCGTGCTCGCGGCGTCATACGCGAGCTGCGGCGAGACTTCGAGCGACACCCAGCCGTCGACGCCGTCGGTGCGCTCGAACGTGGCGTGGAACTCGTCCGCGGCCCGCGTAATGTCGGCGAGCGCCAGATCGAAAAACAGCGCCTCGCCGGCACGGCCCTGCTTCAGTCCGGCGCGGATCGCCGGATCATAGGCAGCGCTGTTCTTCAAGGCATGATCGAAGATGGTCGGGTTCGAGGTCAGCCCGGTCACCGACAGCCCGGTGATGTACTGTCGCAGCGTTCCGCTGTCGAGCAGGTCGCGGGTGATGTTGTCGAGCCAGATGCTCTGACCGAACTGATGCAGGAGCTGAGTCGCCTTCATGATCCAACCTCCATCGCAAACCGGACCGAGCGCCGCGGCAACGGACGAGGCACGTCCGCGCGGGAATCGATTCGTTCGACCGGGACGATCGCCGCGAAGATCGGCTCGGGCATGACCCGGCGGTCGCGGCAGCAGTGAGCGAGCGTCATCCGGCGCTACTCCGTAGACCGCTGAGGGTAGCACATCGCAGCAGCGCGCGTCAGCCGCCGCGGCGCGCTCATTCGCTCAGATGACGCGTGTCGTTCCAGAGCCGCACGACCGGCTCAGCCACGTCGTGCTCGTAGCCGAGCGCGCTCACGCTGGCGGTGCCGAGCACCAACAGGCGGCCGCCGTCCGGTGCGAGCCCCAACCAGCGCGCGCTCAACACGCGTAGAAAATGTCCGCTCGAGAACAGCAGCACGTTGCCACCGGCGGCGCGCGCCCGGGCCACGATCCGGTCGGCGCGCCGACTGACATCGTGCACTGACTCTCCGCCCGGACAGCCGTCGCGGAACAGATCCCAGTCCGGCCGCTCGGCGCGAATCTCCGCCGTGCGCCGCCCCTCGTAGGCGCCATAGTTCCACTCGCACAGATCGGCATCGACTTGTGCCACTGCGCTGAAGCCGGCGAGTTCGCAGGTGCGCACGGCCCGCTGTAGCGGACTGGTCAGGACCAGTGCGAAGCGCGGCGCACGCAGGCGCGGCACCAAGGCTCGAGCCGCCCGCTCGCCGCGCTCGGTCAGCGGTAGATCGCTAAGACCCGTGTGCTGTCCGGTGAGGCTCCAGGCGGTCTCGCCGTGGCGCACGAGACAGATGACGGGCAGCTCGCTGCTCATGAAGTTGGCTCCTTGCGGTCCGGCATGAACCGATGCAATCGCACGCAGGACGAGCGCACCGCCGAGGCGCTGCACAATCCGCCGGCGGCGCAGCGCATGCGCCCGGAGCGGGCTAGGTCGACCATTTCGTCAACAGCGCGAGCATCCGTCGGACCCGGGCTCCGTACGGCGGAAAGAATGCGCGCGAGAGCTGCAGCTTGGCATCGAGGACCGCCCGCTCGTGGGAAAACGCGCGGATGCCCCATTCGCCGTGATAGCTGCCGATGCCGGAGTGATTGACGCCGCCGAACGGCAGGTTGTGATGCAGAAACTGCAGCGCAACCTGGTTGATGCAGGTGCCGCCCGCGCTGGTGCGGCGGATCAGGCGCCGGGCGAGTTCCCGCCGGCGGGTCCAGATGTACAGCGCAAGCGGTTTCGGCGCGGCATTGATGCGCTCGAGCACCTCGTCCTCGCTGCGATAGACGATCAGCGGCAGCACGGGCCCGAAAATCTCCTCGCGCATGATCCGTGCGTCCTGCGGAACGTCGCCGAGGATCGTCGGTGCGACGAATCGCCGCTCGGGGTCGGTTTCACCGCCGTGCAGCACGGCCGCGCCGCTGGCACGGGCATCCTCCAGCAGCGCCGCCAACCGGCGCGCATGACGCTCATTGACGATGCGGGCGAAATCCGGCGCCGCGGCGACATCCGCTCCATACCAGCTCGCCAGGCGCCGCTTGAAGCGCGCGAGCACCTCATCGTAGACCTCTGCGTGTACATACACGTGGTCCGGCGCGATGCAGGTCTGCCCGGCATTGAGGCACTTGGCCCAGGCAATGGCGTCCACGGCACGGTCGATGTCGGCACTGGCATCGATGATCACCGGGGACTTGCCGCCGAGCTCGAGCGTGACGCTGGCCAGGTGGCGCGCCGCGGCGCTCATCACGATCTCGCCGACGGCCGGGGAGCCGGTGAAGAAAATGTGATCAAACGGCAGCTCGAGCAGCGCGTGGCCCACCGACGCATCGCCCTCCAGCAACGCGACCTCGTTCTCCTCGAACGAGGCCCGCACGATGCTCGCCATGACCCGCGAGCTGTGCGGCGCGAACTCCGAGGTCTTGAGGATGGCGGTATTGCCGCAGGCGATGGCCGGAATGAGCGGCCCGAGGGTGAGCGCCACGGGATAGTTCCAGGGCGCCTGGATCAGGGTCCGGCCGCGTGGCTCGCGCTGCACCCAGGCACGCGTGCCGAGCGTCGGCACGGTCGGGCGCACCCGCTTCGGTCGCAGCCAGCGCGCCAGGTGGCGGCGATGATCCGCCAGATCCGACAGCAGCGGCAGCAGCTCGGCGAGCTCGGTTTCGACCGCCGGACGGCGCAGGTCCGCGGCCAGCGCCTCGACGATGGCCGCGCGCTGCCCGAGGATCGCCGCACGCAGCCGCTCGAGCCGCTCGAGCCGCTCGCGCACCGTGGACTCACGCCACCGCAACGCGACCGGCCGCTGCGCATCGAACAGCCGACGGATGCGCCCGGCGAGCTCGGCATCGAGCGTCCCGGTCGCGGCGGGCATGGCGGTCGGCGGCATGGGTCTCCCCGATGGGCGCGGTACGGATGCGCCGATCATAATCCAGCCTGCCCCCGGCTAGCGGGACCGTCGTAGCGGCGGCACGGCGAGCTCACGGGCGGTGGCGGCGAAGTTGCGCACGGCGCTCGAGCGCTCCTCGTCGCGGTGGGCGATGCCGAGCAGCGCCTGCAGCGGCTCGCCCTCGAGCGCCAGGTAGACCACCAGGCGCGGCTGCAGCGCGCACATGCTCGCCGGCACGATCGAGATCCCGATCGAGGCGGCCACCAGGTTGATGGTCGAGGACAGCTGCGGGGCGTACTGGCCGACACGCGGGGTGAATCCGGCCGCCTCGCAGCCGCTCACCACCTCGTCGGCGAGTCCGGGGCGCACCGCGCGCGGATAGAGGATGAAGGTCTCGCTCGCGAGCTCGCCGAGCGCGATTCTCTTGCGCCGCGCCAGGCGATGACCGCGCGGCACGGCCACCACCAGCGGCTCGCGCTCGAGCAGCTCGAAGACCAGGCCACGCCCCTCGCGCAGCGGCGGGCGCACGAACCCCACGTCGATCCGCCCCTCGCGCAGCGCGGCGGCGAGCTCGGTCGAGGGATGCTCCTCGAGCGAGACCTCGACGCCCGGATAAGCGAGACGGAAGGCGCGCAGCGCCGCAGTGACCCGGGGATTGAACGAGGCCGACTCGGTGAATCCCACGCGCACGCGCCCGGAGGTGCCGCTCGCGGCGGCCCGCGCCATCTGCTGGGCGCGGCGCACCTCCTCGAGGATGCGGCCCGCTTCGAGCGCGAACAGCCGTCCCGCGTCGGTCAGGCGGATGCGATAGCCGGAGCGATCGAGCAGCGCCACGCCGAGTTCGGCCTCGAGCGCCCGGAGCTGCTGCGTGAGCGGCGGCTGCGAGATGTTCAGGCGGCGCGCCGCTCGGGTCACGTTGAGCTCCTCGGCGACCGCCAGGAAGTAGCGCAGATGACGAAGCTCCATAGACGATACTTTTTACATATCGACTCGGCATTTTCAATATATTTTCGTCTCGTTTCCGAGGCGACTACAGTGGAGCCATGAACGCCAATGAACAGCCGGCCCCGGGGCCGAAGCCAAAGAAATCCGTCGCGCTCTCGGGCGTGCCGGCGGGAAACACTGCGCTGTGCACTGTGGGGCGCACCGGGAACGACCTGCACTACCGCGGCTACGACATCCTCGAGATCGCCACGGCGTGCGAGTACGAGGAGATCGCCCATCTGCTGATCCACGGCACCCTGCCGACCCGCGCCGAGCTCAGCGCCTACAAGGCCAAGCTGCGCGCGCTGCGCAGCCTGCCCGCGGCGGTACGCACGGTGCTCGAGACGCTCCCGGCCGCCGCCCATCCCATGGACGTGCTGCGCACCGGCGTATCGACGCTCGGGTGCGCTCTGCCGGAGAAGGACGATCACGGCGCCGCCGGCGCGCGCGAAATCGCCGACCGGCTGATCGCCTCGCTCGGCTCGATGCTCACGTACTGGTACCACGCCAGCCACGGCGGGCACCGGCTGAACGTCGAGACGGACGACGAATCGATCGGCGGACAGTTCCTGCACCTGCTGCACCGCCGTCCGCCGCCGGCCGCCTGGGTGCGGGCGATGCACACCTCGCTCATCCTTTATGCCGAGCACGAATTCAACGCCTCGACCTTCACCGCGCGGGTGATCGCCGGCACCGGCTCGGACCTGTACTCGTGCATCGCCGGGGCCATCGGCGCGCTGCGCGGGCCGAAGCACGGCGGCGCGAACGAGGTGGCCTGCGAGATCCAGCAGCGCTACGCGGACGCCGACGGCGCCGAGGCGGACATCCGCGCGCGCCTCGCCAACAAGGAGGTGATCATCGGGTTCGGACACCCGGTGTACACCGTGGCCGATCCGCGCCATCAGGTGGTCAAGGCGCTCGCGCGCGAGCTCGCCGAGCAGGCCGGGGACCAGAAGATGTACGCGGTAGCCGATCGGATCGAGACGGTGATGATGCGCGAGAAGCGCATGTTCCCCAACCTCGACTGGTTCTCGGCGGTCTCCTATCACCTGATGGGAGTGCCGACCGCGATGTTCACGCCGTTGTTCGTCATCGCGCGCACCGCCGGCTGGGCTGCGCACGTGCTCGAGCAGCGCGCCGATGGGAAGATCATCCGCCCGGCCGCCCAGTACGTCGGCCCCGAGCCGCGCCGCTTCGTACCCCTCGATCAGCGTTCCTGACACCCAGACCCGAGCCGCATCATGTCCAGCCACACCGATTCCGCGCGACCCGCTCCCGACCAGGTCCTCACCGCTATCGCCGACTACGTGCTCGGCGCCGACCCGGGCGGGGAGCTGGCCTATCAGACCGCACACCATTGCCTGCTCGACACGCTCGGCTGCGGCCTCGAGGCGCTCGAATACCCGGCCTGCGCGAAGCTGCTCGGCCCGATCGTGCCGGGCACCTACGTGCCGCACGGCGCACGAGTTCCGGGCACCCAGTTTCAGCTCGATCCGGTGCAGGCGGCATTCAATATCGGCGCGATGATCCGCTGGCTCGACTTCAACGACACCTGGCTCGCCGCCGAGTGGGGACACCCCTCCGACAATCTCGGCGGCATCCTCGCCACAGCCGACTGGCTGTCCCGTCAGGCCGTTGCGCAGGGACGCGCGCCGTTGACGATGCGCGAGGTGCTCACGGCCATGATCCGCGCCCACGAGATCCAGGGCGTGATCGCGCTCGAGAACAGCTTCAACCGGGTCGGGCTCGATCACGTGGTGCTGGTGAAGGTGGCCTCGACCGCCGTGGTCGGACGGCTGCTCGGCCTCAGCCGCGAGGAGATCATCAACGCCGTCTCGCTGGCCTGGATCGACGGGCAGAGCCTGCGCACCTATCGTCACGCGCCGAACGCCGGCTCACGCAAGAGCTGGGCCGCCGGCGATGCCACCAGCCGGGCCGTGCGCCTGGCCCTGATGGCCCGCACCGGGGAGATGGGCTACCCGACAGCGCTCACCGCCAAGACCTGGGGGTTCTACGACGTGCTGTTCAAGGGACAGCCGCTGAAGTTCCAGCGCGACTACGGTTCGTACGTGATGGAGAATGTGCTGTTCAAGATCTCCTACCCCGCGGAGTTTCACGCGCAGACAGCGGTCGAGGCGGCCATGCAGCTGCACCGGCAGCTCAGCGAACTCGGCGCGAGTGCCGAGCAGATCGAGCGAATCACCGTGCGCACGCACGAGGCCTGCGTGCGCATCATCGACAAGCGCGGCCCGCTCGCCAACCCTGCCGACCGCGATCACTGCATCCAGTACATGATGGCCGTGCCGCTGCTGTTCGGCCGGCTGACCGCCGCCGACTACGAGGACGGGGTGGCGGCCGATCCGCGCATCGATGCGCTGCGTGCCAAGATCAGCTGCGTGGAGGATCCGCAGTTCACACGCGACTATCTCGATCCGCACAAGCGCTCCATCGCCAACGCGGTGACGGTACGGCTGAAGGACGGTCGCGAGCTGCCGGAGGTCGTGGTCGAGTATCCGATCGGCCACAAGCGGCGGCGCGCCGAAGGCATCCCGCTGCTGATCGAGAAGTTCCGGCGCAACCTGGCGCGGCGCTTTCCGGAAAAGCAGCAGCACGCGATCGCGGCACTGTCGCTCGATCAGGCTCGCCTCGAGCGCACGCCGGTCAACGAATACCTCGACCTGTACGTGATCTGAGGGAGATGCGCCGTTGAGCACTTACCTCGTTGGGGCCGATCTGCCGGCCACGCCCGCTGGCGAACGCTTCGGCGCGCTCGTGCGGCGCGGGCCGATCCTGCGCATGCCCGGCGCGTACAACGGCCTGGCCGCGCTGCAGGCGAAGGCCGCCGGGTTCGAGGCTTTGTACCTGTCCGGGGCGGCCATGAGCGCCTCGATGGGACTGCCGGACCTCGGCATCCTCACCGTGGACGACGTCTGCGTGTTCATCCGGCAGGTGAGCCGCGCGGCGCAGCTGCCGGTGCTGGTCGACGGGGATACCGGGTACGGCGAGGCGCTCAACGTGATGCACATGGTGCGTGCATTCGAGGAGGCGGGCGCCGCCGCCGTGCACATCGAGGATCAGGTGCTGCCGAAGAAGTGCGGCCATCTGAACGACAAGAAGCTGCTGCCGGTCGAGGAGATGGCGGCCAAGGTCGCCGCCGCCGCACGCGCCCGCCGGCACCTGTACATCATCGCGCGCACCGATGCGGCCGCGAGCGAGGGGCTCGACGGCGCCGTCGCGCGCGCCCGCCGGTACCTCGAAGCGGGGGCCGATGCGATCTTTCCGGAGGCGCTGACCAGCGCGGAGATGTTCCGTGAATTTGCGCGCCGGGTCGAGGCGCCGCTCCTGGCCAACATGACCGAATTCGGCCGCACCCCTTATTTCACGGCCGAGGAGTTCCAGGCCATGGGGTATCGGATGGTGATCTGGCCGGTCAGTGCGCTGCGCATCGCGGCCAAGGCGCACGAGCGGCTGTATGCGGCAATCGCTCGCGAGGGCGGACCGAAGAGTCTGATCGGGGAGATGCAGACCCGGCAGGAGCTCTACACGACGATCGCCTATGCCGACTATGAGGCGCTCGATGCCTCGATCGTCAGGAGTGTCGTGCCGCGCTGAGCGGCTGCCGGGCGTGCGAGGGGCGGCGAATCAGCCCCGGCGGGAGGCGATGAACTCCACCGAAGAGGCGATCAGCACCACGACGGTGAGAATGAGCTGAGAAACGGCGATGAGCATGGGGTTGTTCCTTCACTAAAGTTTAGGTGCGCAAGTGTAGGGAGCGGCGCGACGCCGGACATGTCCATCGCGAGGGTGAAAGGCGTGACCAGCGCGGGGGCGGTGGCGATACTCCTTTCGGGAGAGCTCGCCCGGGCCGGCGTGACGGGCATCACACTGTCACGGTACAATGTCGGCAAATCCGCGCTGCAACCGCTCGCGCCAGTCTCCCTACGCATTCTCTGGAGCCCACTCTGATGGCCATTGGCACCGATTCCGTCGTCACCATCCACTACACGCTCAAGGACGATGCCGGGGCGGTCCTGGATCAGTCCGGGCCGGGCGAGCCACTGGCCTATCTGCACGGCCACGGCAACATCATCCCGGGGCTGGAGAAGCAGCTGACCGGCAAGAATCCCGGCGATGAGCTCACCGTCACGGTGCCGCCCGCCGAGGGCTACGGCGAGTACAGCAAGGAGCTGGTGCAGGACGTGCCGCGCCGAGCGCTGCGCGGCATCAAGGATGTGACGACGGGCATGCGCCTGCATGCGCAGACCGCCGAAGGCACCCGCACGGTGACGGTGACCAAGATGATCGGCGACATGGTGACGCTCGACGGCAACCACCCGCTCGCCGGCCAGAGCCTGCACTTCGAGGTGCGCATCGAGGGCGTGCGTGCGGCCACGGAAGAAGAGCTGGCGCACGGTCACGTACACGGTCCGCACGGCCACGACCACCATTGATCCCACCGGCGGCGGCCACCGCCGTGTGCGGCGCCGCGACCCTCACCAACCCGCGCCTCGCCGCGGTCAGAACCAGCCGTAATTGAAGCTGATGCTGACGCGCTCGCCCGCTGGATTGGCGGGCACCTCGTGGCGCAGCCAGCTCTCGAACAGCACCAGCGCGCCGGCCTGCGCCGCAATCTGCACCCACGGCCGGTTGGCGCGGCTCGCCGCACGCCGACGCGGCGGCGCGGCCATCATCCGATCGAGCCGCGGGTCCTCGATCTTCAGCGCCGCGCAGCCGCGGGGTGTCTTCAGATAGAAGGTGCCGCTGATGGTGGCCAGCGGATGCAGGTGCAAGCCGTGGGCCGTGCCGCGCGGCATGATGTTGACCCAGCAGTCGGTCATGGCAAGCGGGCGACCGGTCAGGTCGAGCTCGAGCGCGCGGGCGAATGCCCGCACGTGCGGATCGATGGCGCGCTCGAGCGCCGCAAAGGTCGGCGACAGCTGGTGCATGCGGCACGCCGATCCGTAGGACGTGTAGCCGCCGGGGTAGTTGCGCGCCGACCAGCGCCGGCCGGACGCATCGTCGAGACGCAGCTGGCGGGACTCACGCAGCAGCCGCGGCCCGAGTCGGGCCGCGGCTGCCGGCCGGCAGGTGTAGATCTGCGTCGGAAACAGCCGCTCGATGCTCATGCCGCCAGTATATCGGCGCGGCACTCAGGCGGTGGCGAACTGCTGCTCCTCGGTGCTGCCCGCGAGCGCCCCCAATGAGGACGTCCCGCCGGTAATCGCCTGCGTGACCTCATCGAAATAGCCGGCGCCGACCTCCCGCTGGTGACGCGTGGCACTGTAGCCGTGCGGCTCGGCGGCGAACTCCGCCTGCTGCAGCTCGACGTACGCGGCCATCTGCCGCTCCCGGTAGCCGCGCGCCAGCTCGAACATCGAGAAGTTCAGCGCATGGAAGCCCGCGAGCGTGATGAACTGGAACCGGTAGCCCATCGCGCCGAGCTCGCGCTGGAAGCGCGCGATCGTCTCCTCGTCGAGCTTGCGCCGCCAGTTGAACGACGGCGAGCAGTTGTAGGCCAGCAGCTTGCCGGGATGCTGCCGATGCACCGCCTCGGCGAAGTGCTTCGCCTCCTCCAGATCGGGCTTGGCCGTCTCGCACCACAGCAGGTCGGCATAAGGCGCATACGCGCAGGCGCGCGCAATCGCCTGCTCCAGTCCGGCCCGCACGTGAAAGAAGCCCTCGGCCGTACGGCCCCGGGCCGCATCGATGAACGGCCGATCGCGCTCATCGACGTCGGCAGTGAGCAGACTCGAGCCTTCCGCATCGGTGCGGGCGACGAGCACCGTCGGCACGTTGCACACGTCGGCAGCCAGCCGCGCGGCCAGCAGCTTGTTGATCGCTTCCTGCGTCGGCACCAGCACCTTGCCGCCCATGTGACCGCACTTCTTCGCCGAGGACAGCTGGTCCTCGAAGTGCACGCCGGCCGCACCGGCTTCGATCAGCTGCTTCATCAGCTCGAACGCGTTCAGCACCCCGCCGAAGCCGGCCTCGGCGTCCGCCACGATCGGCTTGAGCCAATCGACGCTGTCGTCGCCCTCGGCATGGTGGATCTGATCGGCGCGGCGCAGCGTCGAGTTGATCCGCCGCACCACCGCCGGCACGGAATCAGCCGGATAGAGCGACTGGTCGGGATACATCTGGCCGGCGAGGTTTGCATCGGCGGCGACCTGCCAGCCCGAGAGATAAATCGCCTCGAGTCCGGCCCGGACCTGCTGCAGGGCCTGGTTGCCGGTCAGTGCGCCGAGCGCGTTGACGAACGGACGCTCGTTGAGCATGCGCCAGAGCTTCTCGGCCGTCAGGCGGGCGAGGGAATGCTCGACGGGAATCGTGCCGCGCAGGCGCACCACGTCTTCCGGCCGATAGGCGCGTTCGATGCCGCGCCAGCGGGGCGAGTCTTGCCACGACCGACGCAGCTCCTGCGCGCTCGGTAACTGATCAATGGGTTTCATGCGAGGTTCTCCGGCCGTCAGTCGATGAGTTCGTACGCGGGTAATGTCAGGAATTCGTCGAAGGCCTCCTGCTTGATCATCCTTTCCATCAGTCGCGCGGCAGTGGGGAATACCCCGCCGAGCAGCCGCGCGGCGCCGACCTCTGCGTGGATCCGGTCGAGCTCCTCGGCGAACAGGCGGTCGATGCGCTCGGGGGTCACCTGAGCCCCGTCGCTGGTGTGCGCGCCGTGGTGCAGCCACTGCCACAGTTGCGCGCGACAGATCTCGGCGGTGGCGGCATCCTCCATGAGGTTGTACAGCGGCACGCAGCCGCTGCCGCGCAGCCACGCCTCCAGGTACTGCACGCCCACGCGGATGTTGCTGCGGATCCCCTCCTCGGTGATGGTGCCACCCGGCACGCGCAGCAGATCCTCGCGGCGCACGGCGATCTCGGCGCGCTGCACGTGCAGCTGGTTCGGGCCGCTCATCACCGCATCGAATGCCGCGCGCGCCACGGGGGCCAGACCCGGATGCGCAATCCAGGTGCCGTCGTGGCCGGCATGCGCCTCGCGCAGCTTGTCCGCGCGCACCCGTTCCATCGCCACCGCGTTGGCCTGGCTGTCGCGCACCGGGATCTGCGCGGCCATACCGCCCATCGCATGAGCGCCGCGGCGGTGACAGGTCTGGATGAGCAGGTCCACGTACGACTTCAGGAAGTGCCGCTCCATGGTCACCTGCGAGCGGTCCGGCAGGACGAACTCGCTGCGGTTGCGCAGCTTCTTGATGAAACTGAAGATGTAATCCCACCGGCCGCAATTCAGGCCCGCGATGTAGGGGCGCAGTTCGAAGAGAATCTCGTCCATCTCGAACGCCGCCGGCAGCGTCTCGATCAGCACCGTCACGCGAATGGTGCCGCGCTGCAGCCCGAGCGCATCCTCGGCCGCGGCGAACACCTCGCTCCACAGCCGCGCCTCGAGGTGACTCTCGAGCTTCGGCAGGTAGAAATACGGTCCGGTGCCGGCGCGCGCCAGCCCGTCGTGATTGCGCGCCAGGTATAGCGCGACGTCGAACAGCGCGCCGGCGACCGGCTCGCCGTCGATGCGCACGTGTTTTTCCGGCAGATGCCAGCCGCGCGGCCGAACGATCAGGGTCGCACGCCGCGCTCCCAGGCGGTAAACCTTGCCGCTGACCGCATCGCAGTGGCTGATCGTGCCATCGACGGCATCAGCGAGGTTGATCTGGCCCTGCACCATGTTCTGCCAGGTCGGACTGCAGGAATCCTCGAAGTCCGCCATGAACGCGCAGACCGGCGCATTCAGCGCATTGATGATCATCTTGCGGTCGACCGGCCCGGTGATCTCGACTCGCCGGTCGACGAGGTCGGAGGGCACCGGCGCGATGCGCCAGCTGCCGCGCCGGACCTCTGCGGTGTGCGCCAGGAAATCCGGCAGCACGCCGGAGTCGAAATCGCGCTGCCGCCGCGCGCGCGCGGCGAGCAGCTCCAGGCGCCGGGGATTGAACTGCCGGTGCAGCCGCGCCAGCAGCTCGAGCGCCCGCTGGGTGAGCACCTCGGAGGCGCGCTCGACGGCGGGCGGGGTGACGAGGACCGTGGGCATGACCGTGGGCGGGACGGCTCGCGCGGCGCTGTAGGCGAGGGAGGTGGTGCTCGGGTTCATGGGTCCGAGCATAGACCCGTCCGAGTGAATAATTTGACTATGGAAACTTCACATTGTTAATTTCACATTCCGCGGACCCTCCGCCCGCCACCCCTCAGGTGAGCTCATGTCGCCATTGCTGCGCAAAGGTCATTTTCTCGGAGCGAAGCTGCGCGAGCTGCGCAAGCGCAACGGCCTGACGCTCGAGGAGCTCTCCTCGCGCTGCATCCAGCGCGACGCTGCGCGCGCGCCCTCGGTGTCCTATCTGAGCATGATCGAGAGCGGCAAGCGTGTTCCCTCCAGCGAGCTGCTCGAGCTGCTCGCTCAGGTCTTCCAGCGTGATCCGGGCTGGTTCCTCGATGAAAGCGGCAGCGGCGGCAGCGAGCTCGGCGCGGTCTCGGCGCCCGCCGGCGGGGCGGCGAAGGTTCCGCTGGAGCCCGCGTTCCTGTTCTCCAAGGAGGTGCTGCAGGCGGCGATTCCCGAGCTGCTGCAGCAGACCGGCACCAGCGGACGGCAGTTCGCGCACCTGCTGATCCGCACGCACCAGGAGTTCTCCCGCAACGACTTCCCGGACCTGGAGCGCGCCGCGGAGGAAGTCGGCGAGCGGAAGTTTCCGCTCGACGTGGAGGATCTGCTGCGCCTGACGCGCCGGCACGGCCTTGAGATCCGCTGGTTCGAACGCAAGCCGCTCCTGGCGCGCGACAAGGACCGCGAGGTGCGCAGCATGGTGCGCTCGTTCTTCGAGCCGCCGCGCTTCATATACGCCAACCGCGCGCTGCAATCCGATCCGGCGCGCCTGAAGTTCGATCTCGCTGCGCACATCGCGCACAAGGTGCTGCACGGCGGGGATGGGCTGAAATCCGCGCATGCCACGGGCGGGGAGATGGGCGGCAGCCCCGAGGGCGCCTCGACGGCCGGCATGGACGCCGAGGACGTGTTGCACGCGTGGCGCGATTTCGAGTGCAGTTTCTTTGCCGGCGCGCTGCTCGCGCCGCGCGGGCCGTTCCGCCGCTTCCTGACCCGCGAGCGCTACCGCGTGGAAGCCGGCGCCGCCCTCGAGCTCACTCCGGCCGTGGTCATGCGCCGCATGACCAAGGTGTCCCCATATCCGTACTGGCATTTCTTCGATGCCTACCCGCCGGGCTATCTGCGCGCGGTCTACCGGGGCAACGGGATTCCGCTGCCCTGGGGCAACCTCGCCCAGGTGAGCGACCCGTGCCCCAACTGGGCCGTGTTTCACATGCTCGGCAGCGACCGCGACGTGGGCTCGCAGATCTCGGTGCTGCGCGACGGCGAGCGCTCGCTGCTTTACTGCTGCCACTCGCGCCGGGTGCGCGACATGGCGGGCAACCCGCACGTGCTGTCCGTGGGGGTCGACCTGGCTCCCGCGCTCGATGCCAACGGCGCCTCGAGCGAGGCGCTCACCGCCGCGATCCTCGCGGAGTCGGTACGCGGCGGCGGCGAGGGGCGTCCCCCGAAGGCGGCGAAAGCCGCCCTGCAGGCGGTCGCCAACGTGCTGAACATCGCCTGGATCGACGCGGCGCTCGAGCGGCCCGCACGCATCATCTGCCCCCGCAGCTCGCGGTGCCCACGGCCCGATCGGTGCGCCGAGGCGCGGGCCCGGCCGTCGCGGGCGCGGGAGATCGACGAGGTGCGCGCCGAGATCCTCGGCGCACCGCGCTGATCAGCGCTTCTCGTGCATGAAGATCATGGCCGGATGCTCGAGGCACTCCTTCAGGGCCTGGATCATCGCCGCGGCGTCGTAGCCGTCCACGAAGCGGTGATCGAAGGACGAGGACAGGTTCATCATGCGCCGCACCGTGACCGCCCCGTCCACCACGACCGGGCGCTCGAGCGCGCGATTCACGCCGACGATGGCCACCTCGGGCGAATTGATGATCGGCGTGCTGACGATGCCACCGAGCTTGCCCAGACTGGTCAATGTGATGGTCGAGCCGGTGAGCTCATCGCGGCTCGCCTTGTTCTGGCGCGCCGCCTCGGTGACCCGGCGCATCTCGGCCGCGAGCTCCCACAGCGAGAGCCGCTCGGCGCTGCGCACGACCGGCACCTTCAGGCCGTCGGGCGTCTGAGTCGCCACGCCCACGTGCACGGCGCGGTGGCGGATGATGACGTTGCGCTCGGCGTCATAGTGGGCGTTGCACTGCGGGAAGTCGCGCAGCACCTGCACGAGCGCGAGCACGAGGAACGGCAGGTAGCTCAGGGCTGCCTCGCCGGAGGCCAGCCGGCCGTTCAGATGCCGGCGCAACGCCTCGAGCTCGCTGACATCGACTTCCTCGACGTAGGCGAAATGCGGAATGTTGCGCTTGCTCTCGCTCATGCGCTGAGCGATCAGCCGGCGCACGCCGATGACCTTGATCTCCTCGCGCGCCGGCGCCTCCGGCACGGCGGCCGCCACGCGCGCCGCCGGGCTCGACTGCGTCCCCCCACGCACATAGGCCTCCAGGTCCTCGCGCAGGATGCGGCCCTGCGGGCCGCTGCCCGGCACGCGGGCCAGGTCGACCCCGGCCTCGTGGGCACGCCGTCGGTTGGCCGGCGAGGTCATCACCCGACCGCGCGCTGCGGCGGCCGCAGCCGGTGGCGGCGCCGGGACCTCGGGCGCGGGCGCCGGGGTCGCCCGTGCCAATGCCGGCGCGGCGGGCTGCGGCGCAGCGGGGGCACCGGCATCGGTCTCGAACACGATCAGTTCTGCCCCGACGGCAACCATCTCCCCCGGCGCCCCGGTGGTGGACAGCACCCGGCCGCTCACCGGCGAGGGCACCTCGACGGCCGCCTTCTCGGTCATGACCTCGGCCAGCACCTGCTCCTCCTCGACCGTATCGCCGGGCTTGACATGCCAGGCGACGATTTCAGCCGACACCGTTCCCTCACCGAGGTCCGGCAGCTTGAACACGTAACGGCTCATCGGGCCTCCATCACGCTGCGCAGCGCGGCGATGATGCGCGCCGGCCCGGGAAAGTAATCCCATTCGAACGCATGCGGGTAGGGCGTATCCCAGCCGGTCACCCGGGCGATGGGCGCCTCGAGGTGCCAGAAACACTCCTCCTGCACGGTGGCCGAGAGCTCCGCGCCGAAGCCGCTGAAGCGTGTCGCCTCGTGCACGATGACGCACCGGCCGGTCTTGCACACGGACGTGCACAGCGTGTCGACATCGAGCGGCACCATGGTGCGCACGTCGATGATCTCGGCATCCACCCCGGCGAGCCGTACGGCCGCCTCGGCGACGTGCACCATCGTGCCGTAGGTGAGGACCGTGACCTCGCTGCCGGGTCGCACGATCTCGGCCTTGCCGATCGGGACGGCGTAGTGGCCCTCGGGGACCTCCCCCTTCGGGTGCGTGCTCCACGGTACTGCCGGCTTGTGCGGATCGCCGTCGAACGGCCCGTTGTAGATGCGCTTCGGCTCGAAGAACACGACCGGATCGTCATCCTCGATCGAGCGGATCAGCAATCCCTTGGCATCGTATGGATTGGAGGGCATCACGACCTTGATGCCGCAGACGTGGGTGAACACCCCCTCGGGGCTCTGCGAGTGCGTCTGGCCGCCACGGATGCCGCCCCCGCACGGCGTGCGGATGGTCACCGGCGCACTGAAATCCCCGGCGGTGCGGTAGCGCAGCCGGGCCAGCTCGCTCACGATCTGATCGAATGCCGGATAGATGTAGTCGGCGAACTGGATCTCGGCCACGGGGCGCAGCCCGTTGACGCCCATGCCGATCGCCGCGGCGACGATGCCGCCCTCGGCAATCGGCGTGTCGAGCACGCGATGCTCGCCGTGCTTGCGCTGCAGACCGTCCGTGCAGCGGAAGACGCCGCCGAAGTAACCGACGTCCTCGCCGAACACCACCACGCGCTGATCGCGCCCCAGCATGACGTCGAGCGCCGAGTTGATCGCCTGCACCATGTTCATTTGCGCCACGGCTCAGCCCTCCCCGCCCGTACCATCGGCAGCCGCCTGCCGGGCGGCCAGCAGCTGGCGCAGCTCTTCACGCTGACGCTGCAGATGCGGGGGCATCTCGTGGAACACGTCCTCGAACATGCTGACCGGGTCGAGCGCCGGTCCCTCGGTGAGGGCCCCGTAGCTGACCGCCTCCTTCCAGCAGGCCGTCACGTGCGCCTCGAGCTCCTTCTCGAGCGCCGCATGGCGCTCCTCGGACCACTCCCCGAGGCCGATCAGATGCTCCTTCAGACGCGTGACGGGGTCCCCGAGCGGCCAGGCCTGCCACTCCTCCTTCGGCCGGTAGCGGGCCGGATCGTCGCTGGTCGAATGCGCCGCGGCCCGGTAGGTGACGTGCTCGATCAGCGTCGGGCCGCCGCTCGCCCGTGCGCGCTCGGCGGCCCAGCGGGTCACCGCATAGACGGCGAGGAAGTCATTGCCATCCACGCGCACGCCGGGAATGCCGTAGCCGGGGCCGCGCTGGGCGAACGTGCGCCGCTCGCCGCCGGCGAACCCCTGGAAGCTCGAGATCGCCCACTGGTTGTTGACCACGTTGAGGATCACCGGGGCCCGGTACACCGCCGCGAACGTCAGGGCGTGGTGGAAATCGGCCTCGGCGCTTGCGCCCTCGCCGATCCAGCTCGCCGCGATACGGTCCTCGCCCTTGATGGCCGCGGCCATCGCCCAGCCGACCGCCTGCGGAAACTGCGTCGCGAGGTTGCCCGAGATCGAGAAGACGTTGCCTTCCGCCCAGTGGTACATGATCGGCATCTGTCGGCCGCGGCACATGTCGCGCGTGTTCGAGAGACACTGGCACATCAGGTCGACCAGGCTCTTGCCGCGCACGATGAACAGTCCCTGGGTGCGGTAGGAGGGAAAGAGCATGTCGCCGGGCTGCAGCGCCATGCCGGGGGCCACCGCCACGGCCTCCTCGCCGGTCGATTTCATGTAAAACGAGATGCGCCCCTGGCGCTGCATGCGCTGCATGCGATCATCGAAATGGCGGGTGAGCAGCATGTGGCGCAGGGCCACCTGCAGCTCCTCCGGCTCCAGATGCGGGTTCCAGGGACCGACCGCATGACCGTGCTCATCGAGCACGCGCACCATGCCGGTCCCGAGCCGCTCGATCTCGAGCGCCGCCGCCAGGGTATCCGGGCGCGCCTCGCGTCCGGCCGGCGGGATGTCCAGGTAGCTGAAGTCCGGCTTCTCCCCCGGGCGGGCCGGAGGATGCGGAACGTGCAGGCGCGACTGCGTCATGGATACTGAGCCTCGTCACCGCCGGTTTCCGGCAGGATGCAAATCTTACCGCCCCGAAAGTGCAATGCACGTTCCAATCCGTTCGCAAATCACGCAAATGGCGCAACGTACATCGCATCCGATCTGCGCCGCGCCTTGGCGACCCTGCCACCGCACGGCCATAATGGCGCGGTGAAATCCTACCCCACCGCCCGCGGCGTCGTACTGCGCAAGCCCGCCGGCGCGCCCGAGCGCGCCTCCCCCGGTCCCGCCCGCCCCGACGGCCCGGCGCGCGTGCGCGTGGCCCGCGAAGTCGCCGGGCGCGGCGGCAAGGCCGTCTCGGTCGTACTCGGCCTGCCGCTCGCGGCGGCGGAACTCGAGGCGCTCGCCCGCGAGCTGAAGAAACTCTGCGGCGCCGGCGGCGCCGTGCGCGAGGGGCGCATCGAGATCCAGGGCGAGCACCGTGACCGGCTGGTCGAGGCCCTGCGCGAGCGCGGCTACGAGGCCAAACGCGCCGGCGGCTAGGGACGCAGCACCGCCAGCAGCACGATCGCGATCAGCAGCGCTCCGGGCACCTCGTTGAACAGCCGATACCAGCGCTGCGAGCGGCGAGCGCGCCCCTCGATGAGCTGACGCATCAACACATAACACCACAGGTGGTACCCGATGAGGGCCGCCACCAGCACGAGCTTCACGCGCAGCCAGGTGAATTGCAGCAACCCCGGGGCGAGCATGACCATCGACAATCCGAACGCGATGGCCAACGCCCCACCGAGACTCATCAGCGCGAACAATCGCCGCTCCATGACTGCGAAGCGCGCAAGCCCCGGTCCGTCCGTGGTGGCGCAGTGGTAGACGAACAGCCGCGGCAGATAGAACAAACCCGCGAACCACGTCACCACAAAGACGATATGGAATGCCTTGAGCCAGAGCATGCAGTATCGTACTCGGCTTCGGCACGCTTGACCAAGCGAGCGCGCGACAGATTCAGGAGGATCGTCATGAGCGAAATCGGCACAGGAGAGGCACCGGGCGCACCGGGACTTTCGCCCACTTGGTGCAGCAGCGCCAAAGACGTCGTGGGCTGCTCGCTCGGCCGGCCGCGGCTGTGGTTCACCCTCGGCGGCGGGATCGTCAACGAGGTCTACTATCCGCGTGTCGACATCCCGCAGATCCGCGATCTGGGCTTCATCGTGGCCGACGGCCAGGGCTTCTGGGTCGAGGTCAAACGCCTCGGCCGACCGACCGTCACGCTGGCCGGCCCCGGGATCCCCGCGGTGCAGATCGTGCACCGCCACGAGCGCTTCGAGCTGCGCCTGCGCATCGCGCCGGCCGCCGAGCGCGACGTGCTGCTGATCGAAGTGGAGCTCACGGGCGATGAGGCGCTGCGCCCGTACGCGCTGCTCGCCCCGCACCTCGGCGGCACCGGACATGACAACACCGCGCTCGTCGCCGATCACCGCGGCCATCGGCTGCTGCTCGCCGAGCAGGGACCCTTCGCGCTCGCCCTCGGCGCGGTCGAGGCCGACGCCGCACAGCGCGACGCCGTGAGCCGCGCGAGCTGTGGTTATGTCGGCACGAGCGACGGCTGGCAGGACTTCGAGCGCAACGGCGCGATGCGCTGGGCATTCGACCGCGCCGGTCCGGGCAACGTCGCGCTCATGGGCGAGCTGCCGCGCCGCGCGGTCCTCGGACTGGGCATCAGCAGCAGCACCGAATCGGCCGCGACGCTGGCACTTTCGGCGCTGTTCGAGCCGTTCGAGACCAGCTGGCAGCGCCAGATCGATGATTGGTCGGCCTGGCAGAAGGAGTGCGCCGCGCGCGCGCCGATCACCGGCTCGCTGCCGCCGCTGTGCCGCGAGCAGTTCAGCACCTCAGCCATGGTGCTGCGCTCGCACCAGTGCAAGACATTCCCCGGCGCGATGGTCGCGAGCCTGAGCGTGCCCTGGGGCAACACCAAGGACGAGCGTGCCGGCTATCACCTCGTCTGGCCGCGCGATCTGTGCGAGTGCGCCGGCGCACTGCTCGCCGTCGGCGCCACGCGCGAGGCGCTCGACACGGTGCGCTACCTGCGCGCCACGCAGCTCGCCGACGGTCACTGGAACCAGAACCAATGGCTCGGCGGAACACCGTACTGGACCGCCGTGCAGCTCGATGAGACCGCCTTCCCGGTGCTGCTCACCTGCATGCTGCACGAGCGCCAGGCGCTCGATGGAGTCCAGGTCGCAGACATGGTGCTGCGGGCGCTCTCCTTCCTCGTGCGCAACGGCCCGGCGTCCGACCAGGATCGCTGGGAGGAGGACGCGGGCCTGAACACCTTCACGCTCTCGGCGTGCATCGCCGCGCTCGTGTGCGGTGCGCCTCTGCTGCCCCCGGCCGCGCGCGACCTGGCGCTCGCCATCGCCGATTACTGGAACGCGAGCCTGGAGGACTGGACGGCGGTATTCGACACCCCGCTCGCCCGCGAGCACGGGATACCGGGCTATTACGTGCGCGTGGCACCGGCCGACGCCCTGCACGACCGCGGCGCACTGCAGAACGCGCTGCCGATCCGCAACCAGGCGATCGACCCGGACCTGCCGGCCGAGGCGCAGGTGGGCGTCGACTTCCTGCAGCTGGTGCGATTCGGGCTGCGTGCCGCCGACGATCCGCTCATCCTCGGCACGATCAAACTGGTCGACGCACTGCTGAAGGTCGACACACCGAACGGACCGAGCTGGCACCGCTACAACGATGACGGCTATGGCGAGCACGAGGACGGCTCGGCCTACGACGGCACCGGCCGCGGCCGGGCCTGGCCGCTGCTCACCGGCGAGCGCGGTCACTACGAGCTCGCCGCCGGCCGCGACCCGCTGCCGCTGCTCGAGACCATGGCGCGCATGGCCTCCCCCGGCGGGATGCTGCCCGAGCAGGTCTGGGACAGCGCCCCGATCCCCGAGCGCTTCCTCGAGCCCGGCCGGCCGACGGCCGGCGCCATGCCGCTGGTCTGGGCGCACGCGGAATTCATCAAGCTGGCCGTCTCGCGCGCGCTCGGCCAGCCCCTGGACCGACCCGAGCCGCTCTGGCGGCGCTACGGCGGGCGACGCCCGGCGCTTAAGCGCGTCATCTGGTGCCCGCACGCGCCCGCGGGCGAGCTGCCGGTGGGCGCGGCGCTCACCGTGGCGCTGACCGAGCCCGGCGTGCTGCGCTGGGGCTTGGACGGCTGGCGGGATATCGAGGAGCGCAGCACCGAAGCGAACCCTCTGGGGCTGCACCTCGTCGAGATCGACACTCGCGGCCTGAAGGCCGGACAGTCGATCGATCTGACCTACCGTCGCCAGTCCGATGGGGCGTGGGTCGGCCAGGACTATCGCATTGCGGTCCGTGCGGCTGTTCCAGTCGGCAGCCGGGCCGTATAGTGGCGCGCCGGAACCGGGCGTGAGCGAGTCCCCGGCAGCACGTGCTGTCGGCGATCGCAGTCAACCGGAGGAACCTCCGGACGTTTCCCGGGTCCATAGACGGTGGAGGTGGTGACAATGGACGCAACGTCGTTCGGTCGGATGATCAAATCGGGCCGAGCCCTCGCGGTGCTCGGCGCAACGCTGATGCTGGCGGCCTGCGCGACCGCACCGGTGATCCACACCCGCATGGCGGTGGGCGCCAATCTCGCAGGCGCACATACCTTTGCGTTCGCGCCCCATCCGGGAACCGACCATGGACCGTACAAGTCGCTGACGACCCAACGCCTCGAGCAGGACGTCACGGCGCAGATGCAGGCCCGCGGCTACTCGCTGGTCGCTGCGGATGCCGAGCCCGACTTGCTCGTGGACTTCCGCCTGCACACCCGCGACCGCGTCGAGGGCGACATGGGACCGGCGTTCATGGGCAGCTACTGGGGCGGCTGGGGTCCGTACGGCTGGGGCGGCGGCTGGGGTGCGCCTTTCGGCTGGGGCTGGGGCGGTTACTACAGCGATGTGCGCACGGTCACCTCCGCGGCGCTGACCGTATCGGTCATCAATCGCCAGACCCGCTCGGTGATCTGGAGCGGCACGGCTTCCTCGGACATCTCCCGGCACACCCTGTACCACCCGGACAAGTCGCTCGACGAAGCCGTAACCCAGATTTTCGTGCACTACCCGGTCCCGGCTGCCGGGCACTGAGCCGCTGCATTGCGTGGTGGGTGGACCGCACTGCGGCCCGCCCACGCGCTCATTCGTTCCAGTAGGTGACCCGGTCGCGCCAGCCTTGCCCAGCCGGCGGCTCGCTACCGGCCGGCGGCTCGGAGCCGACGTAGAGGAACGCAATCAACGCATCCTCGGCAGCGAGCCCGAGGGCGTGCTTGACCTGCTCGTCGTACGCCGCGCCCCCCGTCTTCCACACGGCACCGAAGCCGAGCGCCTGCGCGGCGAGCAGGATGTTTCCCGCCGCCGCACCCGCCGCGAGGATCTGCTCGAGCATCGGCACGCTGGCCTGCGGGTCCTTCACGGCGGCGACCGCGATGATCAGCGGCGCCCGATACGCTTTGCGGCGCTCGCGCTCGATCGCTTCGGGACTGGACGTTGGACGCGCGCGCTGCAACTGCTGCACGAGCAGCTCGCCGAAGCGCGCACGCGCCTCGCCGCGGATGACGATGAACCGCCAGGGACGCAGCCGTCCGTGGTCCGGTGCCCGTGCCGCGCTCGCGAGCAACAACTCCAGTGCCGCTGCATCGGGACCGGGCTCGGTGAGCGTCTGCGCCGAGCGCCGGCGCAGCAACAGATCGATCGCTTGCATCGGGCGATCTTGACACAAGTTTGACCTAAACCGTGTACAGTCCGCGCCCATGGACGCCCGTGACCTGCAGGCGCTTAGAGACGCCATTCGCTGCATTCCCGACTACCCCAAGCCCGGCATCGTGTTCCGGGACATCACGACGCTGCTCGGCGATGCGCCGATGTTCCGGCTCGCCGTGACGGAACTCGCGGGGCCCTGGGACGAGACGGTCATCGGACACGTCGCCGGTATCGAGGCCCGGGGATTCATCCTCGGGGGCGCCGTGGCGCACCGCCTCGGCGCCGGGTTCGTTCCGATCCGCAAGAAGGGCAAGCTGCCGCACGAGACGGTGCGCGTCGCCTACTCGCTCGAGTACGGCCTCGACGAGATGGAAATGCACCGCGACGCAGTGCGGCCGGGCGAGCGGGTGCTGTTGATCGATGATCTGATCGCCACCGGCGGGACTGCGGAGGCGGCCGTGCGGCTGCTGCGCTCCCTCGGCGCGCACGTCGAGGCGGCCTGCTTCGTGGTCGACCTCCCGGAGCTCGGTGGCGCGCGCCGCCTGGAGGCCCTCGGCGTCCCGGTCCGCAGTCTTGTCGCTTTTCAGGGACACTAGCCTCACCGCAAGATTACGTTTGGGTCATTCAGGGCTTCGGGGCGATTCTTCCTGCAATAATCCGCCCCGTTCCGGCGCCCGAGCGCTCGGGGCAATTCTCAAACCGCTCAAACTCTCTTGATGGAGATGTCGATGTTCAAGAAGCTCGTCCCTGTACTCGGTGCGCTCCTGGTCGCCGGCTCGCTGGCTGCCGCTCCTGTTGCCGCGGTTGCGGCCCCCCAGGCGCCCGCCGCCAAGCACCACGTCGTGCACAAGAAGATGATGCACAAGAAGTGGACCAAGAAGGCTGCCCACAAGAAGTGGACCAAGAAGGCCGCTCACAAGAAGGCGATGAAGCACATGGCCAAGAAGAAGGCCATGAAGCACATGGCCAAGAAGAAGGCCTAAGCCTAGGCTGAAGCCCAAAGAGCCCCGCCCCGTGCGGGGCTCTTTCGTTTTGGGCCCGCGGCGCGTCCCGCCGGCCGCCCCCCTACAATAGCCGCATGCAGCCGCTCACCCAGATGCTGGTCCTGCTGGCCGCCGCGGTTCTGCTGGTGACCATTGCTCGTCGGCTGCGGCTGCCGACGCCGGTGCCGTACCTCGCCGTGGGCCTGGCGTGCGGACCGCACGCGCTGGGGGTCGTGAGCGGCTCCTCGACGGTCGCGCTGATGGCCGAGCTCGGCGTGGCATTCCTGCTGTTCACGCTAGGGCTGGATGTCTCACTGCCGCGCATGATCGCGATGCGGCGCGAGGTCTTCGGCCTCGGCGCGGCGCAGGTCGGGGCAACCACCGCGGTTTTCGCCCTGCTGGGACGGCTGGCCGGTATCGCCTGGCCGGCCGCCGTGGTCGCCGGCGGCGCCATCGCCATGAGCTCGACGGCCATCCTGCTGCACCAGCTGACCGAGCGGGCGGAGCTCAATCGTACGCACGGCCGGCTCGCCTTCAGCATGCTGCTGTTCCAGGACCTGGCGTTCGTGCCGCTGCTGGCCCTCGCCTCGGCACTGGGTCGCGGCGTGAACGCCTTCGACCTGCGCGCCGCGCTGCTCGCCGCTGCGGGCGGCGCGCTGGCGATCGCCGCCGTGCTGGCCGCCGGCCGCTGGCTGCTGCGCCCGCTGTTTCACGAAATTGCCCACAGCCGGCTGCGCGAGTTGTTCACGCTGGCGGCGCTGCTGGTGGTCATCGGCGCAGCCTGGGTATCGAGCCTGGCGGGCCTCTCGGCCGGGCTCGGCGCGTTTCTCGCCGGAATGATGCTCGCCGAGACGGAGTACCGCCACCAGCTCGAGTCGGTGCTGCGGCCGTTCCGCGACATTCTCCTCGGCGTGTTCTTCGTCTCGGTGGGCATGCTGCTCGATGTGCGTCAGCTGACCGGCGAGGCCGGCGGTGTGCTCGCCCTCCTGGCCCTCATCGTGGTGCTCAAGACGGCGATCGCCGCGCTGGTGACCCGCCCGTTCGCCGGCTCGCGGTTCAAGGCGGTGCGCACCGCCATCGTGATCGCGATCGGCGGGGAGTTCGGGGTTGCGCTCGGCAGCGTCGCGCTCGCCGATCACGTGCTGCCGCAGCGCTTCGGCCAGCCCCTGCTGCTGGCGCTCGTGCTCTCGATGGTGCTCAGCCCGCTGCTGCTCAATCACAACAAGCGGATTGCCCGGTTGCTGCTGCGCGAGCGCGGCCCCCCGCAGCGTACGGCCTTCGAGCGCGAAAGCGCGGCGACCACCGCGATCGGCGGACGGGCGCACGTCATCCTCTGCGGCTTCGGCCGCGTCGGTCAGAGCGTGGCGCGGGTCCTGGAGGCACAAGGCTTCGAGTACATCGCCCTCGACCTCGACCCGGCCCGCATCGCCGCGGCGCGTCAGGCGGGTGATCCGGTGATCTACGGCGATTCGGCCGACGAGCAGATGCTCGCGACCGCCGGACTGGGCACCGCCACGGCGCTGGTGATCAGCTTCTCCGACCCGGCCACCGCGCTCGCCATCCTGCGCACCGTGCGCGCCCAGCGCCCCGACGTGCCGGTGCTGGTGCGTACCCCGGACGACTCACGCCTGCGGGAACTCGAGGCCGCCGGCGCCACCGCCGTGGTCCCGGAGACCTTCGAGGCAAGCCTGATGTTGGTCTCGCACGTGCTGATGCTGCTGCGGGTGCCGGTTTCACGCGTGGTGCGCTTGATCGGGGACATCCGCAATCACCGCTACAACGTGCTGCGCAGCATCGTGCGCGAGGCCGGGGACTCGGCGCTCGACGAGGGGCGCGAGTCCCGTGAGGAGGTCCGGGCGATAGTCGTCCCGCCAGGGGCCTGGGCGGTGGGCCGCACGCTCGCCGAGGCCCGCGCGCGCGGCGCGCAGGCCACCTTCCAGGGCGTTCGCCGGCACGGCATCCTCGGCCGGGAGCCGGCCGCGAGCACGCGCCTGCGCGACGGGGACGTGGTGGTGCTCTACGGCACGCCGGAGGAGCTGGAGCGTGCCGAGTCGGTCCTGCTCGCCGGCTAGGATACAATCGCGCGCCGGTGAACCGAAGCGACATCCAATTTCCGCCCGAGCACGCCGCGCTGCGCGAGGACGTGCACGCGCTCGGGGAGCTGATCGGGCAAATCCTGCGCGAACAGGGCGGGCAGCCGCTGTTCGAGCTGGTCGAACTCGACCGCCGCGCGGCCATCGCGCGCCGCGAGGGCAGCGCGGCGGCGACCGCCGAACTGCTCGCCTCGGTCCGCGACCGCCCTCCGGCGCTTGCGCGCGAGCTGGTGCGCGCCTTCTCGATGTGGTTCCGCACCGTGAACCTGGCCGAGAACGTGCATCGGATCCGGCGGCGGCGCGAGTACTTCCGCACCACCGATCACCCGCAGCCCGGCGGCGTCGAGAGCGCGATCGCCGAGCTCGCCGGGCGCGGCATGACCCTCAAGCAGGTGCTCGATCTGATCGGATCGCTGCACATCGAGCCGGTCTTCTCCGCGCATGCGCTGCAGGCGACGCGCCGCACGCTGCTGCGCAAGCAGCAGCGTATCGCCCAACGCATGTTCGGCCGGCTCGATCCGACGCTGACCCCGAACGAGCAGCGCGGACTGTGGAACGGGATCCGCTTCGAGCTGACCACCTCCTGGCAGACCGAGGAGCTGCCGCGCAAACAGCTGACCGTGGGCGATGAGCGCGAGCAGGTGATCTTCTACCTGGTCGAAATCCTCTATCGGGCCGTCCCGGCCTTCTATGAGGAGATCGCCCAGGCGCTCGGTAAGGTATTCAGCGTGCCGTCGGAGTCGATCGATCTGCCCGACATCCTGCGCTTCGGCTCGTGGGTGGGCGGTGACATGGACGGGCATCCCGATGTGCATGCCCGCACCATCCGCGAGACGCTGGCCAGGCACCAGCACATCCTGCTCGGCGCCTACATCGGCGAGTGTCAGAAGCTCGCCGAACGGCTCTCGCAGGGCGAGCGGCGCACCAGCGTCTCGGCCAAGCTGACCCAGCGCAGCGAGGAGTACACCCGGCTCGCTCCGGGGGCGCGCCCGGCAATGCTCGGCCGGCGCGACCGCATGCCGTACCGGCTGTTCCTGACGCAACTCGCGCTGCGCCTGCGCGATACGCAGGACGGTCGGGGTAGCGGCTACGACAACGTCCGTCAATTCCGTGACGACGTTCAGCTGATCGCCGAGAGCCTGCAGGCCAACAAGGGGGCGACGGCCGGGCTGTTCCAGATCCGCCGCCTGCTCAGGCGCATCGACACGTTCGGCTTTCACCTCGCGAGCCTCGATGTGCGCCAGCACGCGAGCGTGCTGCACCAGATCATCGCCCAGGGCAACGATGATCCGCTGTGGACGGGCCGCTCGAGCGAGGAGCGTGCGCGACTGCTGGCCGAGGCGCTCGAGAAGGACACCGGTCCTCGCGTCGAGCTCGATGCACTCGCCCGGCGCAACCTCGCCGTATTCGAGACCTTCCCGCAGATCCGCCACCGCTACGGACCGCAGGCGATCGGCTGCTTCATCGTCAGTGGCACGCAGGGCGTCGATGACGTCCTGGCCGCGGTGCTGCTGGCACGCTGGGCGGCGGTATTCGACAAGAGCACCGGCCAGGTGACGCTCGACATCGCGCCGCAGTTCGAGTCGATCGCTGCGCTCGAGCGCAGCGGCTCGATCATGCGCGAGCTTCTGTCCGTACCGGCCTACGCGCGCCATCTCGAGGGCCGCGGTGCGCGCCAGAACGTGCTGCTCGGCTACTCGGACAGCAACCGGGAGGCGGGGCCCTGTGCCTCGCGCTTCGCAATCCACCAGGCTCAGCGCGCGCTGACCGAAACCATCGGCACCGGCGGGCAGAGCCCGGCCATCATGCACGTGCGCGGTGCCAGCGTCGCACGCGGCGGCGGGCGCATCGATCGACTGGTGCGTTCCGCGCCTCCGGGCTCGCTCAACGGCATCCTGCGCCTGCGCGAGCAGGGCGAGACCATCAAGCAGGGCTATGGCCTGCGTCCGATCGCAATGCGCACGCTCGAGCGTGCGTTCAACGCCCTGAGCCTCGCCTGCGCCGAGCGTAATCCGCGTCCGACGCCGCCGGCGCACATCGAGGTCGCCGCCACGCTCGCAGCCGCGAGCCGCGATGCGTACCGCGCACTGGTCTATGAGCAGCCCGAATTTCACGAGTTCTTCCGCGCAGCGACCCCCATCGACGTCATCGAGCGGATGCAGGTCGGCTCCCGCTCGATGCACCGCCCCGCCGGTGCGGGCACCGATGGACTGTTGCCGGTGCCGTGGGTGTTTGCCTGGACGCAGACCCGGCACATGCTGCCGGCCTGGTTCGGGGCGGGCTCGGGTCTGCGGGCCGCCGCCGAGCGCCACGGCGCAGTCACATTGCAGGCCGTGTACGGCGAGTGGGCGTTCCTGAGCAATCTGATTGACGACGTCGAGTCGATGCTGGCACGCGCGGACCTGGATATCGCCTCGGCCTACCACGAGCTGGCGCCCGAGCCGCTGCGTCGCTTCGCCGAGGTGATCCGCGCGGAGTACGAACTGACGCGCGAACAGGTGCTGCGGATCAAGGGCGTCGGCGAGCTGCTCGACGGCGAGCCGCTGCTGCAGCGAGCGATCCGCCTGCGCAACCCCTACATCGATCCGATGAATCTCATGCAGGTCGATCTGCTGGCGCGCTGGCGCGCGGGCGGGCGCACCGACCGCGACCTGTTCGAGGCACTGTTGGTCAGCACGACCGGCATTGCCCAGGGACTGCAAAGCACCGGATGAACGCCGCCACGATCGAGCTCCGCCCGGCCGTCGAGGCCGACGTCGACCAGATACTCGAGTTCATCCGCGAGCTTGCCCGCTACGAGCGCCTCGAGCACGAGGTGCTCGCGACTCCGGCGGATCTGCGCGAGCGGCTGTTCGGGGCGCAGCGTTTCGCGGAAGTCGTGTTCGCCTGCGAGGCCGAAGTACCGGTGGGCTTCGCGCTGTTCTTCCACAATTTCTCGACGTTCAAGGGACAGCCGGGCATCTACCTGGAGGATTTGTACGTCAGGCCGCACCTGCGCGGCCGGGGCATCGGCCGGTTGCTGTTGCGCCACCTGGCGCGCCTCGCCGTCGAGCGGCGCTGCGCGCGCCTGGACTGGGCGGTACTGGAGTGGAACGAGCCGTCGATCGCCTTTTACCGCGGGCTCGGCGCCGAGCCGCTGGCCGACTGGCGCATGTTCCGTCTGAGCGGCACTGCGCTCGAACAACTGTCGGCTTCGCCGGGCAGCCGCTGAACCGAGGCTGAACGGGGCTGTTGCCGCGAAAGCCAACTCCCATCGCCACACGCTCTGCGGTAAGCTTCACCCATCGAGTCGGGTCGGGGCGAGCCGTTCGATCCTTGCTCGATCCGCCCGAACCCGCAGCACTGGAGTAAACCCGACATGCGCATTCGTTCCCGCTTGCTCACGGCGCTCGCTGGCGTTCTGTTCGCACTGACGACAGTCGCTGCGCACGCGCAGGCCCAGCAGGAAGGCCGACTGCTGCTCGCCACCCAGGTTCTGAACGATCTGAAAGGCACCCGCGACCAGGGCATCCCGCAGTGGCTGCTGCAGCGTGCCTACGGCATCGCGGTCATTCCGGATCTGACCAAGGTCGCCTTCTTCTTCGGCGCGCGCCGCGGCCACGGCGTGCTGGTCGTACGCAAGAGCGACGGTCGCTTCTCGAGCCCCGTATTCATCACGCTCACCGGGGGAAGTTTCGGCTTCCAATGGGGTGTGCAGAAAACCGACCTGGTGCTGGTGTTCACCTCGCGCAAGGGCGTGGCCGGACTCAGCGGCGGCAAGGTGACCCTCGGCGCCTCCGCCTCGGTGGCGGCAGGTCCCGTCGGCCGGCAGGCCTCCGCGGCCACGGTGCAGACCTTCAATGCGGCCGTCTATTCCTACTCGCACAACAAGGGACTGTTCGCCGGCGTCGCCGTCAGCGGCTCGGAGATGACCGTTGACACCGGCGCGAACGCGGCATTCTACGGTCAGCCGCACGTGCGGGCCTCGCAGATCATGGCGGGCGCAGTTTCGAGCGGCAACAGCGCCGCGACCCGCTTTCTGGATGCGGTCGATACGGCCGCCGGGATGCCTGCGGAGGAGGCGGCTGCGGCCGCGCCTGCGGCCACTGCCCCGGCGGGCGCCCCCGCCCCGGCGGCGCAGGCCTATCCTCTGCAGGAGCAGGCTCCGAGCAGCAGCAGTACGCCCCCGAGCAGCAATCCCCCGAACTGAGAGGCGCCGGCGGCGCCCGGGCCCGCTCCCGCGCGGCCGGCCCCCCAGCGACGCTGGGGCCGGCCGCCCTCTCGCTCCATGGGGAGAGGCGCCCCGGCCGCAAATGCGGCACAGTAGCCGCTTCAGCCGGAGCCCCACTTGAACGAGACCGTCGCCAGCACGGGCGCCGCGCGCGCCGCCAGTCAGACCGCCGTCGCGGTGCTGCTCGCGATCAGCGTCAGCCATCTGTTGAACGACATGATGCAGTCGCTGCTGCCGGCGCTGTATCCGATGCTCAAGGCGCACTACGATCTGTCCTTCGGACAGATCGGCGCCCTGACGTTCACCTACCAGATCACCGCCTCGATCCTGCAACCGGTCATCGGACGGTACACGGACCGGCGCCCGCGCCCGTACTCGCTGTCCGCCGGAATGGGCTTCACGCTGGTCGGCCTCGCGCTGCTCGCCTACGCCCATTCCTTCCCGCTGCTGCTCACCGCCGCCGCACTGATCGGCTGCGGCTCCTCGGTGTTTCACCCCGAGTCCTCCCGCGTGGCGCGCATGGCCTCGGGCGGACGTCACGGCCTGGCGCAGTCGGTCTTCCAGGTGGGCGGCAATCTCGGCTCCTCGATCGGACCGCTGCTGGCGGCGTTCATCGTCCTGCCCTACGGCCAATCCAGCGTGGTGTGGTTCTCCTGTGCCGCGCTCGCCGGAATGTTCATTCTGCTGCAGGTCGGACACTGGTACCGCCAGCACGGGCTCGAGCGGCTGAAGCCGCGCGCCAGCGATGCGGCGGCGCAGGCGCCGACTCGCCGACACGTAACCGTGGCGATGCTCGTGCTGCTGGCGCTCATCTTCTCGAAGTATTTCTACCTCGCGAGCCTCACTAGCTACTACACCCTGTACCTGATCAGCCGCTTTCACGTGTCGATCCAGAGCGCCCAGGTGCACCTGTTCGTGTTCCTCGGTGCGGTGGCCGCCGGCACGCTCATCGGCGGGCCGATCGGCGATCGGATCGGCCGTAAGTACGTGATCTGGGGCTCCATCGTCGGCGTGCTGCCCTTCACGCTGCTGCTGCCGCATGCGAACCTGTTCTGGACCGGCGTGCTGACGGTGCCGATCGGGATGATCCTCGCCTCGGCCTTCCCGGCGATCGTGGTCTATGCCCAGGAGCTGCTGCCGGGCCGCACCGGCACGGTGGCCGGCCTGTTCTTCGGCCTCGCCTTCGGCATGGGCGGCATCGGCGCGGCGGTGCTCGGGCGCCTTGCCGACACCTCCGGCATCGGCTTCGTCTACCAGCTCTGTGCGTGGCTGCCGATCATCGGCCTGCTCGCCGGCTTCCTGCCCAACGTCGACCGCCCGCGGCACGCCGCGGCAAGCTGACTCGCCCTCAGTGCCGGGCGGGCGCGGCTCGATCCGGCACCAGCACCTCGGCGCTGAGGTACGTGCCCATCATGATCTGGTGGGGCACGCAGGTGCTGTGCATGACGATATGCCGCGCCGCGAACAACGGCAGAAACACCCGCCGGAACTGCCCGACCAGCTCGCATTTGCCGCCCTGGTTAAAGTCGGCCCCGCTGCGCGTCAGCACCACTTTCTGCCAGTGCGCTGCGACCCGCGAGGCGGCTGGAACATGCGTGTCGGCCGGCACCAGTACCTGCATCTTCACATGCACGCCGGGGAAGGGATCCGGAAAGCCGGGGCGCACACACGGATCTTCGCGCAGCTTCAGCTCGCGCGCACCGAGCTTGGTGAGCATACGGTCGATCTCATCGCGCAGTCCGCCGCAGGAGAAGTACGTCGTGAAGCCCTGGTAGACGAAATGCACCTGGCGGGTGACCCAGACACCTTGGACGGGTGCGGTTGCCGGCGCCGAGGCGGCCCAGACGGGCGTCGCCAGCAGCCCGAACGCAAGCACCGCAGTGAGAGAACGAATCCAGCGGATGGCACGCATTGCAGCTTCCTCCTGTATGCGAGACGTTGGACCGGCACACGAGCGGCCGGGTTCCGGTGCCCGGCGCTCAGGTCACGTACGGGGCGATCACCATGCAGACGACCGTTCCGCTGAGCAGCACCCCGGCGATGCGCTGCGCGCGGACCGGCGTGCGGCGCATCGCACCCTGGACTCCTGCGGCGATGAACGCGAGCAGCGCCCCCAAACCCAGCGTGTGCGCCATGGGATCCTGTGCGCCGCGGATGACGATGCCCCACAGGGCGAGGCCCGCGACGAAAGCCAGCGCCGCAGCGCTCATCTGCGCGCGGAACAGCTTGGGCGTCAGTTCGAAGTACGAGTGGCTCAGGGCCAAAGTCGAGCCTACCCAGAACACGCCTGCGAGCGCATGTAGCGAGAGCAGGATCATCACGAGAATGTGCATCGTTACGCCCCTTCCGATTGTTCCGGCGCGGGCACGCCCGCGCGTTGTTCTCTACGGTGCGCAGGCGCTTCAGACCGGTTTCCCCCGCGCACTGACGCATCCTCCGAGCCGGCACTGACCGTCCGGAGGCTCCGCGACGTACGGCCGAGGTGGGTACGCCCTGTGCTCAGTATATTACCGCGGTCTCCTGGCGCTGACAGGACGCGCCAAAGGGGCCTCCGTGCCGCGCGCATCGTCCGCCCCTTCCGAGCTTCTTTATAGCCGTTACCCCAGGGCCTGCTCGGCTCGCGCCATCCTCGCCTCATCCGTAGTCCGCAGACCCCCTTACCGCCGGCCCGCGGTGCACGCTGCTCGCCGTCTCGGCACGCCAGCGGCGCACACACCGGCCCCCTGCGCCGATCCAGCGATCGTCCTGTTCTCCGCCGCACGGGCTCCATCAGTACCGAGCGCCCGGCCGTTCACATAAGCATCGAACTGCAGATGATTTACTCGATGAGCTCACCGGTGCGCTTCCATATAGGCCCGCAGTAAAGCGTTCATTCTCGACTGATAGCCCGAACCTTGCGACTTGAACCACTCAACGACGTCGGAATCGATGCGAAGCGACAGCAATGCCTTCTTGGGTACGGGCTTCAACCCCTTGCGGGCCACAGCGCGAGCGAACATCTCCGGAGTCCACTCCGGTGCATCGCTGTCTCGAACCATGGTCGCATCAGTCGTTCGCCTTACGCGGCGCAGGTCAGTTTGCGATTTGCGAGAAGTAGGAGCGCGCTTCATGTTTCGTAGCCTTGCGAATCGAAATGATCCGGATGTCCTTCCCACGCTCGGTATGGGCTACCGAGACGACCGGGTCCTCGAGCAGCCCCAGCGTGAGGAAGCGCCGCTCACCGTAGAATTCCCGATCATCTTCTGCCGTGAGCGTGAATCCGCGGAAGATCTTCGGTGCGTCGCGAAAATCGATACCCTGCCTGCGCAGGTTCGCCAGTCGTTTCGCTTCATCCCACGCGTACATGGGACATTGTAGCTACAAAGTGTATCTACAGAAATTTCCGCTTATGAACTTCTCCACGGGCGATCCTGAACCGCGGTCGACGGCAGACTTCCAGTTGACTCCAGCGCCGCAGGCATCCTGTATCTACCCGGAGCCACACGCAGGGTCCTCGTCGAGAACGACGCTAACCAGCGGGTTTCCCTCTGAACCCCACCGTATAGCTCCGCGATTTTGAAGGGGATCCCGCGGCCCCCGAGCCCGAAGTACCCGTCCGGATTCTTGGCCAGATACTGCTGGTGGTAGTACGCCCGGAAGCTGGAAATCCCAAAAGATCCCCGCGTTTACCGCCGCGGAAGGTCTCTACCGGTCGACTTTCGGTCGACATCAACATCGTTCTTTCGGTAGACAGAAAATGAAATCTCGGCTCCAGTGCTCATCATATGACGAGTCTACCCGGCGAGTCTAAAAAAGGTACCGAACCACGTCCTGATTGAAGATGATCGGAACGGTTGGGACTGGCGGCATCGAAAAGGGGGGGAGTAGCTGATCCCTTCAAGGACGGCGTAGTATGCTGCGACCCCAAGGGCAAATGCATGCAACTCACTCAGGCATTGCACCGCGCCGTCGCGCTCCGTCCCAACGGCATCGCCACAATCTGCGGCAGTCGCCGCCAGACATTCGCCCAGTTCCGCAACCGCGTCGCGCGCCTGGCCGGCGCGCTGCGCCGGCTGGGCGTGGGCGCCGGCGACCGCGTGGGCATCCTGTCGCTGAACTCCGACCGCTATGTGGAAGCGTACATGGCCATTCCCTGGGCCGGCGCCGCGTTCAATCCGATCAACACGCGATGGAGCAGCGCCGAGATCGCCTACTCGCTGGACGACTGTGACACCCGGGTGCTGCTGGTCGACGACGCCTTCGTACCGATGGCAGCCGAGCTGAAGCAAAAGAGCCGCAGCCTCGCCACGCTCATCCACGGCGGCGACCAGCCCACCCCCGACGGCATGCTGTCCTACGAGGCGCTGATCGCGGCGCAAGAACCGGTGCCCGACGCCAACCGTCACGGGAAGGATCTGGCCGGCGTGTTCTACACCGGCGGCACAACCGGCCATCCGAAGGGCGTGATGGTCCCGCACGAGGCCCTGGTATTCAACGGCATGGTGCTGGCGAACGAAGGCATGGCCCGGCCGGGCGACATCGCTCTGCATGCGGCGCCGATGTTCCACATCGCAGATTGCTGCATGTCGAACGCGCAATGGGCCCTGGGCGGCACGCACGTCGCGCTGCCGGGATTCACACCGCTGGCAGCGCTCCAGGCGCTGCAGCGCGAGCGCGTCACGGTGGTGACTCTGGTGCCGACGATGGTGCAGATGGTGGTGGACCATCCCGAGGCCGCGAATTTCGACCTCTCCTCGCTCCGCATGCTGGCCTATGGCGGGTCGCCGATCAATGAAGCCCTGCTCGACCGCGCGCAGCGGCTATTGTCAGGGGCGCAGTTCCTGCAGGTCTACGGCATGACCGAGCTGGCCCCGACGATCTCCGTGCTGGCGCCTGAACTGCACTCGGCCGAGGGCCGCGGGAACGGCCGGCTGCGCTCGGCGGGCATACCCTGCACCGGGATCAGCGTCCGCATCGTGTCGCCCGAAGGCGAGGATGTGCCGCGGGGCGAGATCGGGGAGATCATCGTGCGCAGCCCCGGCGTGATGCTCGGCTACTGGGGCAAGCCCGCGGAGACGGCCAGCGCACTGGAGCGCGCGCCGAACGTGGGCTGGATGCACACCGGCGACGGCGGGCGCATCGACGAGTCGGGCTTCCTCTACGTCGTCGACCGCGTGAAGGACATGATCATTTCAGGAGGCGAGAACGTCTACTCCGTCGAGGTCGAGCAGGCCGTTGCCAAGCACCCGGCAGTAGCTGCATGCGCCGTGATCGGAGTTCCCGACCAACAGTGGGGCGAGCGGGTTCACGCGGTGGTGGTGCTCAGAGCAGGTATGCAGGCCACCGCCGAGGATATTCGCGAACACTGCAAGACGTTGATTGGTGGCTACAAGTGCCCGAGGAGCGCTGAGTTCGTCACTGAGCTGCCGATGACCGGCGCAGGTAAGGTACTTAAGCGCACGCTGCGCCAGCGGCATTGGCAGGGGCAGGGGCGCGAGGTGTCCTGACCAACCCGCCTCCCCTCCCTTGAAGGGCGCAGCGGCTATCCATTCTTCGCCCCGGAGCATCCTGATCCGTGCTCGACGGTAGAATTCCGGTAAACCCCAACGTCGAAACCAGCCGGTATTCCCCGCAGAGGCACGCAGCGTCTCGATCAGGAACGCCTTTCACCGCGTGACTTCCTGCCGGAACCCTCGCTATAGCTGCGACTACGCCTGCTCCCCCGCCGGTAACTCCGCGAATTTAAAGGGGACCCCGCACCCGCCCCGCCCGTAATATCCGTCCGGGTTCTTCGCGAGGTACTGCTGGTGATATTACGCCCGGTGCCTGGAAATTCCACGGAACTCCGGCGTTTACCCGCGCAATGGGGCGATCGCGGTTGCTCAGCTTCAGTGAATGCCATCCGTGGCAGAGTGCATCCGCCTACGTGACTTGCCGCGGATAGCGGCCGATTTCACAGCCGAACTCGACCCATGAATGCCGCGTCTCCTCCCAGACCGAACGGACGGGCGCGCTGAATGCAGGGTCCCCGAAAGCACCGACGGCAACGCCGATGTGCTGAGGTCGGACTTCCAATTCCCAGAACACCGTGCTACCGCATCGTTCACAGAAGTGGAAATGCAACGCGCTTCCGGTACTGCCCGGGCGGCTGTAAGTCCGGTACGTACCAGCAGAAGTCATGCGCTCCCGGGAATAATAGGCGCCCACACCAAACACCGAGCCCGTACGGCGTTGGCACTCCAAGCAATGGCAGGCGACCACAAACTCGGGGTCGCCCGCAAGCGTCGCCTGCAGGTCGCCACATGCGCAGCGCGCCACCCGAGCGCTCAAGTGGAAACCTCCTTGTGGCCTTTTCGCGCCTCCTCGATCGGATCGGTGCCATTCCAGGTGCCGCATGTCTCGACCGCGCGAAATCGGGTGAACGAAGTACGGTCCGCGGTGTGTTCGGCTTTGTAGCGGTCGATCTGCACGCGGTGCACGCCTGGCCTATACATCACCGAGGTCATCGCAGCGTCATCGGCCCAAACCGACATTGTCACGCCGTCATCACCGCGCGTATGCGGCGCAAACGAATGCGCTCCGAACATGCCCGGCGCCGACTGCATCCATTCTCGGACGCGATCGACATTCCGCCTGAAGTCGATCACTCGCTGCATATTGAAATCCGGACCGAGATTGAAGCCAGCGGTGGTCATCACGAACAAGGGTCCGCGCGGATCCTGTTGACCGTT
>JAKAZL010000048.1:10645-17146 GCA_021815925.1 Pseudomonadota bacterium | reverse complement strand
TCGTGAGCGCCGGTGAATGCGCCTTTCTCGTGGCCGAACAGCAGGCTTTCGATGAGTGCCTGGGGCAGGGCGCCGCAGTTGACCGGTACGAACGGACCCTTGGAGCGACTGGAGCCCAGATGCACGGCGCGGGCCGCGAGTTCCTTGCCGACGCCGCTTTCCCCGGTCAGAAGCAGCGGGGCGTTGGCGCGCATCACCCGCTCAAGCTGGGCGTGCACGGCGAGCATGGCGGGGCTTTCGCCGACCATCCCATTGCGGCCGTGCGCCGGAAGAGGGGTCGGGAGCGCAGAGTGCCGCAGGGCGGCCTTGCCGTAGGCGTGGCCGACAGAGTAAAGCAGTCGCGCCTCGTCGACCGGAAGCGTGTGGAAGTCGAAGTAGCTCGAGGCGAGGGCACGCTCGGCGAGCCGGTCGCGCGCGTGGTCGCGCGGCAGCACGGCGATCCACTCCATGCTCGAGCGCTCGACGAGCTCCGCGAGGTCCTGCGGGGAGCAATCGAGGGCATCGTCAAATACGGCGATCCCGACGTGACAATCGCCCTGCAGCAGCGTGCGAACCTGCTCCAGACGTGCGGCTCGCTGT
Source organism: Pseudomonadota bacterium (assembly GCA_021815925.1). GTDB lineage: Bacteria > Pseudomonadota > Gammaproteobacteria > Steroidobacterales > Steroidobacteraceae > 13-2-20CM-66-19. The sequence goes on along the minus strand of JAKAZL010000048.1, from coordinate 16,567 downwards.
GCCCGCCAATGGTGAGTTGCGAGCAGGAGACCCAGATCCGGAACCGATTCGGCTGCCTGCAGAACGATGACGCCCCGAGACATGCCCCACCCTTACCGCGCTAGGACGTTAGGGACAGCGACTATAGTCTTGCCGACCTTGTGCGCAGTCGGGAATTGTACCTAACGGATGCTGCCCCGGAGCAGTCTGGATGAAAAATCCGCGAGTCCTTTTCGGATTCTCCGATGGCGATGTCACGGCCTTGGTGGCACAGCCCTTGCCATGCCGGTGTAACAGATCTGTTACATGTTCCCAATCCGTGACAACGCGGCAGAGCCATCGGCCTGCGATGAGTCGATAGGTCGGCGCGGATCTGCTATGGGTTCGTGAGAGGCGCGCGCGGCGTTACGCAGTTGCGTTGAGCGACTCCCGCATCGGTGCCGGCCGGCTCAGATGCGGCGCCCGTAATACAACGCGGAGACGTGCGTCGCCTCGGCGAAGAACAGCCAGCGCTCGGTGAGCAGCCCGAGCGCCGCGCACAACACCGCGAGCGTGCTGCTGGCGAGCGGTACGAGCTCGAAGGCGGCGAGCACGCTCAAGCTCAGCGGCAGCGCGAAGGCGAGCCCGAGTGTGATGCGGCGCAGCTTCGCGGCATGGCGGCGCGCGATCTGAAAGCCCATCTCGCGCAGGATGAAGTTCTCCGTGAAGTGCGGCGCATCGAGCGGACGGGCGGGCGTGTCCTTGGGCAGCCCGATCGCGCTGGCGAGCGTCGCGAGCGGAGTCTGCATGTCGATGTGCCGCCAGTAGATGCGCTTGGCGATGAGCGCGCAGAGCGCGGCGAGGGCGCTGAGGGCGGCGGCAGCGGCGCCGGTGCCGAAGGCGAGCGCGTGCAGCAGTACAAACAGGGTTCCGCCGGAGAACAGCGCGTAGATCAGGTAGTCCGGCGCGGTATGTGGGTTGTGCCACTGGCGGATCGGCTTCAGGCTCGCATAGATCATCGACGTGCAATACACCGTGCCGAGCGAGGCGAGCGCTGCGGCCACGCCGAGCACGCGCGCGAGCCCGGCGGCCGGATCACGCAGTTCGCTCCACGCGAAGCCAAGGACGATCGGGTAGGTGAGCACCGCGGCCACGCCTTCGCGCGACAGCCAGGACGAGCGCCACTGGCTGAACGCGCGCCAGGCACGCTCCTTGCGGCCGAGGTGCAGCGCCGAGGCCATCAGCCCGAGCGTGGCGAGCACGAGGCCGACACCGACGCCACTCAGCACCATCAGGCGAGCGGCGGCCGGCGTTCCCGTGGCGACGTACAGGCCGAGCCAGGCGAGCAGCCCGTAGGCGAAGCCCGTCAGCGTCGTCAGCAGCAAAATGGAGGCGGCGGGCTTCACCGGCTGAGCGCCTTGTCGAGCAGCTGCAGCAGCGCCGCGCCGATGCCCTGCGCGGGACGGGCCGGAGCCTCGCGCGGGGTGGTCGGGATCTGCGCCTGGCGCGGCGGCAGGTACTTGTTGGTCGGCCGGTAGCCGAGCTCGGGGAGCAGATCGACGCCGCCGCGCTCCTCGACCAGCCGGGAGACCTTGCTCTGCGGGTCGGCGAGATCCCCGAAGTGGCGCGCCTTGGCCGGGCAGGTGGACACGCAGGCCGGCTCGCGCTCGGCCGCCGGGCGGCTCTCGTCGTAGATGCGATCGATGCACAGCGTGCACTTGCGCATCACGCCGTTGTCCTCGTCGAACTCGCGTGCGCCATAGGGACAGGCCCACGAGCACAGCTTGCAGCCGATGCAGATGTCGGTGTCGATGAGCACGATGCCGTCCTCGGCGCGCTTGAAGGAAGCGCCGGTCGGACAGACCGTCACGCACAGCGGGTTCTCGCAGTGCAGGCAGGAGCGGGGGAAGTTCACCGTGCGCGAGTGGCCATCGGTGCCGCTCTCGTAGGAGTGGATGCGGTTGAACCACACCCCGTCGGGCTGCTCACCGTACTTGTCGTAGTCCGGCAGGATCCCGGCCTCACCGCCGGTGTTCCACTCCTTGCAGTTCACCGCGCAGGCATGACACCCCACGCAGGTGTCGAGGTCGATCACCAGGCCGAGCTTGCGGGCACCGGGGGCGGGCGTCGGCACCTGGGTCATGGGGTGTTCTCGGTGGCGCGCCGGATGCGCAACGGGTTGGCGCCGAGGAGCGGCGCGGTCTCATCGGAGGTGTCCGGGCCGCACGGCTCCAGGCGCACGGTCAGGTCGAACCAGGCGGCCTGACCGGTGAGCGGGTCGGAGTTCGAGTGCGGGGCGGCGGCGCCCTCTGCGGGCAGGAACTCCGAGATGACGTGATTGAGGAGAAAGCCGCGGCGGAACTCCGGCGCCCCGCGGCCGAGCCCCCAGGCGCCGGCCCGCTTGCCGATGGCGTTCCACGTCCACACGGTGTTGCGATTCACGCCGGTCATGGTGCGCGCGCGGCACTTCACCCGGCCGTTGCGTGAGTCAACCCACACCCAGTCCTCATCCTCGATGCCGAGCTCGGCGGCGAGCGCGCGGTGCAGGTAGATGCGGTTCTCGGGCAGGATCTGGCGCAGCCAGGCGTTGTGTGAGCCCCAGGAGTGGTACATCGCCATGGGGCGTTGGGTGATGGCGTGCAGCGGATAGCGCGCCGGATCGCTCATCGCCTGCTCGAGCGGCGCATACCAGAACGGCAACGGGTCGAAGTAGGTCCGCACCCGCTCGCGCAGCCGCTCTGGCGGTACGCGCGCGCCGTGTCCCTCGGCGGCCAGGCGGAAGCGCTGCAGCGGCTCGCTGTACAGCTGCAGCACGATCGGCGCGGAGGAGCCGATGAAGCCCATCTCGCGCGCGCCCTCGAGGTAGGCCCGGTTGGCGTACTTGTAGTAGAGCTGCTCGGCGGGCAGGTGATGCACGCAGAACCCGCCGTTGTCGATGTAGCGGCGCAGCTGCTCGGGGTTCGGCTCGCCGCGGCCGAAGGTGCTGCCGTCGGCGCCGCGAAAGCCGGCGAGCGGTCCGATGCCCGGGGCGCGCTGGTGGCGCACGATGTAATCGGCGTAGGAGGTGTAGAGCGGCCGGCCCTGAGCGTCGGCGAAGTCCTGCAGCCCGAGGCGGCCGGCCAGATCAATGAGCACGTCCTGGAAGGGCCGCACGTCACGGCCCGGATCGAGGACCGGCACGCGGATGGCGTCGGCCGGACCGTGCGCCGAGCCGATCGGGCGGTCGAGCAGCGAGATGCAGTCGTAGCGCTCCAGGTAGGTCGTGTCGGGCAGCACCAGGTCGGCGTAGGCGACCGTCTCGGAAGCGAAGGCATCGGCGACCACGACGAAGGGAATGCGGTAATTGCCGTGCTCGTCGCTCGCGCTCAGCATCCGGATCGCCTCCCCGGGATTCATCGAGGAGTTCCACGCCATATTGGCCATGAAGAGGAACAGAGTGTCGATCTTCTCCGGCCCCGCCTCGTAGGCCCGGGCGATCACCATGTGCATCAGTCCGTGGATGGCGAGCGGTGCTTCCCAGGAGAACGCCCGGTCGAGCCGCAACGCCTCGCCCTCGGCATCGAGCAGCAGGTCCTCCGGCCGCGTGGGCATGCCGAGCGGCGCGCCGCTGAGTGGTGCTCCGGGGGTCGCCCCCGGGCGGCCCGGCGGCACACCGCAGGGGATCGGCTTCGGGTACGGCGACTTGTAGCGCCAGGAGCCTGGCGTGTCGACCGCGCCGAGCAGCATCTGCAGAACATGGATGGCACGGCAGGTATGAAAGCCGTTCGAGTGCGCGGAAATGCCGCGCATGGCGTGGATCGCCACCGGCCGGCCCACCATCTGCGCGTGGCGGCGTCCGTTCGTGTCCGTCCACGGCTGCTCGAGCACGACGCTCTGGCGGAAAGCGACCTCGGCGATCTCCGCGGCGAGGCGCCGGATGGTGGCCGCCGGGATGCCGCACCGCTCGGCCACCGCCTCGGGGGCGTACTCGGCGGCGCTGTAGCGTTCGGCGAGCAGCGCGAAGGCCGGACGCGCGCGCCGTCCGTCCGCGAGCACGTACGTGCCGTTGAGCGCCGGGTTGATGCCGGTCGCGCTCCCCGGCACGAGCGAGGCCGTGTCGCGATCGAAGGCGAGCTCGCGGCCCTCGGCATCGCGGGCGATGAGTCCGTGCTCGGCGCTGCCCGGGGCATCGATCACCAGGTGATGCGCGTTGGTGTAGCGGACCAGGAACTCGGTATCGATGTGTCCGGCCTCGAGCAGACAATGGATCAGCGCCAGCACCAGCAGTCCGTCGGTGCCCGGGGTGATGGGCACGAACTCATCGGCGATCGCCGAGTAGCCGGTACGCACCGGGTTGACGGAGACGATCTTCGCGCCGTGCGCCTTCAGCTGCGCGAGGCCGAGCTTGATCGGGTTGGAATCGTGGTCCTCGGCGACGCCGAACAGGAGAAACAGCCGCGCGTGCTCCCAGTCCGGCTCGCCGAACTCCCAGAACGCCCCGCCCACCGAGTACAGCCCCGCGGCGGCCATGTTGACCGAGCAGAACCCGCCGTGGGCGGCGTAGTTGATGGTGCCGAACATGCGCGCGAAGTGGCCGGTGAGCGACTGCGACTGGTCGCGCCCGGTGAACATCGCGAGGCGGCTCGGATCCCCGGCGCGGATGGCGGCGAGACGCTCGGTGAGCAGGCGCATCGCCTCGTCCCAGGAGATCGCCTCGAACGAGCCCGAGCCGCGCGGTCCGATGCGCTTCAGCGGAGTGCGCAGGCGTGCCGGGGAGATGGCGGTCATGATGCCGGCCGACCCCTTGGCGCAGAGCACGCCGCGGTTGACCGGATGGTCGCGGTTGCCCTCGATGTAGCGCAGGTGCCCGTCTTGCAGGTGCACCTTGATGCCGCAGCGGCAGGCGCACATGTAACAGGTCGTGTAGGCGACCGATTTCGCGCTCATGGCAGGGCTCCCTCGGCGGACCGGTTGCGGCATCGGGTCCGTGCAATGCCGGTCCGGCTGGGTCGTCCCCACGCCGCCGGTCCCGCAGTGCTGCGGCTAGGGTCGCATCATGCGGAGCGCATCGATATGCCGCAACTGCAGATATGGCACATATAATATAAACAAAATGCATTGAATCATGGCCGGAGCCTCGCGGCCGGCCGGATGTCTTCGCGATGACGGCGCCGCCTCACGGCGGACTGGGCCTCAGTTCGTCCCACCGGACAGCGCCACCGGCAGCGGGGCGACCGGGATCGAGGCCAGTACACGCCCCGTGGCCGGTGCGATGACGGCACAGCGTCCGGTCTGGCTGGTCAGCGCGTAGGCCCGCCGCCCCGAGCGGCTGAACGCGACGGCGATCGGGCCGGCACCGACGTGCACCGGCGCGCGGCTCGCCCCGGAGGCGGTGTCGATCACGCTGAGGGTGTCGACGGCGAGATCGGCGACATAGAGCGTGTGGCCCCGCGGGGAGAGCGCGAGCTGGCGCGGCGCGAGGCCCGTGGCCATTGGCGTGCCGCTGACACCCGAGGCGCTGGTGATCGGCAGCACCTGATTGGCTAGCGTGTCGGCCACGTACACGGTGCGCCCGTCGGGACTGACCGCAATCCCCGTCGGACCGGCGCCGGCCGGGAAGGTGGCGCGCACCTTGCGGGTGGCGGTATCGATCACCGTCAGGCTGTTGGAGCCCGGATCGGTGAGGTAGAGCGTGCGCCCGTGCGGCGAGAATGCCAGGGCGGCCGGGCTCGTGCCCACCGCGATGGGCGCCCCGGGCTTCAGGGAAGCGGTGTCCACCGGCTGGACGGTGTTGCTGCCCCCGTTGGCCACCCAGAGCGTCCGCCCGTCGGCACTCAATGCCAGCGCATCGGGCGCGCTGCCCACCGGGATGCTCGCCATGACCTGCTGGCTGCTCGCCTGGATGACCGAGACGGTGTTGGAGCCCTGGTTCGCCACGTACACGCGCCGGTCGGATGAGTCCGCGACGACGGCCGCGGGATTCTC
>JAKAZL010000048.1:0-10545 GCA_021815925.1 Pseudomonadota bacterium | reverse complement strand
AGTCCGCGCACCGCGGGGATCTGCGGATACAGCCCGATGGCCGACCAGACGTACCAGGCGCTCATCGTGCCGAGATCATCGTTGCCCGGAATGCCCGCGGGGGTGTCGGCATACAGCGTATCGAGCGCGCTGCGCACCACTTCTTCGGTGCGCCACGGTGCCCCGAGGGCCAGGTACACCCACGGCGCGCCGAGGCTCGGTTCGTTGCCGAGCCAGGCGTACGGGGCGCTCTGCCCGGCATTGAGCTGCGTGAAGAAGGTATCCAGACGGCGCCGCGCGGCGAGGCGTCCGCCCATCGCCGCGGTGAGATCGCCGAGGTCCTGCGGCACCATCCAGGTGTACTGCGCGGCGTTGCCTTCCTGGAAGCCGCGCTGCCCGTTCGAGTTGACCGGTGTGGCGAGGAACGCCCCGGCGGCATCGCGGGCGGAAATCGAGCCGGTGGCCGTATCAAACACGTTCTGCCAGTTCATCGAGCGACGCAGGAAGGTGCGTGCCGGGCGCATCGCGCCGTGCTCGGCGGCGAAGCGCGCGATGGAGAAGTCATCCTCGGCGTACTCGAGCGTCTCGGAGGAGCCGTTCGGCACCGGCGCGGCCGAGCTCGTCAGATCATCGTCGACATAGCCGCGCGCCAGATACTGCGCGAGCCCCGGGCGCTCGATGTACCAGCCCTGGCCGGGCGGATCGCGGGTGTCGGTCGCGCCCTTCACCATCTCGCGCAGCGCCTCGCGCCCATCGAAGGCGCGCGCGCCGAACGCCCAGCCGCCGGCGAGGATGATGTCGGCGGCATCCCCGCCCATCACGCCGGTGTAGCCGTTGGCGAGCGGCCACTTCGCGAGCCAGCCGCCCTGCGCGCCCTCATCGAGCAGGGACTGCAGCATGTCGCTCACCCGATGCGGGGCGATGAGCGCGATCAGCGGCACTTCGGTGCGATAGATGTCCCAGCCCGAGTAGTTGGCGTACTCGGCATGACCGGCCGCGACGTGGTGCACCTTGCCATCGAAGCCGCGGTACTCGCCGTTGACGTCACTGTAGAGCGTGGGGGCGAGCAGCGTGTGATAAAGCGCGGTATAGAAGGTTGCCTGCTGTCTCGGGGTGCCGCCGCTCACCTCGATGCGCCGCAGCAGTCCGTTCCAGATGCCGGTGGCCCGCCGGCGCATCGCCGCGAGCTGCCAGCGATCCGGCGCTGCGCGCAGGTTCTCCAATGCATCGGCGCGGCTCACGTAGGAGAGGGCGACATCGACCTGCACGCTGCGGTGGTGGTCGGTGGCGAAGCTCACCCAGCCGCCGGTGTTGAGTCCATCGATGTGGCGCTTGCCCGGCATCAGCGCCGCCCCGCGCCAGGCGCCCGAACCGATCACCGGCCGGTTGAAGCGCGCCACGAAGTAGACGGTGTACTGATCCGGCGCGCCGCAGAAGGCGCCGCCGGTGGCCGAGCCGCTCACCTGCCGTGGTCCGTCGAGCCGGAAGTGCGCGGCCGTGACGCCGGCCTGGTTGGAGCCGACGTCGAACAGCAGATGTCCGTGTGCGCCGGCCGGAAAGGTGAAGCGCCCGAGCCCGCTGCGGCGGGTGACGGCCAGTTGCACCTTGATGCCGGCGCGGCGCAGGCGCACGGCGTACCAGCCCGGTGCGGCCTGCTCGTCGCGGTGCGAGAACGGCTGCTCGGCGCGCGCCGGCGCGCGCACCGGGCCGCTCGTCGGCAGGATGCGGATGTCACCGGCGACCGAGCAGCCCGGGCCGCTCAGGTGTGTCAGGCTGAAGCCGGTGAGCGTGTGATCGGTGTAGTTGTAACCGCCGCCGGCCGGCGCCGACGGTGTGTCCGGGCTCCACTGGATCATGCCGAACGGCAGGCTCGCGCCCGGGAAGGTGTCGATCGGACCGCCGATGGCCGTGCCCGAGGTGCCGACGAACACGTTCACCCGCGCTGCCGGGGCGAGGACGGGCGCTGCGGCGTGCGCCGCAGCGTTGGCTGCGCGGGTGGCGCCGGCGGCCGTCGCGGCCAGGAGGAGCATACCCATCAGTGCCGGGCGCAGTGCGCGCGCGGCGGGAACGGCTGGTCGCATCGGGGGCTCCTCGCGTCCTTGGGAGGCGGTAGGGTAACCCCATTGGGCGCGGACGCAAGGCAGGAGCGGGCCCGCTGCGGTCCGGCGGCAGTCGCAACATATTAGAAGAGATTGATATACTCACGGCGCCGCGCGCGCGGCCGAGTCGAGTGCATCGAGTCCAGTAAGGAGTGGCCCGCCCATGAGTGAGTCTTCGCATCCCAACGCCCACGGGCACGGCACGCTGCACGAGCTCGATGCCGCGCAGGTCCACGAGCTGCTGCGCACCCGCCGCGGCGTGCTCATCGACGTGCGCGAGCCCGGGGAGTTCGAGGCCGAGCGCATTCCCGGGGCTCTGCTGTGCCCGCTGTCGGGATTCGATCCGCACAGCCTGCCGCTCGATGGCACCAAGCGCATCGTGTTCCAGTGCGGCACCGGCCGGCGCTCGGCGCAGGCGGCCCGCCTGGTGCTCGCGATCGGACTGCCGGAGGCGGCGCATCTGGCCGGCGGCATCGCGGCCTGGAAGAGCGCCGGTCTGGCCGTGACGCGCCTCGATCCGTCGACCGGCCGGGTGCGCACCGGCCACCTGTGAGGCGCGCGCCGGCTCAGCTGCGCGCGCCGCTCACCGGCACCTGAAACGGCGCGACACCGCCCACGGCGGTGATCTCGTAGACCTCGCTCGCGTACGGTCCGGCCATGGCCGTGCTGCTCGCGCTCACCACGAGTCTCAGCAGCGCGCCGCTGGCATCGGCCACGCAGGCGCTGAGCTTCTCCCCGAAGGATGTGCCACCCGCGGCGCGCACCGTCCAGGTGTGGCCGGCAAGGCCGGCCTGGCGACACGGCGGACCGCGCCGCACCCGCGCCCCGGGTACCCGCGTCATGGCATAGAACTGCCGAGCGAAGGCCGGCAGGTTGTTCTGTGCGTAGGTCTGGGGGGCATCGGGGTGGGGAAACCACTGCTGCCCGAAGCGCACGTAGCTCATCGAGCCGATGTGCAGCACCGCAAGTCCGCTCTCGGCCGCCCAGTCTCGCGGACTGTGAACCTGCGTGCGGATGATCATGCGCTCCGGGCCGGTGCCGCTGGTGAGCCGTGCGCGATAGTTGCCGAGCGAGGCCAGGGCGCTCGGCGAGAGCGTCGCGGCAGCCGGATCGAGCCGCCCCGGGCGGCCGGCGGCGCCGCAGCCGCCGAGGGCGAGGGCGCTGAGCGCCGTGCAGGCGAGATTGCGCAGAACGGTTCGGCTCCTCATGGCTCTCCTTCGATGGCCCGGTGCCGCACGCGCGGTGCAGCCGCGAGCGCTTCTACCATTGCGCGGCGGGAGGCTCAAGCGATCCGCGCGCGCGTACAATGGTCGGCGAGCGGCGCGCACCGCCGCGGCATGAGGCTCGACATGACATCCCAGAGGATCGATCTCAGTGATCGGGTGGCGCTGGTCACCGGCGCCTCGCGCGGCATCGGCCGTGCGATCGCGCTCGCGCTCGGTCAGGCCGGCGCGGATGTCGCGCTCAATTGCCGCAGTCGCGCCGCGCAGGCCGAGGAACTTGCCGCCGCGCTGCGCGCGATGGGCCGTCGCGCGATCGTCATCGTCGCGGACGTGTCGGTGCGCAGCGCCGTGGAGGAGATGATGGTGCGCGTGGCACGCGAGCTCGGTCCGCTCGAGATTCTCATCAACAATGCGGGCGTGGCGAGTCCGCGCGGGCTCGAGGATCTCGATGAGGCCGAATTCGACCGGGCGATCGCGGTCAATCTCAAGGCGGCGTTCCTGTGCACCCAGGCGGCGCTGCCGACTCTGCGCGCGCAGCGCCGCGGACGGGTCGTGAACATCTCCTCGGCGGCGGCACGCGGCCCCGGGGTGGTCGGGGTGCACTACAACGCCGCCAAGGCCGGACTCGAGGGACTCACGCGTGGCTATGCGGCGCGCCTCGCCGGCGAGGGCGTCACGGTCAATGCCATCGCGCCCGGACCGATCGCAACCGACATGGCCGGACCGCTGCTGAATACCGAGGCGTTCCGGCGCATCCCGGTGGGCCGGCTCGGCACGCCCGAGGAGGTCGCCCAGGCGGTGCTGATGGTGCTGGGGAACGCCTTCATCACCGGCCAGACGATCGGTGTCAACGGCGGGGTGCGCCTCGATTGAGCGCGGTGCCTGGACGGCATCAAGTGATACAACGTATCATTTGTAGATGGGAGCGTTCGCCTGTCCGCAGCGCCGGCTGCATCTGGTCCTGGTCGCGCTCGCGGCGCTGCTCGCCGCGGGCTGCGCGCGGTCGCACGCGGCGCGCACGCCGGTGGCCATCGGCGTCGAGAGCCAGTACGCCGATGTGCTCGCCCAGGTGGGCGGACCGTATGTCACGGTGCACGCCATCCTCAACAATCCGAACACCGATCCGCACTCGTTCGAGGCCAGTCCCCGCGTCGCGCGCGAGGTCGCCGGCGCCTCGCTCGTCGTGATGAACGGCCTCGGCTACGATGCGTGGATCCAGCGCATCATGGCCGCGGCGCCGAACACTCACCGCCAGGTCATCGACGTGCGCGCGCTGCTCGGATTACCCCGCGACACGGTCAATCCGCACCTCTGGTACGACCCGCGGACCATGCCCGCGGTGGCCGAGGCCGCCGCACAGGCGTTCGCGGCGCTGGATCCGCCGCACGCCGCATACTTTCGCGCCCGTGCGCAACGCTTCGCCGCCTCGCTCGAGCCGTGGAAGGCGGCGCTCGCGGCGCTGCGCAGCCGCTACCCGGGCACGCCCGTGGCGGTCGTCGAGCCGGTCGCCAACGCGCTGCTCGAGGCGGCGGGCTGGCGCAATCTGACACCGCTCGCGCTGCAGCTCGCCGTCATGAATGGCACCGATCCGGCCCCGCAGGACGTGGCGACGATGCGGGCGCTGCTGCGCCGCCGGGCGGTCAAGGTGCTCCTCTACAACCAGCAGGTGACCGGTCCGCTCACCGCCTCGTTCCTGCAGCTGGCGATCGCGGCGCACATTCCGGTCGTCGGGGTCTACGAAACCATGCCCCAGAGCGGCTATGACTATCAGTCGTGGATGCTGGCCGAGACCCGAGCGCTGGAGGCGGCCGTCGCACACGGTGTCTCGACGCGTACCCTGGGCGCGGAGCGGCCCCGATGAGCCAGGCGGCTGCGGCGCTCACGGTCGCCGGAGCGTGTGTCACGCTCGGCGGACGGCCCGTGCTGCGGGAGGTCAACTTCAGCCTCACCGCCGGGGAGTTCTGCGGACTGATCGGCTCGAACGGCTCGGGCAAGACGACGCTGCTGCGGGCCATCCTTGGGTTCGTGCCGCTCGATCAGGGCCGCATCGAGCTCGGCGGGCAGGGCACGCTGCCCGGGGGGATCGGATACGTGCCGCAGAAGATCGAGCTCGATCCCGGTCTGCCGCTGCGTGCCCGCGACGTCGTGGCGCTCGGACTCGATGGCGCGCGGCTGGGACCTGCGCTCCCCTCGCGCAGCCGCGCCGAGCGCGTCGAGCAGATGCTCGCGGCGGTCGGGGCGAGCGAGTTCGCCGATCGGCGGGTCGGACTGCTCTCCGGCGGCCAGCAGCAGCGGGTGCTGGTGGCGCACGCGCTGGTGCGCCGACCGCGACTGCTGCTGCTCGATGAGCCGCTGGCGAACCTCGATGTGCGCAGCACCGCGGAGATCGTGGCGCTGCTGCGGCGGCTGTCGCGCCAGTCCGGGACCGCTGTGCTGCTCTCGGCCCACGACATGAACCCGCTGCTCGGCGCGATGGACCGGGTCGTGTATCTGGCGAGCGGTGCGGCGGTCGCCGGCAAGGCCGACGAGGTGGTGCGCACCGAGGTCTTGAGCAGTCTGTATGGTTACCACGTCGATGTGGTCCGCGTGCACGGACGGGTCGTGGTGGTCGCCGCCGAGGCGCGCGAGGAGAGCCATGCGGCGGTGGAGCGCGACCCGGTGCACACCGCGCCGGTGCCCTGAGGGGCCCTCCGGGGCGATACCCACATGGTGCTCACAGCGGGATTTCTCGACAACGAGCCGATGCGCATCGCGCTCAGCGTCGGCGGCGGCGCTGCGCTGGTGTGCGCCGTGGTGGGCGTCGCAACGGTGATGCGCCGCCAGGCGTTCGCCGCGCACGCGCTCGCCGATGTCAGCAGCGCGGGCGGGTCGGCGGCCTACCTGATCGGGGTGAACCCGCTGCTGGGATTTCTGGCCATGGCCGCTGCGGCGGCCGGCATCATGGAGTGGGCCGACGTGCGCAGCGCGCGCGAGCGCGATCTGCTCACCGGCGTGGTGCTCGGGGCGGGGCTGGGCCTGGCCGCGCTGCTGCTGTACTTCGATGCGACGGTGCGCAGCGTCGGCGGCGCGGCGGTGACGGTGCTCTTCGGCTCGATGTTCGCGATTCCGGCGGGCATCGTGCCGCTGGCGCTTGCCGTGGCGGCGGTGGCGCTGCTGGCGAGCGCGATCATCCACCGGCCGCTGCTCGTAAGCACGCTCTCGGCGGACCTGGCGCGCGCCCAGGGAATTCGCGTGCGCGCCGTCGCGCTCACCCATTCGGTGGCCCTTGCGCTCGCCGTGGCGCTCTCGGCGATGACGGTCGGAGCGATCCTTTCCACGGCGCTGCTGATTGGACCGGCTGCCGCCGCGCTGCGACTGGCGCGGCGCCCCGCGAGCGCGGTGGCGCTTGCGGCGCTGATCGGGCTTGCGTCGACCTGGGGCGGCACGGTGCTCGCCTACGAGAGCTATTACTGGACGCCGGGACGCGGCTGGCCGGTGAGTTTCTGCATCGTGACCCTGATCTTCTGCGCCTACCTCGCCGCCAGCTGGGTGGGTGCCCGCGCCGAGCGACCTCAGGTGCAACACCCCTCCGGCTGCCAGGGACACTGAGATGTTCGCGCCGTTCATGGCTCATGCCTGGATCGTTGCGACGCTGGTCGCGCTCGTGGCCGGTGCGGTCGGCTTCTTCGTGGTGGCGCGCCGTGCGGCGTTCGCCGCGCACGCGCTGCCGCTCGGCGCATTTCCGGGTGCGGCCGCCGCGGGCCTGCTCGGCGTGAACCCGCTGCTCGGCCTGACGCTGTTCGCGGCACTCGGGGTGATCGCGATCACCCAGCTGCAGCGCGGCGAGCGGCGCGAGGTCGCGAGCGCGCTGTGGCTCGCACTCTCCCTTGCGGTCGGAACATTGCTGCTGAGTCTTTCGGGCCAGTACGCCCAGGGCCTCTACGGGCTGCTCTTCGGTGAGGTGCTCGGCATCAGCGCTCGGCAGGTCCTCGGGGTCGCCATCCTGAGCGCGCTCGCCCTCGGGCTGCTCGCGCTCTTTGCGCGCCCGCTGCTGCTCGATTCGCTCTCGGGAGAGCTCGCCGCGGCGGCCCTGGGGCGCGCGCGGCGGCTCGAGTGGGTGTTTCTGCTGGTGCTGGCGCTCTCGACCGTCATGGCGTTGCCGGTGGTTGGGGCGCTGCTCGTGTTCAGCCTCATGGTCGGGCCGGCGAGCGCGGCGCGTGCGCTCACCGACCGGCCCTGGCGGGCGCTCGGCGGCTCGGTAGTGCTCGCCCTGCTCGTCGTGTGGAGTGCCATCGCGCTCGCCTACCTCACCGATTGGCCGGTCGGGTTTTTCGTCGGCCTGCTGAGCGGGGCCTGTTATGTGCTCGGGCGCCTGCGCGGGCCCGGTGCGGCCGTGCAGACGGCCTGAGCGCAGGCGGGCACGTATCATGGGCCGATCCCACACCGAGCGCCTCTCCGTCGCACAGCAGCGTACGCTCGAGCGGCTCGAGACGTTGTGCCGCACGCGCGGCCAGCGTCTCACCCGCCAGCGCCGCGCGGTGCTGCTCACACTGCTCACCGAGGCACGCGCGCTGTCGGCCTACGAGCTGCTCGCGCGGCTGCGCCCGCAGGACGGCCGCTCCACCCCGGCGGGCGTGTACCGAGCGCTCGAGTCGCTGATCCACGCCGGCGTCGTGCACCGGCTCGAGTCGACCCGTTCCTTCATTCTTTGTGAGCATCCCGAGGCGCCGCACGCCGGACAGCTGCTCATCTGCCGGGCCTGCGGCCAGGTGGTGGAGGCCGAAGATCCGCGCGTCGCGGCGGCCACCGGCCGTCTCGGCGAGCGGCTCGGCTTCGCGCTCGATCCGGGCGTCGTGGAGCTCACCGGGGTGTGCGGACGCTGCCGCCTGCAGCACAGCGCGCACTGAGCGGCCGGGCTCCACTGGCCGCGGTGGCAATCCCGTATGGACGCGCCGCGCGCTCGGATCGAGAGTGCGGCAGGCTGCGGCGCGGTCGGCGCCGGTTCCATGGAGTGCGTTCGGAGGGTGCGGGTGCGCAGGCCGGTCAGTGCTCAGACGCCCAAGCGTCGGGTCGTGCAGCTCGGTGCGCTGCTGCTGGCGTGGAATGCGCTCGCGTGGCTCTGGGCGGCGTTGGCGTTCCGGCACCAGCCGCTGCTCATCGGTACCGCGCTGCTCGCCTACGGCTTCGGACTGCGCCACGCCGTCGATGCCGACCATATCGCCGCCATCGACAACGTCACGCGCAAGCTCGTCCAGCAGCGCCGTCCGCCGCTCACCGCCGGCCTGTACTTCTCACTCGGACACTCGACCGTCGTGACCGCGATGACCGTGCTCGTGGTCCTCGCCGCCGCGGGCGTGCGTCAGCATTTTCCTCATCTGCGGGCCCTGGGCGGGGTGATCGGCACGGCCGTCTCGGCGCTGTTCCTGCTGGCGATCGCCGCGGCCAATCTCGCCATTCTCCTCGCCACCTGGCGCGGCTTCCGGGCGGCTCGCGCCGGGCAATCCGTCGGGGCAGCGGCCGGCGTGCCCGGTGGCCTGCTCACGCGACTCTGGAGCGGCACGTTCCGTCTGGTCGAGCGCAGCACCCAGATGTACTGGGTGGGACTGCTGTTCGGGCTGGGCTTCGACACGGCCACGGAGGTCGGACTGCTCGGGGTCTCGGCGGCCGGCGCGGCGCAGGGCCTTCCGGTCTGGTCGCTCCTGGTGCTGCCGGCCGTGTTCTCCGCCGGCATGGCCCTGGTCGACACCGCCGACAGCGTGGTGATGGCCGGCGCCTACGGCTGGGCGTTCCTGAAGCCGATCCGCAAGCTCTACTACAACCTGACCGTCACTTCGCTCTCGGTGCTGGTGGCACTGCTCGTGGCGGGGATCGAGGCGCTCGGCCTGCTCGGACAGTGGCTGCAGCCATCGGGGACATTCTGGCGGGGGATCGAGAGGCTGAACGGGCACTTCGCGGCCCTGGGCTACGGCATCGTCGGGCTGTTCGTGCTCGGCTGGCTCGTGTCGCTGATGATTTACAAGCTGGCCGGCTACGAGACAGCCTGAGCCTTGCCGCCGCGATCGGTGACTCGGGAGAAGTGAGTCAGCGGAACAGGTGCCGCGCGGAGCGCGCGGGGATGGGAAGGATCCGAGCGCTCCGGCCCGCTGCGATTTGATGGCGCAGCGGGCCGGGCGCGGGAGTCAGTCTCAGCTGCGCGCGTTGAACGAGGCGCACCAGCCGTTGGCATCGACCGAGTAGCCGGCGTAGATCTGGCATCCGGCATATCCGGACTTCTGATCCGGCTTGCCGAGGAAGAAGCGGCAGCTACTGCAGCGGTCGCCCGCCTTGAACGTCGGGTACTTCTTGTGATCGACCTTGCTGGCATTCGCGACGTAGCCCAGCGACTTGGCGAGCGGGTCGCTCTCGGACAGATGCGGGAGATTCTCGCCAGCGGCGGACGCGGTGCGCGGGCGCAGGCCGACCACAGCGACCGAAGCGGCGACGGCGGCCGTCGCGAGGAAGGCACGGCGAGAGGGATCAGTACGATTCTTCGACTCAGACACAGCACACCTCCATATCGCGGGTGGCGGCAGTATCCGCCAATCGGCGCGGCGGTGGCAACCATGGCGTTAAGCGATAACTACGTATGTCATGATCTGAGTCACTCAGGCAGGCATGCAGCCTGCACGCCGTTCAGCCGGCATTTAATTAGCGTGGCGCAGCGTGAGATTGAGGCGCTGGCGTCCAAGGTGGGGGTGTTGCCCGTCGGCCACAGGCGCCACGCCGTGAAAGGCGAGGCGATTGGGCCCGCCCCAGACGACGACGTCCCCGTGCGCCAGCGCGAAGCGAATCGGCCGGTCGCGCCGCGTGAGTCCCCCAAAGAGAAAGGTCGCTGGCAGTCCGAGCGACACCGACACGATGGGAGCATTCCGATCGCGCTCATCCCGATCCTGGTGCAACGACATGCGTGCGCCGGGCGCGTAGCGATTGATGAGACAGGCATCGGGGTCGAAGTGCGGGTAGCCAGCCGCTTCGGCCGCCGCAACGGCGAGGTGGCGGATGCTCGGCGGAAGCGCGGGCCACGGCTGTCCGGTCTGCGGGTCGAGGCTCGAATAACGATACCCGCGCCGATCTGAGATCCAGCCGAGCGCCCCGCAGTTCGTCATGGCGACCGACATGGTCTGGCCACCCGGTGTGACCATGTGGCGAAAAGGCGCGGCGGCCACGACGCGCGCGATCGCCTCCAGCAGTTCATCTTCCCACTCGAGCGCGAAGCCCACGAGGCA
>JAKAZL010000047.1:15324-17154 GCA_021815925.1 Pseudomonadota bacterium | reverse complement strand
TTCCATCACACCCTGCTGCACCACGGGATGATCATCGTGGGCCTGCCCTACGCCTTCGGCGGTCTCACCCGCATGGACGAGATCACCGGCGGCGGTCCGTACGGCGCGACCACGCTCGCGGGCGGGGACGGCTCGCGTCAGCCGAGCGAGAACGAGCTGGATGGTGCGCGATTCCAGGGCCGCCACGTCGCGCAGGTCGCCGCGCGACTGGCGCGCGGTGCTGCCGCCGGCTGAGCCGCGGCAGCGAGCCCTCCGTCAGAAGGTGCCGAGCCACGCGGCTCGGCGCCTTCTTGGCAAGGTCGAGCTACTGCCCCACGCTCGTCGGCTCCTGCGGCAGGGGCGGCAGCCGAGGATGGTAGTCGCGCCACGGCGGGCGCACATAGTGCTCAGGCGGATGCGCCCGCAACTCCTGCAGAGCAACCTCGACGGCGCGCTGCAACTGCGGATCCTGGCCGTCACGCACCAACTGCGGGTTCTGCCACACCGGCACGTCGGGACTGACGCCATGATTCTCCACCGGGAAATCGCCATGCAAGCCCTCGACGGCGACGCGCGGCGCTGTGACGTGCCCGCCGTCCATGAGCGTCGGATAGCCGTAGATCCCGACCAGTCCGCCCCAGGTCCGCTCCCCGACCAGCGTTCCCACATGATCCTTCTTGAAATACCAAGGCAGGGCATCACCGCCGGAGCCGGCGAACTGGTTGATGACCATCACTTTCGGGCCGAAGAGTGCCTCATACGGTGCCCGCTGCATCTGTCCCCAGCGCGTCACGATGAGCGCCATCGGTCGCCGCAGCAGATTGTCAATGATGTAGTCAGACAGGTCGCCGCCATGGTTGTAGCGCTCGTCGATGACCACACCTTGCTTGTCGATCTGCGAGAAGTAGTAGCGATTGAAGTTCACATATCCACCCATTCCGGTATCGGGTAGATACACATAACCGAGCTTCCCGCCACTCAGCCGATCGACCAGCCGCATGTTGTGCTCGACCCAGGCAATGTGCCGCAGCGCCGCCTCGCTCGGGATCGTCTTGACGGTAATCGAATAGGCTCCCTCGGGCCCTGGGTTGGGGCCTACTGTGAGCGTCACGGTCTTGTTCGCAAGGTCCTCGAAAGCACGGTAGATGTTCATCGAGCCATTGAGCGCAATGCCGTTGACGGCCAGTAGATAGTCTCCCACCTTCACTTTCAGCCCAGGTTGGACGAGCGGCGCGTAGATCTGCGGGTTCCAGCGACCGGCGTTGAAGATGCGCGTGATGCGATAATGGCCGCTCTCGATCCGGTAGTTCGCGCCGAGCAGACCAACCTTGATGTCCTGCATCTTCGGCTGATATCCGCCGTAGATGAACATGTGCCCGACGGACAGAAAACTCATCATCTCCCGGAACAGGAACGACAGGTCATCACGACTGGCGATGCCCGGCAGATAGTGCGCGAACTCGTGCTCGGCGGCCTGGATGTCCAGGCCGTCAAACTTGGGGTTGTAAAAGAACGCCTTCTCGATGCGCCAGGCATCGCGGTACATCTCGTCCCACTGCTCGCGCGGCACCACGCGTACGCGCATATCAGCCAGATGCAGCGCAGTTGCCTTGGTCTTTGGTTGCGTAGCGGCGACGAACCATCGCGGACCTCGCTGATACAGCACCGCGCCACCGTCCGCGGCCACGGACACGTTGACCACATCATCGAGCAGCGATTCGACTTTTCGGGTCTTCAAATCGAAGCGCAAGAGCGCCAGTGGCGGCCCATTTGGGCCATCCATTCCCGGCATCAGCACCAACGGCGCACGCAGCAGAAACACGGTGCCGGCCGTACCCGCAACCAGCGCCG
>JAKAZL010000047.1:0-15224 GCA_021815925.1 Pseudomonadota bacterium | reverse complement strand
GACATACCAGAGATTGAGCTTCTGATCGCTGAACACGAGCCGTTGATTATCGGGCGCCCAGCGCAACCGGTAGTAGAACGCGTCATCCTGTCCGAGCGGCACTCGCCGCGCCGGCCCGGTCCCGTCCTGCCCACGGACGTACAGGTCATATTGCCCGGACCGGTCGGAGAAGTATGCGATCAACTTGCCATTCGGCGACCAGGCCGGGTCGCGGTCCATGACACCTGGACTGTGGGTGAGATTCTCGATGCTGCCGTGCTTGACGGGCACCGTGAGGATGTCGCCGTGCGCCTGGAACACCGCCCGCACGCCGTGTGGGGAGATGCCCGCGTGCGCGATATCATGGGCCACGCGCTTGAAATACGGGCGCAGCTGCGGCAGATCGCCAGTCACGCGCACCGTGACGGGATGCGCCTTGCCCGTGGAGAAGTCATAGATATGCAGCTCGCCGAACTGCGAGTAGATGATGCCCCCGGGACCCGCTGATGCCGAAGTAATGTCGAAGCCCGTGTTATCGATCAGGCGCCGCACCTTGCCGCTGTGCGTGTCGTAGACGAACAGCGTGGTCGGGCCATCGCGATCGGAGAGAAAATAAACCTGATCACCGACCCACATCGGATCGGTCTCGTTGGCGTCGTGCCGCGGGATACGCACGACGCTCGAGTCCGAGAGTCGCGCAAGCCACACCTGCGTGTGCTGCCCGCCCTTGTAGCCCTGCCAGAACTTCTCCCACTGAAAGCCCGGTACGTAGGCGATGCGCGTGCCGTCCGCAGAGTACGAGCCCATCTCCGCCGCAGGCAGCGGCAGCTCCTGAGGAAATCCACCGGACAGAGGCACCGTGAACAGCTGATCGGGATCAGAGAAGCTGTAGCGGTGCGAGCGGAACAAGACGCTCTTGCCGTCGGGAGTCCAGCCGACCGCGACGTCCGGCCCGGGATAGTACGTCAGGCGTCGCGGCGCTCCACCGCTGGCGCGCACCACGTACACATCGGTGTTCTTCTGGAACGTCCCTGTGAAGGCCACCCAGCGGCCGTCCGGCGAGAAGATCGGTTTGGTGAGCAGATCGACGCCAGCGGCGAGAACGTGTGCCACACCGCCGGCGCGGGGCACGCTCCAGAGCTCACCGCCGTATTCGAACACGATCTGCGTGCGGGACATCGTCGGATACCGCAGCAACAGACGGTTACCCGCAACGGCCGGCAGGCAGCTGTATGCCAGCAACGCAAGCCCCATCCCGAATCGCTTAAGCATGGCTCCCCCCGACCACGGTATGCGCAGGCCTCAGGATACCCGGTCGGGCTGAGCCGGGACAGCTCCCACCTGAGGCGCGGTGCGAGTAGATCCCGGGGCGGTTTGTGATGGTCTCGTGGTACGTGATCGGCTAGATGAATTAACCTCGACAGACCCCGCGGCGGAGCGCCGCACAGAATCGACGCCAGATGCCATCATCCAGCGCAGCCTCGTTGGCCTCGTATCGACGCTTTATGGAAGAGCTCCCCGCGGCCTGGAACACGTTCCGTGCCAAACGGGCCGATCGTCTGCGCCATGGAGCGGAAAGCGAGAAGGTCGCCGAGGCGATCATCGAGGACTTGTTCACCGGAGTGCTCGGTTGGAGTGCCGGTGATCTGATGTATCAGGTCGACTACGCCGACATCGTCGTCAGTCGCAATCTGCTCAAGTATCTCGTCATCGAGGTGAAACGACCGGGAACGCTGTTCCCACACCGCAGCGCGTTGGAGCAGGCGATGAGCCAGGCGCGCCGTTATGCCGATGAGCAGAAAGTACGCCGAATCGCCGCCTCAGACGGGCGCCTTCTGTATGCCGCGGACGTCGTCGGCGGCGCCCTGGTGGATCGAGCGCTGATCGACCTCAGCGAGGCACGCGCCCCCGACGAGCTGTGGAACCTCAGTCTGTACGGCATCCACCGCGACGATCACGCGTCCGCCATCGTGCTCGCGTCCCCCGAGACGGCTCACGCAGTCGGTTTAGTGCCGGATGATGCGCCGTTGCATCCCCGGTACAAACTGCCCGCGTCGTGCTTCGCCTATGCACCGGATACCCAGCGCCCCGCGAGCTGGAAGCTGCCCTACCGCCTGGCCGACGGCCGCGTCGACCCGAAACGCCTGCCGAAGGCGATCCAGGCCCTGCTCACCACTTACCGCGGCGCGAAAGTCGGTGGCATTCCCGAGTCCGACCTGCCCGCCGTACTGGTGTGCCTGGCCCGCGCCGCGCAAGCCGAGGGACGCATGCCCCCGCAGGCCAATGCGCCGGCACCGGCCTACCAGCTGCTCGCTCAGGTGCTCGAGCAGCTCGGCCTGAGCGATCAGATCACTCGGCCCTGACTCGGGCCCTGCGCACGATACAACTCACGTCACCGGCGCATCCGGCGCGTCACGCTCGCTCACCATGGTCAGTACGTCGTATTGCGCGACTGTTTCCCCGTTCTGGTTGGTAATCTGGGTATCCCAGCGGACCTCGCCGTAACCCTGCCCGATGCGCAGCGACTTCTCCTTGCAGGTCAGACGCACGCGGATGCGATCGCCCGGCCGGACCGGCTGGGTGAAGCGCAGGCCGTCGATACCGTAGTTGGCGAGGACTGGGCCCAGGGGCGGATCGACGAACAGCCCGGCAGCCGCAGCAATCAGGAAATAGCCGTGCGCCACGCGACCGCCGAACAGCGGATTGCGCCGCGCCGCCGCTTCGTCCATGTGCGCGTAGAAGTGATCGCCGGAAAGCGCCGCGAACTGCTCGATGTCCTCGATGGTCACCTCGCGCTCAGCGGAGCGGAAGGTGTCCCCGATGCGCAGCGCACCGAAGGTCTTGCGAAACGGATGCACAAGCGGATCGAGCTCGCGCGAGCCCCTGACCCAGCGACCCGTGACAGCGGTGATCACATCCGGTGTGCCTTGCACGGCCGTGCGCTGCATGTAGTGCAGTACGCCGCGCACACCGCCCAGCTCCTCCCCGCCGCCGGCACGACCGGGTCCGCCGTGCACCAGATGCGGCAGCGGCGATCCATGACCCGTCGAGTCCTTGGCGCAGTGCCGGTTCACCACCAGAATCCGGCCGTGATACGGCGCGAGTCCGAGCACCAGCTCGGCGGCGACGCCATCGTCGGCGCTGAACACCGAGCCGACGAGACTGCCCGCGCCGCGCCGCGCCAGCTCGATGGCTTCAGCGATGTTCCGATACGACACGACCGTGCTCACCGGCCCGAATGCCTCGACCTCATGGAGCGCTCGCGCGCCCGACGGATCGCCACAGTGCAGCAGTGTCGGGGCAATGAACGCGCCGCGGTCGGCATCGGCTCCTGCAAGCGCAAGCGGGCCCTCTCCGCAGACCATCGTGCTCTCGCGTTGCAGCCGCGCGAGCTGCTCGAGGACCTCGCGCCGCTGGGCGAGAGAGGCCAGCGGACCCATGCGCACCGACTCCGCACGGGGATCGCCAACCACCACCTGCGCGAGCGCGGTGCGCAGCGCCTCAAGCACCGCCGCGCACTGGCCGGCCGGCACGATGGCCTTGCGGATTGCCGTGCATTTCTGGCCCGCCTTGACGGTCATCTCGCGCACGACCTCGCGCACGAACAGATCGAACTCCGGCGTGCCGGCCACCGCATCGGGTCCGAGGATGGACGAATTCAGCGAATCGGTCTCCGCCGTAAAGCGCACTGCCCGCTCGACCACCCGCGGATGCATGCGCAGCTTGCGCGCGGTCGAAGCCGAGCCGGTGAAGGCGATCACGTCCTGACAGGTCAGATGCTCGAACAGGTCGCCGACGCCCCCGCAGATCAGCTGCACCGCTCCCTCGGGCAGCAGGCCCGACTCGATGATCTGGCGGAACGCCCGCTCGGTGAGATACGCCGTCGCGGTAGCCGGCTTGACGATGGCTGGCACACCTGCGAGCAGCGCCGGGGCGAGCTTCTCCAACATCCCCCAAACCGGAAAATTGAAGGCGTTGATATGCACCGCGGCGCCTTCGAGGGATACGTAGATGTGTTGACCCAGAAACCCCCCGCTCTTGGCCAGGATCTCCACCGCCCCATCCACGTAGACCCGGCCATCGGGCAGCTCCTTCATGCCCTTGCTCGCGTAAGCGAACAGCGTGCCGATGCCGCCGTCGATGTCGATCCACGAGTCCGCCTTGGTCGCCCCGGTGGCGTACGACAGGTCGTAGAGCGCCGACTTGCGCTCGGTCAGGTGCTTGGCCAGCCCCTTCAGGCGCGCGGCGCGCTCGTGAAACGTGAGGCGACGCAGATTCGGCCCACCCACTGCGCGCGCATGCTCGAGCATGGATGAGAAATCGAGCCCATCGCTGGTTGCGTTCGCGATCAGCTCGCCCGTAGTCGCATCCCGAAGCGCCGTCACGCGCCCCGTTCCGCTCGCCCAGCGCCCCGCAATAAAGCTCTGCAGTTGCATCGTGTCGGCCACCTCGGCGATCACCGGCCGGTGAAGCGCGGCTCGCGCTTGGCGCTGAAGGCAGCAACGCCCTCGGCATAATCGGCCGTAAAACCCAACTCGCGCTGCAGGTCCCGCTCCGCATCGAGCTGCTGCTCGAGCGTACGGCTCCAGCTGTCCGCGAGTGCCTGACGGATCGCTCGCAGCGCGAGCGGCGGTGCCGCGGCAAGCCGCCCGGCGAGCGCCTCGACCTCGGCGGGGAAATCGTCATCCTCAACGCAGCGCCAGATCAGCCCCCACTCGGCCGCCTGCGCCGCCGGCAGCTTCTCCGCGAGCAGTGCCAGACCGAGTGCGCGCGCCCGTCCCACCAGCCGCGGCAGGAACCACGTGCCACCTGAATCCGGGATCAACCCGATGCGGGCGAAGGCCTGCACGAAGCTCGCCGAGCGCGCCGCGATCACCAGGTCGCACGCGAGTGCAAGGCTGACGCCGGCACCGGCCGCCACCCCGTTGACCGCGCACACCACCGGGACCCGCAGGCCCCGCAGGGCGAGAATCAGCGGCTTGTAATTGCGCTCGAGTGACTCACCCAGATCGGCCGGTGCGCCACCCGGTGCCACCGCACGGTCGCCGAGATCCTGGCCGGCGCAGAATCCGCGCCCTGCCCCGGTGATGAGCAGCACGCGCACCTGCGGGTCGGCCTCGACAGCCGCGAGCGCATCGCGCAGCTGCTCGTGCATCTGCGCGGTGAAGCTATTGAGCCGCTCGGGTCGGTTCAGCGTCAGGCGCGCCACGCCGCCGGACACGCTGTAGAGAATGGTCTGCTCGCTCATCACACCCCCACCTCGACGTCCACGCCGGCGACGCCGCTCTCACTTCTCGTCGTAATCGATTTCCAGCTCACTGCTGAGGCATCGGGACTGGCAGGCGAGCACGTAGCCCTGGGCGAGCTCCCACTCCTCGAGCGCATAGTTCTGGTCCATGCGCACCTCGCCGCGCACAACCTTGGTCCGACAGGTCGAGCACACGCCGGAGCGGCAGGAGAACGGCAGGTCGATGCCGGCGCGCTCGGCCGCCTCGAGCACCGTCTCGCCCTCGATGGGCATGGCGAACGTCCGGCGCCGGCCGTCGAGGACGACCGTCACCTCGGCCGCTCCCTCGGGCTGCACCCGGGCGCCGGCCGGCGCGGCCGCCGCCTGCGTCTCGAGCCCGAAGTGCTCGACGTGGATGCGCTCGGCGGGTACGCCGAGCTCGGCAAGCGCGGCGCTCACCTGCTGGTCCATCTCTCCGGGACCGCACACGAAATACTCACCGACCCGGCTCGGATCGAAGAACGCCTCCGCCAGCTCGCGCACCTTTGGCGCATCCAGCCGACCGTTGTAGAGCGCGACTTCCTGCGGCTCGCGGCTCATCACGAAATGCAGCGCCAGCCGCTCCCGATAGCGGTCCTTCAGCCCCTGCAACGCCTCGAGACCCATCGCACGCGCCGCGCTGCGGTTGCCGTAGAAAATCATCATCTCACCGCCGGCGGCAAGCACTGCGCGCGTGACCGACAGCACCGGCGTGATGCCGCTGCCGGCGGCGAAGGCCACGCGCAGCCCCGCATCCAGCGCCCCGGCGTGCGGGGTAAAGCTGCCATTCGGCGGCAGTGTCTGCACCTCCTGCCCCGCCTCGAGCCGCCGCAGCACATCCGACATGCGCCCGCCCGGGTGCACCCGCACGAGCAGCCGCAGCGTCTCGGCGCCGGGCTCATTGGTCAACGAGTAGGTCCGACGAAGCTCCCCGCCGTCGGCCGCGGCGCGCAGCACGATGTGCTGGCCGGGGCTGCCGCGGTACTCGGCGCGCAGCGCCTGCGGCACCGCGAGGGTGATGGCGAGCGCATCCTCGGCCTCGGGCCGGACGTCGAGGACGCGCAGCGGATGAAATTTCAACATCTCAAAGACACTTGAAGGTATCGAAGGGTTCGAGACACTCGAGGCAGCGGTAATGTGCCTTGCAGGGGGTGGAGCCGAACTCGCTGATTCGCTCGATGCGCACGCTGGCGCAGCGCGGACAGGCGATGCTTCCCGGCGCCCTGCGCTCGACGGCGATACCAAACGCCTCGAGCTTGCGCCGTCCGGTCTCGCTCACCCACTCGCTCGACCAGGGCGGCCAGAGCATCGTCTCGAGGGCGACGTCGGTGAACCCGTCCTGATCGAGCGCAGTGCGGATCGACCGGGCAATCACTTCGGTCGCCGGGCAACCCGAGTACGTCGGGGTGATTCCCACCCGCAGCCGCCCGTCCGCTCCGGTGCGAACCTGGCGCACGACGCCGAGCTCGACCACGCTGAGCACCGGGATTTCCGGATCCATGACCGACTCGAGCGTCTGCCAGACCCGCTGCTCGCGGCTCGTGCCGACCGCGCCCTGAACCGGCTCGCTCACCACGACACGCCCGGGTAGGCGCGCGGCAGAAACTGCATCTCGGCGAGCAGATGTCCGAGGTGCTCGGTGTGCACGCCACGCTTGCCGTGCCACGGATAATGCCGCTGCGCCGGCCGCTCGAGCTTCGCTTCGGCAAGCGCCGCACTCACTCGAGTCTCCCACCGCTCGCGAATCAATGCCGGTGCCGGCCCGATGCCGCTCACGGCCATGCGCGCATCGAGCGCATCGGCGCTCAGCAGCTCGTCGGTGAAGCGCCAAAGCTTCTCCAGCGCCGCGCGCACGCGCGTATGGCTCTCGGTCGTGCCGTCGCCGAGCCGCACCAGCCACCCGGCGCTGAAGCGCCAGTGGTAGCGGCACTCCTTCACGGCCTTCTCGGCAATGTCGGCGAGCTCACGGTCCCGCGAGCCGGCAAGACTCTCGTAGGTCTCGAGCTGCCACGCATCGAGCAGGCACTGGCGGACGATCGTCTCGGCGAAGTCCCCGTCCGGCTGCTCGGCAAGCGCCATGTTGCGGAACTGTCCCGCGTCGCGCAGGAACGCAAGTGCGTCCTCGTCCCGGCCACGGCCCTCGATACGCCCGGCAAGCGCAAGCAGCAAGCGCGCCTGGCCAAGCAAATCGAGCGCAATGTTGCCGATGGCCAGATCCTCCTCGAGCGCCGGGCCGTGTCCGAGCAGCGCCCCGAGGCGCTGGGCGGCGATGAGGCTGGTGTCCCCCAGACGCAGTACGTACTCGAAGCGATCCTCGGCACTGGCCGTCGCCCGGGCCGGCTCGGCTGCGGGGCTCACAGGTTCTTGACCTCTTCGGGGATGGCGTAGAACGTCGGGTGGCGGTACACCTTGTCGCGCGCCGGCTCGAACAGTGCCTCGGCGTCCGCCGGATCGGAGGCGAGGATCTCGCTCGAGCGCACCACCCAGATGCTCACTCCCTCCTGGCGGCGGGTATAGGTGTCGCGCGCGTGCTCGAGGGCCATGCGTGCATCGGCGGCGTGCAGGCTCCCGACATGCTTGTGTTCCAGCCCGCTGCGCGAGCGGATGAACACCTCGTAGAGCATCCAGTCTTCGTTCATGATGATCGCTCCTCAGCCGGCCTGCGCGGCGCGCGCCGACCCGGCATGCTTCTCAGCGTAGGCGGCGGCGGCCTCGCGCACCCAGCGGCCCGCCTCGTGCGCGCTGCGGCGAGCCGCAAGGCGCTCTCGATTGCACGGCCCATCGCCTTTGAGCACCGCGTGGAACTCGCTCCAGTCGATCGGCCCGTGAACGTAGTGGCCGGCCGCCGCGTCGAAGCGCAGCTCAGGGTCCGGCACCGTCAGGCCGAGGTACTCCGCCTGCGGCACGGTCGCATCGATGAACCGCTGACGCAGCTCGTCGTTGGTAAAGCGCTTGATCTTCCAGCGCATCGACTGCGCGGTGTGCACCGAGTCGGTATCGCTCGGCCCGAACATCATCAGCGAGGGCCACCACCAGCGATTCAGCGCGTCCTGCGCCATGGCGCGCTGCTCGGCGCTGCCGCGCGCGAGCGTCAGCATGAGCTCGTAGCCCTGGCGCTGGTGAAAGCTCTCCTCCTTGCAGATGCGCACCATGGCGCGCGCGTACGGGCCATACGAGCAGCGGCACAGCGGAATCTGATTCATGATCGCCGCGCCATCGACCAGCCAGCCGATCGTGCCGATGTCCGCCCAGGTGAGCGTCGGGTAGTTGAAGATGCTGGAGTACTTGGCCCGACCGATGAGCAGCTGCGCGACGAGTTCACCGCGCGCAACACCGAGCGTCTCGGCCGCGCTGTAGAGATACATCCCGTGCCCGCCCTCGTCCTGAACCTTGGCGATCAGCACCGCCTTGCGCCGCAGCGAGGGGGCGCGGGTGATCCAGTTGCCCTCCGGGAGCATGCCGACGATCTCCGAGTGGGCGTGCTGGGCGATCTGGCGGATGAGGGTCTGGCGATAGGCCTCGGGCATCCAGTCCTTCGGCTCGATTTTCTCATCCGCATCGATGCGCGCCTGAAAGCGTTCCAGACGTTCGTCTTCGTCCGTCGGCGCGCTGGGCGTCTGCGGGGCATCCAGGGCTTGAGTGTACATGCGCGCGACCGATCACCCGGCTCAGATCTGATACACAAAAACTATAGGCTTCATGATTTTTGTGTCAAGATTTTTCGTGGCAGAATCCCCGGTCCGGATCCCCCGAGCGCTCCATGCAGGTCAGCCGCAGCCCCCACCCCGCCGTCACCGCCGTGCTGCGCCGCTTCCGTGCACAGCGTCCACTGCGCGGCGGATCGCTGCTGATGACCGTGTTCGGCGATGCGATCGCCCCACGCGGGGGACGCGTGAGCCTCGGCAGCCTCATCCGGCTCGGGCGGCCTTTCGGGCTCGCCGAGCGGCTGGTGCGCACCAGTGCGGCACGCCTCGCCGCCGACGGCTGGCTCACCGCCGCGCGCGAGGGGCGGCGCAGCGAATACCGCCTGACCGACACCGGGCATGGGGTCTTCGCCGAGGCCACGCAGCGCATTTATGCTGCCAGTCCAGGCGCCTGGGACGGCCGCTGGACGCTCCTGGTAGTGCCACCGGGCCGCGGCACGCGCGGTTCGCTGCGCGAGCGGCTGCACTGGGTGGGATTCGGCCAGCTCGCCCCCGGCGTATTCGTTCATCCGACGTGCACGCCGCAGCAGACCCGTGAGTGG
Organism: Pseudomonadota bacterium; assembly: GCA_021815925.1. Classification (GTDB taxonomy): domain Bacteria; phylum Pseudomonadota; class Gammaproteobacteria; order Steroidobacterales; family Steroidobacteraceae; genus 13-2-20CM-66-19. The sequence continues at coordinate 5,733 of JAKAZL010000047.1, read as the reverse complement.
CTCGCCCCGCAGCGGGCCGAGGACGGCTGGGTCTTCCGCGGTCCCGGCGAGGGGACGGCGCAGGACCGGCAACTGGTCGCGACGGCCTGGGATCTGGAGAGCCTCGCGCGCCGCTACCGGGCGTTCCGCGATGCTTTCGGGCCCATCGAGGCCTCCGGCGCACCCGCGACCCTGGGGCCGGAGGCAGCCTTTCTCGTACGCACGCTATTGATTCACGAGTACCGCAGGATTCATCTGCGCGACCCGCTGCTGCCGCCGGCGCTGCTGCCGCAGCCCTGGGTCGGCGCCGAGGCCTACGGACTGTGCCGTCGTCTCTACGCCGCGGTATTCGGCTGCGCGGAGCGCTATCTCGATGAACACGGCGCGACACTGAAGCGGGCCCTGCCACCGGCAGGGCCCGAAGTATTCGCGCGCTTTGGCGGACTCACCCGCCCCTGAACACCCTTACCAGGTGTTCGGCTCCCAGTTCTGCTCGCTGCCGTTGGCCAGTTCACCGGCCACGATGGTCTTGGCGTCCTTGTAAAAGTGCGGCGGCACCGGCAGGTTCAGCGGCGCCGGCGAGCCGTCCATCACGCGGCCGGCCAGATCGTAGCGCGAGCCGTGGCAGGGGCAGTAGTAACCGCCCGGCCAGCTCGCCCCGAGCAGCGGGTCGCCGACGGCGGCGTGCAGCTTCGGCATGCAGCCGAGGTGCGTGCAGATGCCGACCACCACCAGGTATTCCGGCACGATCGAGCGGCTGACCGGGTTCCAGCCGGGCAGATTCGCCGGCTGCTGATCCGCCTTCGACAGAGGGTCCTTGAGCTGACCGTTGAGTGCGGACAGGGCCTTGACCTCGTCCTCGGTCCGGCGCAGCACGTAGATCGGCCGGCGCCGCCAGGAGGCGACCAGCATCTCCTTCGGCTTCAGCTTGGAGATGTCGATGGTCACAGGCGCCCCGAGCGCACGAGCGGTCTCGCTCGGCTCCATCGATTCGATGAAGGGGGTCGCCGCCAGGCCTACGCCGACTGCGCCGACCGCTGCCGTGGCCGCAGTCAACATGCGCCTGCGGGCCAGATCCGGTTCGGACTCGTCGCTCGGCGATCCGGGCAAGGTGGTGCCATCGGTCATGCTGAGGTCCTCCGCTGCAGTTCTGCGCGCATGGTAGTCTCCTCGGAGCCGTCCGTCACTACGGGTATCACGAAACACCCCGGGGGTTGCGGCCCCGGTCGGCCTCACTCGCTCCAGCCTGCGAGCCGCTCGGAGAACACCTGCATGAAGCGGTTGGCCCGCTCTCCATCCATGACGCGATGGTCGATCGTCAGTGTGGCGTAGCAGCGCGGGCGGATCTCGATGCGCTCCTCGCTGCCGTGCGCCACGACCACGGCGCGTTTCTCCACCTTGCCGACGCCGAGAATCGCTGCCTGGCCGGGAAACAGAATGATCGGCGCGGCGATCAGGCTGCCGCTCACACCGTGGTTGGACAGCGTGAAGGTGCCGCCGCGCACGTCCTCAGGGCGCAGCCGCCCCTCGCGCGCGCGCTGCACCAGATCGCCGATTCCTGCGGCGGTGCGCTCCAGGTCGAGCCCCTCGGCGCCATGCAGCACCGGGGCGACCAGCCCCTCGGGCGCGGCGGTGCCGATGCCGAAATTCACCTTTTCATAGATCTCCAGCGCCTCCTCGCCCCAGCGGCTGTTCGCCTCCGGCACGGCCCGGATGGCCTCGATCGCCGCCCGCACGAAGTACGCCGTCAGCGTCAGCGACACGCCGCGGTCCGCCAGGTCCTGCCGGTGCCGGGCGCGATGCTCCAGTACCGCGGCCAGGTCCACCTCGAAGACGTTGGTGACATGCGGGGCACTGCGCAGACTCTCCGCCATGCGCGCGGCGATGCGTTTGCGCACGGCGCTGTGCGCTATCCGCCGTACGGCCGCCTCGGACTCGCTGTGCGCGCCGGTCGCATCGCCCTGCGGCGCCAGCGGCTCGGCCGCGATGCGGGCCGCCCCGTGCGCGAGCACGTCATCCACCGTGATCCGTCCGCCCTCGCCCGTGCCGCGCACCTGATCGGGCTCGAGCCCGCGCTCGCCGAGCAGCCGCCGCACGGCGGGACTGAGCCGCAGTGCACCGCTCGGCGGCACGGCAGCCGGAGCGACCGTCGGACCCGCCGCGGCCGCCAGGGGAGGCGCGCGTGGCGGCGCCTGAGTCGGCGCGGTCCCGGGCTCGCCTGCCGGAGCGATGCGTCCGAGCAGCTCGCCGGGCTCGACCTCCTCGCGCTCGGCCTTCACGATGGCCTCGAGCACGCCCGAGGCCGGTGCGGGCACCTCGATGGTGACTTTGTCGGTTTCGAGTTCGATCAGTGGCTCGTGTGCACGCACGCTCTCGCCAACCGCCTTCAGCCAGCGCAGCACCTGCGACCGGGTGCCTTCTTCCTGTGCCGCGGGCGCGCGGACCTCGACCGGCTGCTGCGCCACGACTAGACGCTCGCGACGGCGCGGATCGCGCGCGTGATGGACTCGACGCCCGGAACGGCCGCCTCGAGCAACACCGGCGCATGCGGGCTCGGGATGTCGGGCATCGCCAACCGCTCGACAGGTGCCTCGAGACTGAAAAACGCCTCACGCGCCAGCACCGCGGCCACCTCGGCTCCGAACCCGGCGGTGAGGTTGTCCTCGTGCACGATCAGGCAGCGGTGCGTCTTGCGCACCGAGGCGAGAACCGCCTCGCGGTCCCAGGGCGAGAGCGTGCGCAGATCGAGGATCTCCACGAGCACACCGCAGGCCTCTGCGGCGAGCTCACAGCGCTCGACCATCGCGCCCCAGGTGACGATAGTCAGTTCCGAGCCCTCGCGCACGCGGCGTGCGACGCCGAACGGCAGCACGTACCGGTCACCCGGATACGGTCGGCGCGCCCAGGCGCCATCGAGCAGTGCGCGATGCTCGAAGAAGATGGTCGGATCGTTGCCGCGCAACGCCGCGCGCAGCAGCCCGACGGCATCCTCGGCATTGGACGGCACCGCAAGCCGCCAGCCAATGCCATGCGCCCAGGCGACTTCATTGGTCTGGCTATGCCAGGGATCGCCGCATTTGAAAAACCCACCCGGCATGCGCACCACCAGCGGCGCGGCGAAACGATTGGCGGTGCGCCAGCGCAGCGTGCCACAGTCGTTAAGCTGCTCGGTGGCCGGGTCGGCGTACTTGCGGAACTGAATCTCCGGCACCGGCAGCAGCCCCGCGAGCGCCATACCGACGGCCCGCCCGATGATGCCCTCCTCGGAGAGACTGGTGTCGAACACGCGCGCCGCGCCGTGCTTGTCCTGCAGTCCGAGCGTCGCACCATGCACGCCGCCCTTCGGTCCGACGTCCTCACCGAACACCACCATGCGCGGATTGAGTCCGAGCTCGACATCCAGCGTGCGGCGGATCGCCGTCAGCATGTTGATGCGGGTCGGCTCGGGCTCGCGCTGCGTGCTGCCCGGGGCCAAGGCAACGCCGAGTGGCGCGAGCCCACCCTGCTCCTGCAGCTCGGCGCGGCCTTCGGCATCGTGCTCGGTGAATACGTGTCGCGTGAGGCCGGCCGGTTCGGGCAGCGGTCGCTGCAGCGCGCGCTCGACCGCCTGCTCCACCTCGCGCCCGGAAGCCTCCGCGATCTGCCGCCAGTCGCGCTCGCTCATGTGCTGCGGCACGAGGTAGCGGTGCAGCCGGCGCAGCGGATCGTTGGCGCGCTCGCGGGCGATCGTCTCGGGCGGCTTGTAGGCCTGGGTGTCCTGGCCCGAGTGGCCGCACAGCCGTGGCACGGTCAGGCGCAGCAGCGCCGGGGCGCGCTGCCCGCGCACGAACTGCACCGCCTCGCCGATGCGCTCGGCGGCCGTCTCGGGATCGGCTCCGTCGCCCTCGAAGATCGTCAGCCCCGAGAACGCGCGCAGGTTGGCGGCGATGTTGCCACCCGGGGTCTGCAGGCGCGAACTCACCGAGATGCCAAAGCCGTTGTCCTCGATGTAGATCAGCATCGGCAGGCGCAGCGTGGTGGCCATGGTGAGCGCCGACCAGAACCCGGCCGTGGCCACCGAGCCGTCGCCACCGAGCACGACGGCTATGCTGCGCGCGTAGCGGGTATCACCGAGCGTATCGTGGTGGTAGCCGATCGACTGCGCCCAGCCGGCCGCCGGCGTGTACTGCGCCCCGACGCCGCCGCAGGCCGGCAGTACGGTCGCGCCGCCCCGGCCCGGCTTGTTGAACACCACGCCGATGTCGCGACCATCGCTGAACGCTCCGGCGCGCGCCAGGGGACCCGCCGCGGCTTCCTCGAGGTCCACTCCGAGGGCCAGCATCAGTGGACGGGAACGGTAGTACACCGTGACCGCATCGTGTGGATCGGTCAGCTGCAGCCCGAGCAGAATCTGCGCCAGATCGTGCCCGCGGGCGGAGAACTGATACATCACCTGCCGGGCGGGCACCAGGCGGGTCTCTTCGATGTCATCGAGCGCGCGCGAGCAGTGCAGCAGCCGCGTCACCCGCGGCCAGTCCGGCTGGGAGGCGGCCGATGCGCAGTGGCCTGCGAGCGCCGTGGAGGAGGCGGGAGAAGCCATGGGTCCGCTCCGGACATTTGTCACTCCGCCCAGCCTATGCGCTCCTTCACGAAATAGGCTTGCCTTTCTTGCTCATTTCGTCCCCTCTGTAGCAATATTCTTTCAATATTGACCATTCCGGGGCATGACCGTGGCACGTCCGCTCGACCGACTGGATCGCCGCATCCTTGAGACGCTGCAGCTCGAGGCGCGCATCACCAACCAGGAGCTGGCCAAGCGGGTCGGCCTCTCCCCCGCGCCGTGCTGGCGGCGGCTGAAGCGCCTCGAGAGCGAGGGGGTGATCGCCGGCTACGCGACACTGCTGTCGGCACCGGCCATCGGACTGCCGGTACAGGCCTATGCGCTGGTCTCGCTGGAGAACCACCACGCCGACACGGTCGGCGCATTCGACCAGCTCGTGCGCGAGCGGCCCGAGGTGCTCGAGTGCCACTCGATGAGCGGCACGAACGATTATCTGCTGCGCATCGTCGCGGCGAGCATGGAGGCGTACGAGCACTTCCTGTCCACCCAGCTGCTGCAGCTCGCGGCGGTGCGTTCGGTCAACACCAGCTTCGTGCTGCGCACCAAGAAGTTCACCACCCAGCTGCCACTCGAGTGAGCCGAGCGTCTCAGCGGCCCGGCGCGCGCGGGTGGGGCGAACCGAACAGGCGCCGGCCGAAGCGAAACAGCGGCCAGCCCGTGAGGAGGATCGCCGCGCCGGCGAAAGCGAGCGAGGGCTGCAACACCGACACCCGCACGGCCACGGTGAGCAGGCAGAGGATGTAAAACGCCGGCAGCAGCGGATAGCCCCACATGGCAAAGCTGTCCGCGGCGCCGGACTCGCGGCGCAGCACGAACAGTGTCGATGCGACGACGGCGAGCGTCACCGTGTCGACCAGGATCACGTAATCGAGCAGCTTGGCAAACGAGCCGAGCAACAGCGCCGGCACGAGCATCGTGAGGCCGAAGAAGACCAACCCGGCCGGCTGCGTCTGTGTGCGCGGATTGACTCGCATGAACGCGCGCGGCAGGGCTCCGTCCTCGGCCATCGCATAGAAGGTGCGCGGCATGTGCACGATGGTGGCATTGACGAAGCCGGCCGCAGAGAGGAACACCACGACGGACACGACCACCCGGCCTGCGCGACCGAACAGCGCCCCGGTGAGCGCAGCGGCCACGAGCGGCGAGTCGGCGAT
>JAKAZL010000046.1:14859-17185 GCA_021815925.1 Pseudomonadota bacterium | reverse complement strand
AAGCGCGCCCCGTAGATGACGATCAGGATCACGGCTGCGGCCACCCAGGCATGCGGTGAGCCAAGGTCGGTGAGATGGGTCGAATAGCCGAGCAGAAAGAAGAAGAAGCCTCGTACCGCGAAGGTCAGCTCCTGCACCAGCACTTTGAACTCCCCGACAGTCTGCTCGGAAATCCGCCCCGCCACGCGCGTCAGCCCCGGAATGCGTGCGAGCGCCGTGCGGTTGTTCAGCATCAATCCGAACAGCACGACCATGATGAGCGGGGAGAGGTGCAGCAACTCTCCGGCGGCATAGAGCGCGAACAGTCCGGCGAGCAGCGGAATGTAGCGCACGTGTGCGGTCTCGCGGGTGGAGACCAGGACCAGTGCCACCGAGCAGGCCACGGCGAGCAGCAGCGACAGCGCACCGCCGCCGGCGAGCGCGGTGAGAAAGCCGCGCACGGTGCCGCCTGAGTCCTGCAGCGCAAAGAACGCGAGCACCCCGAGGATGTCGGATGTGGAACTCTCATAGACGACGAATTCGCGGGTCTGCGTATCGAGCGCGCGGCTTGCCGGTATCGCGACGGAGCTGCTGATCAGCGCGAGCGGGGTGGCGAGCAGCGCGCCCTGCAGCGCCGTCAGTCCGAGCAGCCGGACCGCAAGCGTGGCGAACACGGCTCCGTAGAAGAGCAGGGCGAGCACGACGACGGTAAAGGCAGACAGTGCGATCCGCAGCCGCTCGCGCTTCAGCTCGATGTCGAGGGCGCCCTCGAGCACGATCAGCACCAGGGCCACCGCGCCGGCCACCGGCACGATGGCGCCGATTCCGCGCACCAGTACGCCGAGGTATTGCAGAACCGGCTGTGTCAGCAGCCCCAGGCCGATCATGATGATCACCGAGGGCAGTCCCGAGGCTCGGTCCAGGCGCTCCACCGCGAAGGCGATGAGCAAAAACAGCGAGGCGACGAGGATCGCTACATAGACCACGACTCGTCCTCCTCCGGTGCAGCGCGGCCGGGCCAGTGTAGCAATGAGTCGCGGCAAAAAAGAAGCCTCTTCCCGCGCGAGCGGGAAGAGGCTTCGGTGAGGTGCCGGATGGCTTAAGGTCAGCGGTGATCGTTTCCGCCGCCGTCGCCGCCGTTCATGAACATGTAGATGAGCGCGAGACGCGCCGCGTTGATCGAGCCGATGCCCGAGCCATCGTCATACCCGGGCACGCCCTGGTAGAACCAGTTGTCGCCCGCGGTGATGTCGAGGAAGGGCGAGCCGCGGCCATAGCCGAGCTCGTTCTGCAGTGTGTAGATCGTCGGGTTGAGGAAGCCGACACGCCCGCCGGCGGCCTGATCGATCAGTGCGGTCATGCCGTTGAGCTGCGGGGCGACGAAGCTCGTGCCACCGAAGCCGCTGGCGGCGCAGAACGGGTTGGCCGGCTTGGGGAAGTCGGTGCAGTCCACCACGACGTAGCCGGTGTCCGGATCGGCATTGAGCGCGAGATCCGGCATATTGCGACCGGCGAAGTCGGCCGGCAGGTCGATCAAATCCACCGCACCGGTGGTGCTCGGCGGATTGGGGTAGTAGAGCAGGCTCTGCCCGGGCTGCGTGCTCTGGATGCCCGCCGTGTTGCTCTGGTAGGAGGGCAGCGGCCAGTAGGAGCTCACCCCGCCGCCACCGCCGACCGGGAACACGTCGTCGAAGTCGAGCGCGCCGTCCGCATCATTCGCAGTCGGGATCTGCAGGCAGCTTCCCCAGTACTTCAGCAGGTAATCCCAGCCCCACACCTCCGGGGTCTGGATCGGAATCGCCGGGCAACCCATGCTCGGGATCCCGGGGATGACGGCGTTGATGATGGTGCCGCCGGCGGCCGTGATGAACGGATCGTCCGCCGGTGCATCCACCGTGAGCTGCTGGGAGTACGACGGAATGCTGGCAATCTGCGAGTTGTTGATGTCGTACGCCCCCGAGTCACCCGATGCGGCGAAGAACGACTGGCCCTGGGCGGCGCCCTCGAGCAGCGCCTGGTCCATGGCCTGCAGCTGCCCGGTGTAGTCGACACCGTTGTTCAGCGCTGCGAAGTACAGCTCCTCCGGCTCGCCCCAGCTGATCGAGACCGTATCGGCGATGTTGTCGGATACGGCGCTGTAGAACAGGTCGAGGAAGCCTTGGTTGGTGTTCGGCGCGATGTACACGCGGATGTGCGCATCCGGAGCGAGGCCGCCCGACTGCTCGACGTCGAGCGAGGTCTCATCGTCACCGGCACCGGCCGCGACCGGTGTGCCGCCGTCGACCATGACCTTGCGGATGCGGTCCTCGCGGACCCGCAGGCCGATATCGCGCCAATAGGCATAGGC
>JAKAZL010000046.1:0-14759 GCA_021815925.1 Pseudomonadota bacterium | reverse complement strand
GCCAGCGCCGTGGCCGGCAATGCCGCCGTGCCGATGGCGCACAGCGATGCGAGAGTCCAACGCGCTAGAGTCTTACTGCGATGCATCTGAATGCTCCCCTGGACTGAGCACGACGCCCGATCGTCCCGCCGGCGCGGCGAACGAGCCGTCGCGTGATTGATCCCCTACCGGATCCCCTGTGTGACCGTCATCCGCTGAATTTTTTTCGGTCGGCAATCGTCCGCCGGGGGCGATGGCCGGGCTTGCAGGGCCTCGTTCGTCTTGGTGTTTGCGCGGACTATAGCGCAGCGGTCTGGAGGAGGGAATCAAAACCGTGACCGACTCCCTGGACGCGTAGCTCGCAATGAGCAGTAGCTCGGGTGCGCGATCGGTTCGAATTCACGCCGCGGGCGGCCTGGACAGACCGCTCATCTACTTTACATAATCACGCGCCGCCGCGCTGTCCCATGCGGCGCCTAAGTGCCTGTCTGAACTGGTGATTCAGGCGCGGCCGGGTGCGTGTCCCGCGGCGCGGTTCGGCCGGCGGACGGATCGCACGGCCGGTGCACAAGGCGCGCGCGGGCCTGCCGCGCTGGGTCGTCAGCGGCGCCGCGCTCAGGAGGCCGCTTGCCTCAGCAGATGCTCCTCGAACTGCGCGTGCACCGCGCGCAGGGCCTGGGCGCTGACCGGCGGCAGCGCCTCACGCGCCGGCCGTGCGTAGTAGTAGCCCTGCTGCAGCGTGATGCCCAGTTCGCGCAGGCACAACGCCTCCTCGAGCGACTCGATCCCCTCGGCGATGACCGTGATGTCGAGTTGTTCGCACATCTGCACGATCGTGTGCGTGATGACGCGCCGCACGCGGTCGGTGTGGATGTTGCGGGTGAGCGCCATGTCGATTTTGATGATGTCCGGCTGGAACTGCGCGAGCAGGTTCAGTCCGCTGTGACCGGCCCCGAAGTCATCGATCGCGGTGCGCATGCCGTGCCGCTTGTATTCGGTGAAAATCGCCCGCAGGTGCGCCGCATCGCGCGAGCGCTCGTCTTCGGTCACCTCGAAGACGATCTGCTCGAGCGGCATGCCGCTGCGCGTGGCGGCCTCCAGGGTGGATCGGATGCAGGCAGCCGGTTGGTACACCGCGTTCGGCAGGAAGTTGATGTTGAGCAGGCTGCGCATCCCGAGGCGGGCGGCCAGCGTGATGGCCTTGACCCGGCAGGCCTGATCGAAGGCGTAGCGGTTATCGTCGGTGATGCGACTCAAGACCTCGTGCGCATCGCCAGCGCCGAGCGGGCGCACCAGCGCCTCGTGGGCGAAGACGCTGCCGCGGGCGATGTCCACGATGGGCTGGAAGGCCATGGTGAATTCCGGCGCAACGCCGCCTTCTCGGCACATACGGCAGCCGGTTTGGTTTGGGACGTGGGACATGCTCGGGGTTCTCGGCCGCACGCCGCGCAAGCGGCAGTGCGAGGGGCTTACTTGCTGAAGGCGAGATTCAATTCGATGTCAGCGCCGGGTACACCGAGGTCGAGTGCGCTAACCGGCGCGCAGTGACACAGACCGGCGATCAGCGCATCGGGCAGCAGATCGATGCGCGCATTGAGCGCATCAGCGGCCTGGTTGTAGCGTTCGCAGTGTGCGCAGATCGCGCGCTCGTGCGCGCGGATCCTGAAGCGCAGGGCGCGCAGGAGCGACTCGGCGTATGAATGTGGGTTGCGCGCGGCGATCGCGTAGACCGGACTCAGTGCGCCGCGCAGGGCGCTTTCCGCGGCGCTCACGGCGGCGACGTCGCGTTTGCTGCGGGCGCTCTGCAGCGCTGCGCGGGCGGCGACCAGGCGCTCGAGGGTGTCGGGCTCCGCCGGCGCGCTGTGCTCGCAGAGCTCGAGCAGCCGGCTAATGTCCCCGTCGCGCCGGGCCCACGAGAACTCCAGGTTCGACCAGGCGCGCGCCAGCGAGCGGCGGGTGCGGTTAAGGCCCCGGTAGAGCGTGAGCGCATAGGCGATCAGGAGAACCGCCATTGCGGCGAAGACTGTAACGCCGATCATGGGTCGATCCGTTTGTCCGCAGCAGCGCGGAGCGAAGCAGGTGACACTCATACGAGTTATCGTTGCGCGAGGCCAGCGCGTGCGTTCGGAATTGTGCGGGGGCTAACACTTTGTCCCGGCCCAGAGCTGCTGAGGGTGCTGGAGTGTCGGCTTGCGCAGACGCTCCGTGACGGCTTAAATCGCTGGCGGAGCGCGAAGCGGAGAGCACTGTCATGAAGCCGTATGTGATCTGCCACATGGTCGCGAGTGTCGATGGCCGGATCCTGCACAGCCGCTGGCGACCGCAGACCCGCGACGGAGGCACGCTCTTCGAGCGTCTGCACGAGCGGCTCGGCGGGGATGCCTGGTTGATTGGGCGGGTCACTGGAGCGGAGTTCGCCAAGTCATCGGGGTACCGCTCGAGCGGCGCGCGCTCCTATCCGCGCGAGCCCTGGCTTGCCCGGCGGGAGGCGGCGGCGTTCGCAGTCGTGCTTGATCCGCACGGGCGCATCGCCTGGGGTCGCGCGGACATCGGCGGGGACCCGATCGTCGTGGTGCTGGGCACGCAGGTCGCTGATGCGCACCTCGAGGGACTGCGCGCGGACGGGGTGTCCTATTTCTTCGCCGGCGAGCGCTCGCTCGATCTGCGCGCGGCGCTCGAGTTCCTCAACCGCGAACTTGGCATCAAGCGACTGCTGATCGAGGGCGGCGGACATGTCAACGGCGCGTTCCTGCGCGCCGGGCTGATCGATGAGGTGAGTCTGGCGGTGTGTCCGGCGCTCGATGGCGCTGAGGGCGCCCCGAGCGTGTTTGATTCCGGGGCAGCCGAGAGCGGCGTGCGGGCACCGCTCACGGGGATGCAGCTCCAGAGCTGTGAGGTGCTTGAGGGTGGCGCGGTGTGGTTGCGCTATCGGCTGCAGAATGCCCCGGCGGGCTGAGCGCGGCGGGCCGATCGGGGTATAGTGATGGGGCACGATGCCCGGGCCGCTGCGCGGCCGGGCCAGCGAGAATATGAACAGACGCTGCCCGATCGAGTCGCGGCGGCGCCGGGTCCGGGTTGGCAGGGGAGAACGAACCGATGCAACAGCGATTTGCGGCCCTTGGCCGCTTCGTGATGGTGGTGTGCGCCCTGGTGGCGCTGCGGGCTGCGCCGGCGGGCGCCGAGGGGCTCTTGCCGGTGCGCGTCGACACAGTGCACGGGCGGATTCTGCTGACGCTGCCACCCCCGAAGGCGGATGGCATTTACGCTCGTTACCTCTACGCGACCTCGCTGCAGACCGGGCTCGGCTCGGCCGACATCACCCTCGACCGGGGACTCGATGGGCCCACGCAGCTGCTCGATTTCCGCCGGATCGGCACCGAGGTCGCGATCGCTTTTGAGAATCCGCGCTTCCGGGCCGTTGGCGGCCCCGCCGATGAGCGTGAGGGAGTGACCGCCAGCTTCCCGGTCGATGTGGTCTGGATGACCCGGCCGGTCAGCATCCGTCCCGATGGCAGCGTGGTGATCGACATCGCGCCGTTTCTCACCCAGGACGTGATGCATCTCGCCCGGCAGCTCGATGCCGGCGGCGGGGCGGCGTTCAAGCTGGTGCCGTCGCTGAGCGCGCCGATGTTGCGTTCGGTGCAGGATTTCCCCGACAACATTGCCTTCGCGGCGCTTGAGACCTTCGCCTCGAGCAACCCGGGCGCGGCGGTGCGCGGTGTCGCGCCTGATCCGCACAAGGTCAGCTTCGTGGTGCGTTCCTCGCTGATCAGGCTGCCGCCGCCGGGCTACATCCCCCATCCGTACGACATCCGCGCCGGCGGCGAGCCGATCGAGGTCTACGACTACACCACGCCGCTCGGGCAGCGGGTCTTTCACGAATACGCCACACGGTACCGGCTGCAGAAGATCCATCCCGACCGGGCCCGCTCGCGCGTGCGCAAGCCCATCGTCTATTACATCGACCGGTCCGCACCGCCGCAGATCCGTGCCGCCCTGCTGCGCGGGGTGCGCTACTGGGCCAAGGCATTCGCGGCGGCCGGATACGTCGATGCGTTCCAGGTCAAGGTGCTGCCGAAGGGCGTCAGTCCGAACGACGTGCGCTACAACGTCGTGTTCTGGGACGACCGCCTGACCCGCAGTTGGTCCTACGGGCAGCGCATCGTCGATCCGCGCACCGGGGAGATCGTGCGCGGCGTCGCCGTGCTCGGCTCGTTGCGCGTCCGCCAGGACATGCGCATCTTCCACGCGCTGGTGGGCACGAAGTACGACAACACCGGAGGTCCGAATGATCCCGTGCGCGAGACGCTGCTGCGCCTGAGCCAGCTCGCCGCCCACGAGGTGGGTCACACGCTCGGGTTCAGTCACAACTTCACCGGCAGCACCCAGCACCGGGCCTCGGTGATGGATTACCCTGGGCCGCGCATCCTCGTGAAAGACGGCCGCATCGATCTGTCGCAGGCGTATGCGACGGGCCTTGGCAGCTGGGACCTGTTCACGGTGAAGTGGCTGTACGGCCAGCCGCCGCCGGGACAGACGCTCCGGCACTACGACAGCACACTCGCGGACGCGATGGTGGCCTCCGGGGCGCGCTACATCACCGATACCGATGCCCGCTCGCCAGCCTCCCCGACGCCCTGGGCGAGTCTCTGGGATGACGGGCCGGATCCGGTCGTCGCGCTACGGCACATGATGGCCGTGCGGCGCATCGCGCTCGATCGATTTGGTAACCAGGTGCTGCTGCCGGATGAGCCACTTGCCGATCTGCGGCGCCAGTTCGTGCTGGTGTGGTTGCTGCAGCGGTACGAGGCGGTCGCAGCGGCGAAGTTGGTCGGCGGAGTTGATTACAACTACGCCATCAACGGTCACCCGCATCCGCCGGCCCGCCCCGTGGGCGCGCGCGAACAGAATGCGGCGATCGCGGCCCTGCTCGAGACGCTCTCTACGCGCGAGCTGACGGTGCCGCCGCGATTGCTGAGTGAGCTCTCCTACGGCATCCACGGTGCGCGCAACCCGCAGTTCGACCAGGAAGTGTTCGCCAACGCCGGTGGCGCAGTCTTCGATCCGCTGGTTGCCGCCGACGTCGCCGCGCAGGTGACGCTGAACGCGCTGCTCGCGCCCTCGCGTCTGACGCGGGTCTATGAGCAGCACCAGGCGGACTCCAGGCTGCCCGGTCTCGGCGAGCTGCTCAATCGGCTCCTTGCGGCCACGGTCGATGGCGTGCACGGGGCCGTCGGCCGCCGGATCGCCTATCGCACGCTGATGACGCTCGCGCGGACCGTGAGCGACCGGCACACATCGCCAGATGTGGCGGCGCTCATCGCGGATCGGCTGGCCGGCATCGCGCGGCGCTTCGCCGCCAGCCAGGGCACGGGCGATACGGCGGCCTGGGAGCGCAGCATGGCGCAGGTGCTGACTCATCCGGCGCTGCTGCGCGCGCAGTTGCAGGACGCGACGCCGCGGATTCCGCCGGGCATGCCGTTCTGAGGGGAGGGGCGCAGAGCTCCTGCGCCCCGCACGCCGCGCCGGACGGCGCCGCGTCTCAGTCGGACCGCAGCGCGGCGCGCACGCGCGCGCCGAGGCCCGCCAGGCGCGACGCCGGCTCGTTGGCGAAGACGAAGCGGATGTACTGCGCGCCGTGGGTCTCGCCCCAACCGGCCATCGCCGTGGCGCACACGCCCTGCTCGAGCAGGCGCGTGGAGAGGGTGGTGCCATCGATGCCGAAGTCCGAGGCGCGCAGCAGCAGCGACCAGCCGCCGGCGGGCAGCCCGAAGGGCAGGCCGGAGAGCTCACGCGCCAGCGCGTCGCGGCGGCTCTGCAGCTCCCGCACATAGGGGGCGAGTCCGTCCGCGGAATTCTCCAATGCCGTCGCGACCGCATCCTGTGCGATGCCGACCGGGACGACGACGTTGGCGAGGCTGACCGCGACCAGGTCGGGCATGTAGCTCTCCGGGGCGATCACCCAGCCGACCCGCCAGCCGATCATGCGCAGTTCCTTGGCGCAGGAGCCCACGGTGATCGTGCGCTGTGCCATGCCGGGGAGGCCCGCCGGATGGATCAGCGCTCGCTCGTCGAACAGCAGCCGCTCCATCGCCGCATCGAGGATGAGGGTGAGGTCGTGCGCGCAGCACAGCTCGGCGACCACCGCCCAGTCGCTCTGCTCGAGGAAGCCGCCGCAGGGCATCGCGGGCGACATGAGCAGCATCGCCGTCACCTTCGGCCCGATTGCCGCACGCAGTGCCTGGGGGTCGAGGCGCCACAGCCCGCCCGGTGTGAACTCGAACGGCACGAACTTCGGCACGCCGCCGGCGAGGCGGATGCGGTTGATGAGCCCGGCGTAGGTCGGGTCGGTGACGATGACTTCATCGCCCACTTCGACCGTGGCCAGCAGCACATTCAGGATGCCGGACAGTCCGCCGGCCGTGATGAGGCAGTTGCGCTCGCCGCTATACGGCACGCCCGACAGACGCGCAACGTGCCGAGCAGCACTCTCGCGCAGGCGCCTCTGGCCGACGAAGGGCAGATAGCTGTTATCGGCGTCGTTGCCGGCGGCGGCGCGAGTGCGCTCGATGGCCGCCGGATCCGGCGGGATGTCGGTGTCGAGGTTCTCCAGGCGCAGGAAATCCCGGCCCGAGGCATCCGCGAGGGCCCCCATCCGGTCGACACCGATGCCGGCGATGTGCTGCAGGCGGGCCGGGCGTGCGCGAGCCATGGGGACTTCCTTCAAGGATCGGATCGGGTGATGCAAGCATGCATAGCGCGCACGCGCAAGGCGGACCCGACCATCGCGCCGTCGCTCGAGGGCCGCACCGGGACTCGCCGCAGTCCCGTGTGTGGCGCGCGCGCAACGTGTCTTGACTCCGCGGAAGCCGTGAAGAAAGCGACGTTTGAAGGGATCCGACGCCTGGCGTGGCGAATTTGCCAATACCGTGTGGCGACAGGTAGAGTCTGGTCAAACCGTTCCCGCAAGCTGCCGCGGGGGCATCGCAATCGAATGCGATGTCTCGCGTGCGGCGGCAGGGAACTCCACAGCGACACCTCCTGGAGTCATGATCATGATGCGCAGAAATCACGTGGTGGCCATCGCGGTGGCGGCCATTCTCGGGTCCACCGGTGCGGCTGCGGCCTATGCCGCCGGCGTGCAGACGAGCACCGCGCCCTCGAACCGGCTCGCTGAGATCATCGTCACGGCAACCAAGCGCAAGACGCTGGCGCAGGACACCCCGATCAGTATGACGGTGCTCACCGCGGCGAACATCGCCGACCGCGGCCTGGCGGATTTCAATACCCTGGCCCAGGGGATTCCGGGCCTGTCCATGCGTACGTCGGGACCGAACGAGACCGAGTACGAGATGCGCGGCCTGAACTCCTCCGGCGGCAACACCTCGATGGTCGGTGTCTACCTCGATGACATCGCGCTGTCGGCTCCCGCCTCGGAGCAGCTCGGCAAGGTCATCATCGATCCGAACCTCTACGACCTGCAGCGCGTGGAGGTTCTGCACGGTCCCCAGGGGACGCTGTACGGATCGAGCTCGATGGGCGGCACGGTCCGCCTGATTCCCGCCACGCCGGAGCTCGGCAATTTCGATGCCTCCGGCGAGACGACCGTATCGGACACCGGCTCCGGCGGGGGCATCAATTTCACGCAAAACGGCATGGTGAACCTGCCGTTCGGGTCGACGGCCGCCCTGCGGCTGGTCGGCTCGCACACCACCACCAGCGGCTGGCTGAACCGCTACGTGCTCGCCGACGGGTCCGTGCAGTCGGACACCTGCCCGAGCACGCCCTGCTACCGGCCGAGCAACTTCTACAGCGCGCCGCTCCTCTCGACGACCTCCCAGGTCAACTCATCGACGGACGACTCGTTCCGCGCGATTCTGCTCTACCAGCCGAACGATCAGCTGAAGATCACCCCGATGCTGATGTGGCAGCAGGACACGGCGAACGCCCCGAACGCGGTGGACGTCAACGGCTCCCCGACCAACCCGAGCATGCCGGCGCAGAAGGGACACTACGAGATCTATCAGACCTCCGAGCCGCAGACGGACCGCTTCACGCTGGGCAGCCTGAAGGTCGAATACGCGGTCACGCCGGACATCGGTGTGACCTCCATCACCGGCCTGTGGTCGAACCATGCGTTGGTCTCCCAGGACGGCTCCGAGGAGAACGCCAGCTCCGCCGGACTCGGCTCGGCGAACCAGGCATTTCCGTACGACCCTTCCGCAGGCGGCGTCGGCCCGACGGGCCCCGGACCGTTCGGGCCGGGCGTCGAGGAGCGCGATTACACGCGCCAGGTGAGCGAGGAGTTGCGCGTGGCTTCCACCAGCAACAGTCCGCTGCAGTGGCTGGCCGGCTATTACTACCAGGACCTGAATTCCGAGTGGGACATGTGGTCGGTCAATCCCCAGGCCGGTCCCGTCGCCAACGTCTACGTCGACTACCAACCGCAGACCATCCTGCAGAACGCCTTCTTCGGCAACATCTCCTGGGAGTTCGTCCACGGGCTCACCGCCTCGGCGGGAGTGCGCTGGTACCATTATTCCTATTCTCAGACCAACACCGAGTGGGGTGACTTCACGCCCTACGGCTTCGCCAACCTGCTGAGCGGAGCGCCGACGGTGGCCGGTAACACCAAGCCGTTCAATACCAGCGCGGGTGGCAGCGCGAGCGGCACCAATCCGCGCTTCAACCTGACCTGGCAGATCGACAAGAACCACATGGTGTACGGCACGATCGCCAAGGGCTTCCGCCTCGGCGGCACCAGCCAGCCGTTCGTCGGCTACAACTATCCGGTGACGCCCGCCATCTGCGGTGCACCCACCTCACTGGTGCAGATCCAGCAGTGCGGTCTACAGGCGAAGCTGTCTGCGACGCCGACGCAGCCGGGCACCACGTATACGTCGCTCGCGAACTTCCCGAACGTCAACGGACAGGGCGTGCCGCAGTTCAACTCCGACTCGGTGTGGGACTATGAGGTCGGCACCAAGAACGTGTTCTGGCACCAGCGGGCACTGTTCAACCTGACGGCGTACTTCGAGCGCTGGATGGACCCGCAGGTCTCGACCAATATCGCCGGCTTCGGCTTCACCGTGAACGGCGGAAACGCCAACATCTACGGACTCGAGGCGGAGTTCCGAGCCGATCTCGGTGACGGATTCGACTTCGCGACCGACTGGGGATACACGCACAGCGAGTTCCTGAGCAACAGTGCGATCACCGGCATACCGAAGGGCTACGCGGTTCCGGATACGCCGAAGGTCACCGGCTCGGCGTCGCTCAACTACCATCACGCCCTGACGGACGACATGGCGTTCATCGGTAACGTGAACTACAGCTACGTGGGATCGCGGTACGACCTGCCGTACGGCGTCACCGTGTACCTCAACAACATCGGCCAGACGCAGATCAATCTGCCGTCCTACGGCATCGTGAATCTGCGCGTCGGGCTGCGCACGGCGAACTGGACTGCCGCGCTGTTCGTGGATAACGCGTTCAACAAGCAGACGCTGCTCGATCCGTTGCCGCAGATCAATCTGGCGATCCCGCAGTTCACGCGTTACATCGTGAACCAGCCGATCACCTACGGGCTCGATGTGAGCTACAACTTCGGCAAATAGGCGCCCGAACGCATCTGCCGGCTGAGGCCTGCTCGCTCGAGCAGGCCTCAGCTCGCCGCCGGGAGGGACAATGCCTGCGTCGCGCTCAGGGCGCCGGCGGCGGACTCGGCACGGCGAGCCCGCGGTGAGCCGTCAGTCGAAGACGCACCGGGGGAAGTAAAAAGAAACGATCCAGTTCGGCATGTCGACGATCTCGCTGATGCGCAGGTCGCCGCACACGCTGCACAGCATGTAGGCCTGGATGGCCGGCATGCCGTGCTCGCGCGTCAGCCAATCGACCATGGAGCGGACCGCGTCGCGCGCGGCCAGCATCAGGTCCGGTCCGATGCCCGTGCTCGTCAGGTAACCACGCGCATCGAGGTGGCGGGTCACCGGTCCCGGAGTGATCAGTCGCGGGAAGGTGAGCGGCTGCTGCTTGATCAGCTCGAAGCGCAGCGCCACGCGCATCGGGCTCTCGAGCGCCGTGCCGCAGACCTCGCCGTCGCCCTGCGCCGCGTGGGTATCGCCCACCGAGAACAGTGCGCCCGGGACCTCCACCGGCAGATGCAGCTCGGTGCCGACTGCGATGTCGCGCAGATCCATGTTGCCGCCCACCCGGCGCGGGGGCACGACGCTGTGGCAGCCCGGCTCGGCGGGCGCCAGTCCGATCGTGCCGGCGAACGGCTTCAGCGGCACGCGGGCCCAAGAGCCGAAAGCGCAGGGGGCGAGCGAGCTCGCCTCGTAGCGCCACTGGTGCAGCGCCGGCTCGGGAAAGTCTTCCGCGAGCAGTCCGAATCCCGGGATGTTGGCGGTCCAGCCCCAGCCCGACGGCGCGAACGACAGCACCGTCACGCGCAGCACGTCGCCGGGCTCGGCACCGTCGATGTACACGGGTCCCGCGACCGGATTGACGCGGGCGAAATCGAGGCCGGCCACCGTCGCTGCGCCGGAGTCGGGCGTGAACTGACCGCCGGAAGCGTCCTGCACCTCGAACTCCAGTGCCTCGCCGGGGGCGATGCGCTGGACCGGAGCGAGGCTGTTGTCCCAGCCGAAGTGCTGCGCGTGGATGGTATGGCGGTGTGTCATGAACGGGATCGCTGCGGGGTGAGGCCGTACTTTACCATGGACTGGGCTGCGCCTAGACTCGGTGCCGGCCGTTACCTGACCGCGAAACACCTGCATGTCCCTTGAGCAATTTGGTTACGAGGATCAGCTCGACCGCGCCTTGAGCCTCGTCGATCTGATCGTCTACGGCATGATCTTCATGGTGCCGATCGCGCCGTTCTCGGTGTTCGGCTTCGTGTGGCAGGACGCGCACGGCATGGTGGTGCTGGCCTATCTGATCGGCATGGCCGGCATGCTGTTCACGGCCATGAGCTACGCGGCGATGTCGAGCGCATTTCCGCTCGCCGGTTCGGTGTACGCCTACGTGCAGCGCGGTCTGCACGAAACCGCGGGCTTTCTGGCCGGCTGGCTCATTCTGCTCGATTACATCCTGATCCCGGCGCTGCTGTACCTGTTCTCGGCAGTCGCGCTGCGGCCGCTGCTGCCGCAGATCCCGGTATCGGCCTGGCTGGTCGGGTTCGTCGCGGTGAACGCCGCTGCGAATCTGCTCGGGGTGCGCTTCACGGCCCGGCTCTACAAGGTGCTGCTGGCGCTGGAGCTGCTGACGCTCGCGGTGTTCGTGGTGGTCGGCGCGCGTGCGCTGTACAGCGGCGCCGGCGCGGGCGGTCTGACGCTCGCACCGCTTTATGACCCACGGCATTTCTCCCTCACCACCGTGGCCGGCGCCACCTCGATCGCGGTGCTGTCCTTCCTCGGCTTCGACGGCATCTCGACGCTCTCGGAGGAGAGCACCGGCGCGCGCCACGCCATTGCCCGTGCGACGCTGTTGTCACTGGTGCTGATCGGCGCGCTGTTCGTCCTGCAGACCTGGATCGCCGCAGACCTGGCGCACGGTATGCGGTTCGACTCGACGGCGACGGCGTTCTACCAGGTCGCAGCGCGTGCCGGGGGCAATGGCCTGCGGCTCGCGGCAATCCTCGCCGTGGTGATCTCGTTTGGGATCGCCAACGCCATGGCCGCGCAGGCGGCGGTCGCGCGCGTGCTGTTCGCGATGGCGCGCGATCGCAAGCTGCCGGCGGTGCTCGCGGCGATTCATCCGCGCTTCAAGACTCCGTACGTCAGTACGCTGCTCGTGGCAGCGGTCTCGCTGCTGGTGGGGCTGTTCTTCGCGCGGCGCATCGATGACCTCAGCCGCGTGGTCAATTTCGGGGCGCTGAGCAGCTTCGCGCTGCTGCACGTCGCGGTGACCTATCATCACTTCTTCCGCCGCCGCTCCGGCGCCTGGGTCCGCCATCTGCTCTGTCCGCTCGCCGGACTCATCGTCATCCTGTACGTGCTCGCCGGCATGGATCGTACGGCCAAGATCCTCGGCGGTTGCTGGATCGCACTCGGGATCATTTACTACATCGTGCTGTCGCTCCTCGGGCGCAGCCGCACGGACGTGGCGGGCATTCCGCCCGAGTGAGAGCGCAGCACAGCGGGGACCTGCGATGCAACCGACGGCCATTCTCGTGTGCGGTGAACAGATCGCCTCATACGGTTTCCCGGGCGGGCATCCGTTCGGTCCTGACCGGCATGCGGCATTCATGCATGAGCTGGAGCGCTCGCAGTGCTGGGAGCGGCTCGCGCGGCGCGCGGCCCGGCCCGCGACGCGCGAGGAGCTCGAGCTCTTTCATACGCCGGAATATCTGGAGCGGGTGGACAGGGCGTCGCGCGCTGGAGAGGGCTTTCTCGATGCCGGTGACACGCCAGCATTCCCGGGCGTTTACGAGGCGGCCGCGAACGTCGTCGGCGGTACGCTCGAGGCACTGGCGGGCATCATGGCGGGGCCATTGCGTCGTGCGTTCGTTCCGATTGCCGGGCTGCATCATGCCGGCCGCGATCATGCGGCCGGCTTTTGCGTCTTCAACGACTGCGGCGTGGCGATCGAGGCGGCCCGGCGCCGCTACGGTCTGCAGCGTGTGGCGTACGTGGACATCGATGCGCATCACGGCGATGGGGTGTTCTACGCCTTCGAGGACGATCCGCTCCTCGCCTTTGCGGACCTGCACGAGGACGGCCGGTTTCTTTATCCGGGAACCGGCGATCGCAGCGAGACCGGACGCGGCGCGGCGGTGGGCACCAAGTTGAACATACCGATGCCCCCGGGCGCCGGCGATGAGCAGTTCCGGCGAGCCTTCGAGGAAGTGGAGCGCTACCTCGAGGCGCAGCGGCCGGAGCTGATTCTGCTGCAATGCGGCGCGGATTCGCTGGCCGGAGACCCGATCACGCATCTGGCGTACACGGAGGCCGCGCATGCGTATGCGGCGGCTCGATTGCGGGACCTGGCCGAGCGGCACTGCGGGGGGCGGCTGCTGGCGATGGGCGGCGGCGGTTACAATCGGCGAAATCTGGCACGGGCCTGGACGCGTGTCCTCGAGGCCATGAGCTGAGCGGCGGCTGCGGCTGCCCCAGCGTGCTACCTCCCGGGCGTTGCAGCCGCTGCGGCTGCACATTTCGCGTCGCCGCTGATCAGAGCGCTCAGCACGACGGTGAGCAGGAAATTGGCGCACAGTCCGAGAAAGCCCGCGTTCCAGCCGTGGAAGGGATCCCGGTGGGTCAGCATCAGGAACGAGGATAGTGCTATGCCCACGATCATCCCGATGAATACGGCCGAGCCACGTGCACGTGGCCAGTACAGTCCGAGGAGCACGCCGGGGAAGAACTGCACCACTCCGGCATAACCGACGAGCAGCAGCGAAACAAGGCTCGCCGGCTCGCGGATCGCCAGATACAGGCTCCCTGCGCCCATGGCGAGGACCATCGCGCGGGCGAGATGGCGCACCTGCTCGTCGCTCATTCCCGGCGCGACCACCGCCCGGAACAGATTCTTCGCGAACAGGCTCGAGGCAGTCAGGATCAGGATCGCCGCCGGCACGATGGCCGCGAGCGCCCCGGCGCCGCCGACCAGCCCGAGGAACCAGGGCGGGAAGGTCTGACGCACCACGGACAACAGCGCCAGGTCACCGTCCTTGAGGTGCGGAATCACCAGCAGCGCCGTGTAGCCGGCAAAGAACATCAGCAGAATCACCAGGATGTAAAGCGGCATGACGATGTAATTGCGCCGCAGGGCATCGGCGCTGCGCGCCGTGAAGGTGGCGCCGAACAGGTGCGGCCACATCAGCATGCCGAGCGAACTCATCAGCACGGTCGAGACATACCAGGCATGTCCGAGGTCGCGGGAGTCGCCCGGCAGGGTCAGGTGGCGCGGGTGCGCGTGGATGAGGGCGGTGAACATCGCGCCGATGCCGCCGAAATGCGCAAGCGGAACTCCGACGCCGATGACGACCGCGCACAGCAGCATCAGGGCGTCTTTCAGCACGCTGACCGAGGCTACGGCGCGCACGCCGTTGACGAACACGAAGGCGACGAGCAGCACCACGGCCACGCTCATGGCCGCCGAGCGGCCGATGGCGCCGAGGCTCGTCACCGAGGCAATGATCCCCAGGCCCACGACCTGCAGCTGCAGGTAGGGTACGAGGGAGGCGATGCCCACGAGGCAGACGAAGGCGGCAAGCCAACGGCTGCCGTACCGCTGGGCGAAGAAGTCCGATTGCGTCAGCATGCCGGATTGCTTGGCCGCGACCCAGAGACGCGGGGCGATAAAGAAGCCGACCACGGCCCCGAGCGTGTTGTACGCCAGCGCATAGAGCGCCGGTCCGCCGCGCGAGTACGTCCAGCCGCTGACGCCGAGGAACGTGAAAGTGGTGAAAATCTCTCCGGCCATCAGCAGAAACACCAGGACCGCGCCGAACCCACGCGCGCCGATGAGCCACTGTTCGAGGTCCATCCGGCGACGGCGTGCGGCGAGGAAGCCGACGCCGGCGCCCACGGTGACGACCAGCCCCATCACCGAGAGGCTGATGAGCGCCGGACTCACAGGGGCCTTTCAGCTTGTTTGCCGTGCCGGGCTTTCCCGAGGCGGTAGGCGAGGGCGAGGCAGGCGACCGTGAGCACTTCCCAGCCGCCGAGCCAGAACAGGTTGAACGGCAGCCCCAGCACCCGCGGATCGATGCGGTCCCACAGCGATACCGAGAAGCACATCGTCACGAAGGGAATCAATGCCAGGGCGATGCGCGA
>JAKAZL010000045.1:13133-17255 GCA_021815925.1 Pseudomonadota bacterium | reverse complement strand
GCGAGCTTCCTGAAGGCGCGCGCCGCGCTGCTCGCCGGGTACGCGTCGCACACCGGTCGCTGTTCGCGTACCGAGCGATAGAGATATTCGTCCTCGGGGATCTCGCCGGCGAATTCGAGCACCACATCGAGAAAGCGCGTCGTAACACGCTCGAACCGCTCGAACAGTTCCCGCCCGGCTCCCGATCCGCGCACCCGATTGGTGAGGACCCGGAAGCGTCCCACGCCGTGATTGCGGCTGAGAACCTTGATGAGCGCATAGCCGTCGGTGAGCGAGGCGGGCTCGTCGCAGATGACCACCAGGATCTGCTGTGCCGCCTGTGCGAACTGCAGTACGCCCTGAGCGATGCCGGCGGCCGTATCGATAATCAGCACCTCGACCTGGGCGGCCAGGGAGCTGAAGGCGCGCACCAGCCCGAGATGCTCGGCAGCGCCCATGGTGGCCAGATCGGCCGCGCCCGAGGCTGCCGGGACGACCTGAAAGCCCTGCGGGGCCTGGATCAGCACCTCATCCAGGGTGCGCTCGCCACTGATGACGTGTGCGAGTGTGTAGCGCGGCGACAGTCCGAGGAATACGTCGGCGTTGGCCAGCCCGAGATCCCCGTCGAGCAGCACGACGCGTTTGCGCGCGGCCAGTGCGGTAGCGAGGTTTACCGAGACACTGGTCTTACCGACGCCGCCCTTGCCACCGGTGACGGCGATGACCTGCACCGGCTGTGCGAGTGCCTTGAGTTTGGCGTTGTTGATCAGGCTGAGCTCAGGTGTTGGCATGTGCAAGCTTTCCGAATCGTCGTCGCAGGAGATCTTCGTCCGCAGCGGCGCCGCTTGTCTTGGCGAGCCGCACGGCCTGTGTGACCAGTTCGAGGGCGCGTGCCGGGCGCAGGTCCTCGGGTACGCGCTGTCCGTCGCTGACGTAGGAGACCGGCAGTCGCGCGTGAATCAGTGCCGAGAGCGCGCCGCCGAGGCTGGCGGCTTCATCCATCTTGGTGAGAAGGCATGAGGCAGGCTTCACGACCGCGCAGCGCGCGATCGTCTCTTCGAGTGCGCCGGCCTGGGTGCTCGCGGCCAATACGAGGGCCGGCTCCAGCCGGGGGGCACAGGCGCCGAGCACGGCGAGCCGCGCATCGAACTGCGCATCGCGCACGCTGGCTCCCGGGGTGTCGATCAGCACCAGCCGCTGCCGATTCAGACCCGCGAGCAGTTGCGGCAGTGCCTCGAAGCGCTCCGGCACGTGCACCGGGACGCCGAGCAGCTGTCCCAGGGCGTGCATCTGGTCCTGGGCGCCGATGCGCACGGTGTCCGAGGCCACCAGCGCCAGATCCTTCGGGCCGTGGCGCAGAATCCACCGCACTGCGAGCTTGGCAAGCATGGTGGTCTTGCCGACCCCTGTGGCGCCGATGAACGCCACGCAGCCGCCGCTATCGAGCCAGCGGTCGCCGGTGACCTGCAGGTACTGCGAGAGCCCGGCGACGGTAAACCGACGCCCCTGCGCCAGATCCACGCCGGGTGGCAATTGTCCGACGAGGTGATCGGCCAGATCCTGGGCGACCCCGATCTCAGAGAGCTCGCGCAGCAGCTCGACGTGCACCGGATGGCGCCGCGTGCGTTCGTTCCAGGCAAGCTGCGCCAGCTGGGTCTCGAGCATCCGCCGCAGCGTCTTCAGTTCATTGCCCATCGCCTCGGCCGAGGCGTCCGTGGCGGCTGCGGCCGGCGGCGGGGCAGGGGCGAAGGCGGTCTCGGGCGCGACCCGCAGTTCGGCCGGTTTGGCGGTGCTGTCGAGCCGCGCGGCATCGAAGTCCACCGCGGCCGTCACTTCCACACCTTTCGCGCCGCGCCGCGAGGACAGGATGACCGCGTCCTCGCCGAGCTGCTCGCGGATCGCGCGCAGCGCCTGGCGCATGTCCGGTGCGGTGTGTCGTACGATCTTCATGAATTACCTGCCCACCGCGGTCACGACGCGGACCTTGCGGTTGTCGGGTATTTCGTTCCAGGCGAGCACGTGCAGGTTTGGCAGGGCGGCGCGCAGGAATCGCGCCATCGAGGTGCGCAGGGCGGGCGGGACGAGCAGCACGGGGGTGGAGCCGGAGGCCTCCTGCTGCTGCGTCGCCTCGTTGACGCGCTGCTGCAACCGCTCGGCGAGCCCCGGTTCGAGCCCGGCGCTGGTCGCGCTTGCCGTCAGTGATCCCTGCAGCAGCCGCTCGAGGTCCGGCTCGAACGTGATGACGGGCAGCTCGCCGCTCACGCCGGCGATGTCCTGCACGATCTGCCGGCCGAGCGCGATGCGCACCAACGGCAGCAGGACGGTCGGGTCTTGTGAGCGGGGCGCGTGTTCAGCAAGCGTTTCCATGATCGTGCGCATGTTTCGAATGGGTATGCGTTCGGCCAGAAGTCCTTGCAAGACGCGTACCAGCGCGGCCAGGGGCAGCACCCGCGGGACCAGATCCTCGACCAGTTTCGGGGCGCTCTTGGCCAGGGTGTTCAGCAGCTGCTGGACCTCCTCGTGGCCGAGGATCTCCTGCGCATGCGATTGCAGAATGAACGACAGGTGGGTGGCGATCACCGTGCTCGGGTCGACCACGGTGTAGCCGAGCGCCTGGGCGTGATCGCGATTGGCCGGCTCGATCCATACCGCCTCCATCCCGAAGGCCGGATCGTGCGTGGCAATGCCCTGCAGCGGACCGAACACGCGACCGGCGTTGATCGCGAGCTCCCGATCCGGGTAGACGGTGCTCTCGCCCACCGGCACGCCGTGCAGATTGATGCGGTAAACATTCGGACCGAGGTCGAGATTGTCGCGAATGTGCACGGCCGGCAGCAGGAAGCCCAATTCCTGCGAGAGCTTGCGGCGCACGCCCCGCACCCGGCCGAGCAGGTCCGCGCCCTGGCCCTTGGTGTCGACCAGCGAGACCAGCCGGTAGCCGACCTCCAGCCCCACCGGATCGACCGGTCGCACGTCGTCCCAGGACAGCTCGCGCGACTCCGGTGCCGCGGTGGCGGGCTTCGGGGGTGGCGGGGCAGCGGCCACGGCAGCGCGACGGCGCTGAATGAGATATGCCCCGCCGCCGCACAGCGCGGCGATGAGCAGAAATGCGACGTTGGGCATCCCGGGAATCAGGCCGAGCGCCCCGAGCAGACCGCCGGCGACCCCGAGCGTACGGGGGTTGCCGAACAGCTGCTTGCTGAGCTCTCCGCCCATGTCCTGCGGCCGGGACATGCGGGTGACGATGAGCGCTACGGCGGTCGAGAGCAGCAGCGCGGGAATCTGTGCGACCAGGCCGTCGCCGATGGTCAGCAGGGTGTAGGTGTGCAGCGCGGCGGTGAGCGCCATGCCGTGCCCGAGGGTGCCGATCGCCAGTCCGCCGATGATGTTGATCAGCAGGATCAGGATGCCGGCGATCGCATCGCCGCGTACGAACTTGCTGGCGCCGTCCATCGAGCCATAGAAATCCGCCTCGGCGCGTATCTCGGCGCGCCGCGTGCGCGCCTCGTCCTGCGTGATGAGCCCAGCCCCGAGGTCCGCGTCGATCGCCATCTGCTTGCCCGGCATGGCATCGAGGGTGAAGCGGGCGCTGACTTCGGAGACGCGCCCGGCACCCTTGGTGATGACGACGAAGTTGATGATCGTGAGGATGATGAACACGACCACGCCGACGGCGAAATTTCCGCCCACCACGAACTCGCCGAACGATTCGATGACGTGACCGGCGGCGCCGGGCCCGGCATAGCCGTGCAACAGGACCACTCGGGCCGAGGCCACGTTCAGCGCCAGCCGTAGCAAGGTGGCCAGCAGCAGTGCCGTCGGAAAGACGCCGAACTCGATCGGCCGAGCAACGTAGAACACGCCCATTACCACGACAATCGACAGGGCGATGTTGAACGTGAAGAGAATGTCGAGCGCGATCGGCGGCAGCGGCAGGATGACCATGGCGAGCACGCCGAGCACGCCCACCGGGACGCCGATGCCGATGCGCAGCAGTCCACTCAGGGAAGGAAATGAGGGCGATGTGGCGGTAGCGGTGCTCATGGATCAATGCCGGGTGTTTTCGATCGATGGGTCAATGACGGGCGGCTCGGGCGGCAACTGACCGGCAGCGCGGGCCGTCTTGAGGCGATAGATGTAGGT
>JAKAZL010000045.1:0-13033 GCA_021815925.1 Pseudomonadota bacterium | reverse complement strand
AGACGGGAGAAATTCGGGGCCAGCGCCTCGAAGCTGAAGTTCCAGCCGCCGAGCGCGAGCGGCGCGGCGAGCGCAGCGACGATCGTGAGGCCGAACAGCGGGGCGCAGGCGATGAGCGCGTGCAGCAGCTCGCTGCCGGCGGTCGCGAGCGCGAGCTGCGGATCGAACATCTGCGCAGAAGACAGGTCCAGACCGGAGCGCATGAGTCCTGCGAGCGAGGCCCCGATGCTTGGGCCGAACATGCGCAGCCCCGTGCCGGCGATCAGCAATACCGCCGCGGCGCTCAGGTCCGGCGAGCGCGGGACACGACCTTCCTTGCGCGCCTCCTCGAGGCGCTTGCCTGTAGGTTGTTCTGTCCGTTCCTGATCTGTATCGGCCATCGCTCAAGCTCCGCTCAGCGCGCGCAGCAGCATGAACGCCTGGCCGAGGAGGCGGACGAAGCCCGACTCCACCACCGGCAGGCTGACAATGATCACCAGCAGGCCGAAGATCAACGAGATCGGCAGACCGGTGGCAAACAGGTTCAGCGTCGGAGCGGCGCGGCTGACGACGCCGAAGGCGAGATTGGCGACCAGCAGCGCGGTGATGGCCGGCAGCGCCACGGCGAGGGCGCCGGAGAAAAGAATTGAGCCCCACTTGACCACCGCCCACAGCCCGGTCGGTCCGAAGCCCGCGGTACCGATCGGCAGGGTGCGAAAGCCGGCGACGAGAATGCGGATCAGTGCGGTGTGACCGTTGAGCAGCAGAAACACCAGCGTCACCAGCACCGTGTACAGCTGGCCGAGCGCCGGGGTGCTCGTGCCGTTCTGCGGATCGAGGTTGAACGATAGCGACAATCCCATGCTGTTGGCGATCATCTGACCGCCGAGGTTGAGCGCCTCGAAGACCAGCTGCAGGCAGAAGCCGAGCGCGACGCCGATGATCACCTGCTGCAGCGTAATCAGCACGCCCGCGCCGGACAGTATCGTGATGCCGGCCGGCAGTGGCACAAGCGGCGCGATCAACAGGGCAATCGCCCCGGCGAGCACGACACGCAGCTGCGGGGGCACCGAAATCGCACCGAACACCGGGGCAACCATGAAGCACGAGCCGATGCGCACGAACGGCCAGAAGACCGTGGCGATGCCATGCTCGAGCTGTGCGGCGGTGACGGTGATCATGCGCGCGGCGTCAGTTGACCAGCTGCGGGATGCTCAGGATCAGCTCGCGGGTGTACTCGACCATGGTCTTGAGCATCCACGGTCCGGTGAGAGCCACGACCAGTGACAGCACCAGCAGCTTCGGGATGAAAGACAGGGTCATTTCGTTGATCTGGGTGGCCGCCTGGAATGCGCCGACCACCACGCCGGTGATCAGCGCCGCGAGCAGCAGCGGCGCGGCGAGCATTAAGGTCAGCTCGAGTGCGCTCGTGCCGAGATTCATCACAGTGTTCGGGGTCACTCAGGCATTCTCCGTCAGTGATAGAAGCTCGCTGCGAGCGAGCCCATGACCAGTGTCCAGCCGTTCACGAGGACGAACAGCATCAGTTTGAACGGCAGGGAGATCGTCACCGGTGAGACCATCATCATGCCGAGGGACATCAGCACGCTCGCCACCACCAGATCGATGATTACGAACGGAATGAACAGCAGAAATCCGATCAGGAAAGCCGTCTTCAGCTCGCTCGTGACGAAGGCCGGAACCAGCACGGACAGCGGCACATCGACCGGAGCGGCATAGCCCTTGCCGCCGGCGATGTGCGTGAACACGGCGATGTCGCTCTCGCGCGTCTGGTGCAGCATGAAATCCTTCAGCGGCGCCTCGGCGCGCCCCAGCGCGGTGGCCATGTCGATCGTTCCGGCCGCATAGGGCTGATAGGCGCTCTGATCGATCTGGCGGATCACGGGCGTCATCACGAAGAAAGTCAGGAACAGCGCCAGGCCGAGCAGCACCTGATTCGGCGGCGTCTGGCCGGCGCCGAGCGCCTGGCGCAGGATGCCGAGCACGATCACGATACGCGTGAAGGCGGTCATCATCAGCAGGATCGCCGGCAGGAGCGTCAGCGCCGTCATCAGCGCCAGCACCTGCAGCGTCAGGGTATAAGTCTGCGTGCCGCCGTGAGTCTGGACGCTGAAGGCGGGGATGCCCGGTGCGGCGCAGGCGACGGCCGGCAGCAATGCCAGCAGCAGCAGAGGCCAGCTTCGCGCGAGGCGGGTCACTTTCCGAGGCTCCGCTTCAACAGCGCGGCGAAGGTGGGACGCCCGGCGGTAACGCCGGCCGTTGCGGTCCGGTCGAGCTCGAGCGGCTGCGGGAGTACGTGCAGGGTGCTCACCTGGCCGGGGGCGACGCCGAGCAGGATCTGCGCATCGCCTACCTTGACCAGCACCGCACGTTCCTTGGTGCCGAGCGGCAGGCTGGCGAGGATCTCAAGCGCGCCGCGGGCGCGACTGCCGAAGGTGCGCATGCGCCGCGCCAGCCAGGCAAGCGCAAAAATCGCGCCGAGCACGACGAGCAGAGCAAGGCTGACCGACAGCAGCCCTCCGGCGCTGACCGCCGGGGCCGAGCTGGCCGCAGCGGGGGCGGCGAACAGATGACTCATTTGAGCTTGCGCAGGCGTTCGGCGGGGCTGATGACGTCGGTCAGGCGGATTCCGAAGCGCTCGTTCACCACCACCACTTCGCCATGGGCGACCAGCGTGCCGTTGACGTACACGTCGAGCGGCTCACCGGCGGTGCGGTCGAGTTCGACCACCGAGCCCTGGTTCAGCTGGAGGAAGTTGCGGATCGGGATGCGGGTACGACCGACCTCCATCGACAGAGTCACGGGCACGTCGAGGATGACCTCGAGGTTCACGTCGCGCGGCTGCTTGGCGCCGCTTTCCTGAGTGAGGTCCTGGAATTCGGCCGGTTGGGCCTGGACGTTGGCGTTCATGGCAGAGCTCATTTGCTGTTGACGGAAATGGGTTCGACGGACGGCTTGGCGCGACGGATGCTTTCCTCGATCTTCACCGCCTGGTGGCCGCGCGAGGTGCCGAGCGTGCCGTGAAACACCGGCACGTCCTCGGCGAACAGGGTGACCCGGCCGGTGAAGTCGCACGGCAGTATGTCGCCGGGCTTGAGGTTGAGCAGCTCACCGAGCGACAGCGAGGTGCGACCGACGAGCGTGGTCACGGCGAGTTCGGCGTCGTCGATCTCTTCGCGCAGCGACTGCAGCCAGCGCTCGTCCCGCTCCATGCGGTCGCTTGCGACGCCTGCGTCGAGTACTTCGCGCAACGGCTCGATCATCGCGTACGGCATAGTGACGTAAAGATCGCCGCCGCCGCCTTCGAGGTCGATGTGAAACGAAGTGACGACGACGATTTCCGACGGGGAGACGATGTTGGCGAAGTGCGGATTGATCTCCGACTGCAGATATTCCGGCTGCAGATCGGCGACGTGCGACCACGCTTCGCGCAGATCGGTGAATACACTGCGCAGCACCAGTTGAATGATGCGCTGCTCGGTGGCCGTGAACTCCCGGCCCTCGACCTTGGTGTGCCGGCCGTTGCCGCCGAAGAAGTTGTCGACGATCGAGAACACCAGCTTCGGGTCGAGGACGATGAGGGCGGTGCCGCGCAGGGGATTGAAGCGCACGAGATTCAGGCTGCTCGGCACGTGCAGCGTGTGGATGAACTCGCTGAATTTCTTGATCTGCACCGGGCCGACGGAAATCTCCGGCGCACGGTGCAGCAGGTTGTACAGGCTCACGCGGTTCAGGCGCACGAACCGGTCGTTGATCATCTCGAGCGTGGGCATGCGCCCGCGCACGATGCGCATCTGATTGGCGAAATCGTAGGACCGGGCCTCGCCGGGCGCCGCAGCCGATTCGGTGCTCACCGCGCCGGTGTCGACACCGTGCAGCAGCGCGTCGATTTCGGCCTGGTCCAGTATCTTCTCGTTGCTCATGGGGTCGCGGTCGGTGCGTCGGTTACTGCATCACGAAGCTGGTGAAGTAGACGGCCTCGATCTCACCGGGCTTACCGCCGGCGTCGGCGACCACCTTGCGGATGGCGGCGAGCACGGCGGCGCGCAGCTGTTCCTTGCCGGCTTCGGTGTTGAGGGTGGTGTACTGCTGGCTGCCGAGCAGCATCAGCAGGTTGTTGCGCACGACTGGATCGTTGTCCTGGACGAGCGTGAGGGTCTTCGGGTCGCGCGACATCACCTGGATGGCCACCTGCAGGAAGCGCGCCTCCTGACTGCCCTGGAAATTCACCACGAAGGGCTTCAGCGCCAGATATTGCGGCGGGCCGGCCGGCTTGACCTTCTTGGCGTGCGCGCCGGCAGACTTCGAGTGCATCAGGAGAAATCCGGCTGTCGCGCCGCCGCCGACCAGCACGACGGCCAGAGCGATGACGAGCCACAGGGGCAGGGCGCGCTTTTTCTTCGCGGGTGCTGCGCCGGCATCAGCGGCAGCGGCTTCGGGGGCAGTGGCCATCGGTCGTGCGACTCCTGTGCATCGGGGGGTATGCCGGCGAGGGGGTGCAATGCCTGTGCCACGCGCATGTGCGGATCGGCAACTCATTGAGCTGAAAAGAAATTCGATTTCTGACGCTCTGTGAACAGCGTCACACGCACAGCGGGCCGTCGGACTTCCGGCGCTGCTGCGGCGGATCGCGCCTTGGGTGGCGAGCTGGCGCGTGGATCTCGCCAAACACTTAAATGTCGCCAAAAGTGAACAATGGGGAGGTCGTTCACAGAAAGGGAGCAGCCTGATACGCGACAGTACGCACCGACGAGTCGAGCGAGCACGACTCGGCTCCAGTGAAGAACAAGCCCGAACGAATTGGATAACCGATGATCGCCAGCGAATGTGTCCCGGATGTCGCCATCGAGCATGCAGAGCGGACGGTCGGACTGCCGGGCGCCGTGTTTGCCCAGCCGGACGGATCAGCCCGGCTGCCGAGCGGCAATTCCCCGGCCATCCGCGCCGTCAGTGCGCTGATCCGCCAGGTGGCGGGCTTTGATTCGACCGTGCTGGTGCTCGGGGAGTCCGGAACCGGCAAGGAAGTGGCCGCGCGCGCCATCCATGACCTCAGTCCGCGTCGCAACCGGCCGTTCGTGGCGGTCAACTGCGGGGCGATCCCGGCGGACCTGCTCGAGTCTGAACTGTTCGGTCACGAGAAAGGTGCCTTTACCGGCGCGATCGCCGCGCGCAAGGGGCGCTTCGAGATCGCCGAGGGGGGAACTCTCTTCCTCGATGAGATCGGGGACATGAGTCCGTCGATGCAGGTGAAGCTGCTGCGCGTTCTGCAGGAGCGTGTGTTCGAGCGGGTGGGCAACCATGCGCCGATCCGCTGCAATGTGCGCATCGTCGCCGCCACCCACCGCAATCTGGAGGCGTCGATTGCCCAGGGCACCTTCCGCGAGGACCTGTTCCACCGCCTGAACGTCTTCCCGATCGAGATGCCCGCGCTGCGCGAGCGGCGCGAGGATCTCGCCGCGCTCGTCGGCGAGTTCGCCGAGCGCAATGCGGCCGAGGGCCGCGGCTGGGTGCGCTTCTCGGCGCAGGCGCTCGCTGCGCTGGCCGAACATTCCTGGAGCGGAAATGTCCGCGAGCTGTCCAATCTGGTCGAGCGGATGTCGATCGTGCGCGCCGGCCAGACCGTCGAGGTGGCGGATCTGCCGCCGAAGTACCAGCCACCCAAGGGCTGGGCGGCGCCGCTGAGTGAGCCGGCCGCCGCCGCTGAGTCCGTGAGCGAGGAGGCGCCGTTGAGTGAGGCCGCCGCGCTCGCGCTGCTCGAGTCGGCCGGATCGGGCCGCCCCGCTGATCCGTGCGCGCTGCCGGAGCAGGGCATCGATCTGCGCGAGCATCTCGCGTCGATCGAGCGCGCCCTGGTTCAGCAGGCGCTGCGGCGCGCCAACGGCACCGTCGCGCAGGCGGCCCGTCTGCTCAACCTGCGCCGCACGACGCTCGTCGAGCGTCTGCGCAAGCTCGGATTTACCGAGGCTGCGACGGAAGTTTGACGCCCGGGCGCGGCGCACGGCCGCGCGCGTGACCGACGTCACGTTTCCAGAGTGGATTGACCTCAGGCACGGTACTTGCATTTCCTCAGGCAGCATCCCTGCGTTTGGGGGAATCGATGCCCGAGAATCACGCAATATCGTTCACCGTCAGTTCTACCGATCCCGGCGTCCCGGAGCCGGTCGCCTGTTCGAGCAGCTCGCAGCATCTGCTCGAGCTCGCGCGCCGCGTTGCCGTCAGTGATTGCACGGTGCTGATCTGGGGCGAGTCGGGGACCGGCAAGGAAGTGCTGGCCCGCTACATTCATCGCCGATCGGGGCGCGCGGATGGACCGTTTGTCGGCGTCAACTGCGCGGCCATTCCCGAGAACATGCTCGAGGCGATGCTGTTCGGCTACGAGCGCGGCAGCTTCACCGGCGCGCACGCCGCGCACCCGGGCAAGTTCGAGCAGGCTCAGGGCGGGACACTGCTGCTCGATGAGATCACCGAGATGCCCCTCGGTCTGCAGGCGAAGCTGCTGCGTGTCCTGCAGGAGCGCGAGGTCGAGCGGCTCGGCGGCCGGGAGACGATCAACCTGGACGTGCGCGTCATCGCCACGACCAATCGGCGGTTGCGCGAGGAAGTGGCCAGCGGCCGCTTCCGCGAGGACCTCTACTACCGCCTCAATGTGTTTCCACTGGCCATCGCGCCGCTGCGGCTGCGCCGCGACGACGTACTGCCGCTTGCCATGCAGCTGCTTACCGCCCACTGCCGTCCCGGCGAGCTGATTCCGGCGCTCAGCGCCGAGGCGGCCCACCGGTTGCTGACCTATCCCTGGCCCGGCAACGTGCGCGAACTCGACAATCTGCTGCAGCGGGCCCTGATTCTGCTCAACGGCTCGGTGATCGGCGCCGAGCACATCCAGTTCGAGCTGGCCAACGAGGTGCCGCCCGGCACGCTCGAGCCGACCGAGGAGGGCTCGGTCGCATCGCTCGCCGGTTCGCTGATCCAGGCCGAGCGTGACCTGATCCTCGATGCGCTCAAGAGCGGTCAGGGCAGCCGGCGCGAGGCGGCCGAGCGGCTCGGCATCAGCCCGCGCACCCTGCGCTACAAGCTGGCGCGCCTGCGTGAGGCCGGCGTCGAAGTTCCGGCGGCCTGAGGAGACCCCCCATGAGCCAAATGGCCATTGATCAAGTGCTGGCGCAGATCCGTGCGATGTCCTCGCAGGTGCGCCTCGATGCGCCGCGGCCGACGCCGCTCACCGCCCCGGGCGCCCCGGGCGCGCAGCCGGCGAGCGGTGCGAGCGCATTCGCCTCGATTCTCAAGCAAGGAATCGACGCGGTGAATCAGAGCGAGCAGCGTGCCAACGGGCTCGCCGACGCGTTTTCGCGCGGCGTGCCCGGTGTGTCGCTGCCGCAGGTGGTGCTGCAGATGGAAAAGGCGAGTGTCTCGTTCCGCGCCCTCACCGAGGTGCGCAACCGTCTGATCAGCGCTTATCAGGACATCATGAACATGCAGATGTAGTGAATCGATATGGCAGCCGAATCTACCGCTTTGCCCTCGATGCCCGCCTTCCCGGCGAGCCTGCGTCCCCTGCTGCTGCTGATCGGTATCGCAGCGGCCGTCGCCGCCGGTGTCTGGATCGTGCTGTGGTCGCGTGGCCCGACGTACAGTCTCCTGTATGCCAACCTCTCGCCTCAGGAGGAGGCGCAGGTCGTGCAGGCGCTGCAGGGTGCGCAGATCCCCTACCAGCTCGACCCGACCACCAACGGCGTGGAAGTGCCTGCCGAGCAGCTCGATGCGGCGCGGCTGAAACTCGCCGGTCAGGGCGTCACGCAGGGTGACAGTTTCGCTGCGCTCGACAAGGGGTCGGGCTTTGGCGTCAGCCAGTTCATCGAGAACGTGCGTTACCAGCACGCGCTCGAGGCGGAACTCGCCCATACCATCGCCAGCATGCAGCAGGTCGCGGCCGCGCGGGTCAATCTCGCAGTGCCGCGCCAGTCGGTGTTCGTCAGCGATCAGACCGCTGCCAGCGCCTCGGTGTTTGTGCAGCTGCGCTCCGGCAGCGTGCTCGGACCCGAGCAGGTACAGGCGATCGTGAACCTCGTCGCCTCGAGCGTGCCGAACCTTTCCCCTACGCACGTCACGGTGGTCGACCAGAACGGCCAGTTGCTGTCCGGGCCGCAGGGCACCAGCCAGTACGCCGTCGATGAGCAGAATTTCGACC
Source organism: Pseudomonadota bacterium (assembly GCA_021815925.1). GTDB lineage: Bacteria > Pseudomonadota > Gammaproteobacteria > Steroidobacterales > Steroidobacteraceae > 13-2-20CM-66-19. The sequence continues at coordinate 4,848 of JAKAZL010000045.1, read as the reverse complement.
TGGTGCACCGCATAGAGAACGATGACGCGCGGCGCATCATTGCGCTGCTCACCCCGCTGGTCGGCCCGGGATTGGTGCACGCTGATGTGGTCGCGGAGCTCAATACCGGCTCGAGCGAGCAGGCGCAGGAGACGTACACGCCGAACAGCCAGATCGTGCGCAGCGAGCAGATCTCCGAGCAGCGCAACGCCAGCGGCGCTGCCGGCGGTGTGCCGGGCTCGCTGTCGAACACGCCACCGGCGCCGGGCACGCTCGCCCCGCCGGCGCAGAACAAGACCGCCCCTGCCGCCAAGGCGAATCAGGCGGGCCAGACCAGCCCGAGCAGCCCGCCGAGCAAGGCCGCAGCCGGGGGTGCGCCGGCCGGTTCCGCCGCAGCACCGGCGGCGCCGGGAGCGCAGCCCGGCGCGAGCAATGCGGCGGGCGCGACCAGCGAGGTCGAGCCGGTCGGTGGCGTGCCGGGCGGCCCCAACGTCATCGCGAGCAATGTCACGCGCAATTACGAGATCGACCGCACGCTCGCTTACTCGCGTCAGCCGCCGGGCCAGGTCCGTCGCCTCACGGTGGCGGTGCTGGTCGGCTACCGCACCGTTCCCGGTGCGAACGGCAAGGTCAAGCAGGTGCCGCTGTCGGCGCCGGAGCTCGCGCGCATCACCCAGCTGGTGAAGGATGCGGTTGGCTTCAACGCCGCGCGCGGCGACAGCGTGAGTGTGGTTAATGAGCCGCTTGATCTGCAGCATTCCCCCGGCGGGACGTTCGAGGCCCCGCCGCTGTGGCAGCGGCCGCTGTTCTGGAGCCTGGTGAAAATCGCCGCCGGCCTGATCGCCGTTCTGGTGCTGGTCCTGGCGGTGCTGCGTCCCCTGGTGCGCTCGCTGCTCACGCCGGCGGTCCGCTCGGCGGCACCCGCGCAGATCGGAGCGGACAGCCCCGGTGAGTCCGGTCCCCAGGCGCAGAAGGAGGCGGTCGTCAAGGCACTCTCGCACGAGCAGCAGCTCGCCAACGCACGCGCCATGGTGAGCCAGGATCCGAAGCGGGTCGCGCAGGTGGTGCGCGGCTGGGTGGGCAACGATGAGTGACCGCAACGCCAAAGAATCGGCGCGCAGCGGTACTGAGCGCGCCGCAATCCTCCTGCTGACCCTCGGGGAGGGTGAGGCGGCCCAGGTGCTCAAACACATGGGCGCGCGCGAAGTGCAGCGCATTGGTGCGGCGATGGCCCGCCTGAACAATGTTTCGCTCGAGGAAGTGCAGGGCGTGATCGCGGAGTTCACCAGCGGCGCGGCCAACCAGACCTCTGTCGGCGTTGGCGCGGAGGACTTTCTGCGCAAGGTGCTGACCGATGCGCTCGGTACGGAGAAGGCCGAGAGCATCATCGATCGCATCAGCATTGGACGCACCGGCAAGGGGCTGGAGGCGCTCAAGTGGATGGATTCGCGCGCGGTTTCGGAGCTGATCCGCCTGGAGCATCCGCAGATCATCGCCATCGTGCTCGCCTATCTCGATCCGGATCAGGCCGCCGAGGTGCTGACCATGCTGCCGGCGAACGTGCGGCCCGAGGTGGTGGCGCGCATCGCCCAGCTTGATGGCGTGCAGCCGAGCGCACTGAGTGAGCTCGACGACATCATCGAGAAGCAATTTGCCGGCAGGATGGGCGGCAAGAGTTCCGTGCTCGGTGGCGCCAAGGCCGCCGCCAACATCATCAACTTCCTCGAGCCGAGCCAGGAGTCGGCGCTGATGGAACAGGTCGCCAAGAGCGACGAGGCGCTCGCCGCGCGCATCGAGGAGCTGGTGTTCGTGTTCGACAATCTGCTCGACCTCGACGACCGCGGCATGCAGGAGCTGCTGCGCCAGGTGCCGAGCGAGCAGTTGTTGCTCGCGCTGAAGGGCACCGACGATGCGCTGAAGGAGAAGATCTTCAAGAACATGTCGCAGCGCGCCGGGGAGATGCTCAAGGACGACCTGGAGGCCAAGGGGCCGGTGCGCGTGTCGGAAGTCGAAGGCGCGCAGAAGGAGATCCTCAAGCTCGCGCGCAAGCTCGCCGAGGAGGGCACCATCATGCTCGCCGGCAAGGGGGAACAGTTTGTCTGAGCTCAGCAATCGGTCCGCAGCGGCCGCGATGGTCGAACGTTGGCAGCTGCCCGAAGTCAGCGGTCCGGTCATCGGACTGGCCGAGATGCGCCGCCGCGAGGAAAGCGACGTGCGTCAGGCGTTGCAGCAGGCCGAGGCGCGCGGCTATCAGGCGGGCCTGGAGCGCGGCCAGGGCGAGATCCGTGCGCGGCTCGCCGCGCTCGAGGAGCGCAGCCGGCGCCTCGATGCGGCGCTCGCGGCCCTGGCCCGACCGCTCGAGCAGCTCGACGCCGAGGTTGAAAGCGAGCTGGTGCAGCTCGCCCTCGCGGTGGGCAAGCAGCTGGCGCGGCGCGAGCTGCGTCTCGATCCGGCACAGATCATTGCCATCGTGCGCGAATCGCTCGGGCAGCTGCCGCTCGCGGCGCGCGAAGTGCGCGTGCATCTGCATCCGGAGGACGCCGCGACGCTGCGTGAGCACCTGCCCGCCGGCGGCGGGGAGCGGGTGTGGACGCTGGTCGAGGATCCGACGCTCGCCCGCGGAGGCTGCCTGGTGCAGAGCGAGTCCTCGCGCGTCGATGCGCGATTCGAGAGCCGTATCATGGCCATCGCGGCCAACGCACTCGGCGATGAGCGCGCCAACGGGCGCGCGAGCGCCGGGGAGGCACCATGACCGCGGCGAGCGAGGTCCGTCGCACTGCAAACTGGAGCGCCGCTGTGCGCCGCAGTCTGCGCGCGGTCGAGCAAACCGAGTTGCCCCCGGTGGAGGGCTCCCTGACCCGCATGGTGGGGCTGACGTTGGAAGCGGCCGGCTGTCAGGCCGCGGTGGGCGATTACTGCGATGTGATCGCCGGCAACGGCGAGCGCATCGAATCGGAGGTCGTGGGCTTTGCCGGCGACCGTCTCTTTCTCATGCCGGCAGGCGATGCGCATGGACTGGGCCCGAATGCGCGGGTCATTCCACGCCAGCGCGCCGGTACGGTTCAGGTCGGCACGCAGCTGCTCGGGCGGATCATCGACGGCCGGGCACAGCCGCTCGATGGGCTCGGTCCCCTCGGTTGCACCGATACGGTCCGCTTGACCGGCCAGCCGATCAATCCGCTGGCGCGCCAGCCGATCAGCGAACCGCTCGATGTCGGTATCCGGGCCATCAACTCCCTGCTGACCATCGGGCGCGGCCAACGCGTCGGATTGTTCGCCGGCAGCGGCGTCGGCAAGAGCATGTTGCTCGGCATGATGGCCCGCTACACGAGCGCGCAGGTGATCGTCGTCGGGCTGATCGGCGAGCGCGGTCGGGAAGTGAAGGAATTCGTCGAGCGTATCCTCGGTCCCGAGGACCGCACCCGCGCGGTGGTCGTGGCGGCGCCGGCGGACGCGCCGCCGCTGATGCGCCTGCACGGCGCGTGGCTCGCCACCGCGGTCGCCGAATATTTCCGCGACCAGGGCGCGAGTGTCCTGCTGCTGATGGACTCGCTCACCCGCTTCGCGCAGGCGCAGCGCGAGATCGCACTGGCGATCGGCGAGGCGCCGGCGACCAAGGGCTATCCGCCGTCGGTTTTCGCGCGCCTGCCGCAGTTGGTCGAGCGCGCCGGCAACGGGCCGCAGGGCTCCGGGTCGATCACGGCCTTCTACACGGTGCTCACCGAGGGCGACGATCACAATGATCCGATCGCCGACTCCGCGCGTGCCATCCTCGATGGGCACATCGTGCTCTCGCGGCGTATCGCCGAGAGCGGCCATTACCCGGCGATCGATGTCGAAGCCTCGGTGAGCCGCGCCATGCACGAGATCGTCGCGCCGGCACACTTCGCGAGCGCGCGGCAGTTCCGCCAGGTGCTCTCCACGTATCAACAGCATCGCGATCTGGTGGCGATCGGCGCCTACCAGCGCGGCAGTGACCCGCGCGTTGATCAGGCGATCGCGCTGTGGCCGAGCATGCAGCAGTTTCTCCAGCAGGACGTGCGCGAGCGGGTCGACCTCGCGGTCAGTCTGACGGCATTGGATGGCATCATCGCTGAAGGCAAGGCATGAAGAAGACACAACGGATTGACATGGTGCAGCGCGTGGTCGATGACCACGAGCGTCGCAAGGCCGAGGCGCTCGCCGTGTGCGAGCAGCGTGTGCTCGAGGCGCAGACGCGACTCGAGGAGCTCGAGGGGTATCGCAATGCGTACCTGCAGGACTTCAATCGCCGCGCCCAGGCCGGCCTCGACGGTGCCGGGGTGCGCGAGTACCAGGTTTTTCTCAGCCGGCTCGAGGAGGCGCTGCATCACCAGCGGCAGATTCTGACCCAGACCGAGGTTGCCCGCGGGGCGGAGCTGGAAAACTGGCGTGGCGCCGCCCGGCGCGCCGCCGCGGTCGATACCCTGGCCAAGCACTGGCGGGCCGAGGAGCAGCGCGCCGACGATCGGCGCGATCAACATGAAACCGATGAACGCTCACAGTTGTCCTGGAGCCGAGGGAGTCACCTGCGTGTCACCTGAAGTCGTACTGCCCGCTGCGGCGGGCCGCTCGCCAACCGCAGCCGCGTCCGCCTCTGCGGCCCCGGCATCCGCCACGGCGCTCGGCACGGGCTCCTCGGACGGGAATTGCCCCGGCGGTTCCGCCGCCGGCGCCAGCTCTGCCGACCCGTCCACCGGCGCCACGTCCGGGCGATCCTCGGGCAATGCAGCCCCCGAGAGTCCGGCGGGCGCCTCGGGCCACTCCGGGTCCCAAGCCGGCGCCGCCAAGACCGGCAACGGCGCTGCGAAGGGGGCGCGGCCCCGCGGTGTGCCGCCGGGCGCACCGGCA
>JAKAZL010000001.1:152562-165065 GCA_021815925.1 Pseudomonadota bacterium | reverse complement strand
GCGTGATCATCTGCTCGTCGGCAATCGGCAGTCCGGAGTTGCGCAGCTTCGCCGCCTGCTCCGCCGGAGGATAGTTGCTGCCGTTGGTGAGCAGTACGAACGGGAAGCCCCGCTCGCGCAGGGCGGTAAGCGCCTCGATCGCACCCGGTAACACCTGGTAGGCCCCCAGCGATCGGTCGCTCAACAGCAGCGTGCCGTCGACGTCGAACATCAGCCCCTTGATCGGCGGTGGCGAGTTGTCGAGGTTCATGGCGTCGTCACTGCGCGCCAGAGGGGTGCCGCGCTCGCGCGCCGGATCGGCGCAGGTGCAGTCGGAAGCCCTCTTTCTGCACCGATACCTCCGACAGATCGCTGCGTGCCGTGAGTTTGCGGATCAGATCCAGCACCGGGCGGCTCGAGGGATCGTAGCGCCGAGGCGCCTGAGGGGCCGCGAGCATCGCGTCGACCTGGGCCTGAGGCATCGTCGCGCGCAGCAGCAACTCCTCATCCGACAGGTTCTCGCCGAGCTTGCGGCGCAGCTCTGCGAGGGACGGCATCGGTGGCTCAGCCTCCAGTTCGCGCGTGCGCGCCAGCGAGGCGATCCGGTCCATGACGTTCGGCTCGATCGGCACCGTGGGTCGGCCGAAGCGGCCGATCGCGTAACGAATGAGCTCATCGGGCACCACCGAGTACCGCTCTGGGCTCGTGACGTTCATGACCGCCTGCGTCAGCAGGATCTGCGAGAACGGAGTCATGACGATGGGCCAGCCGAGCTCCTGGCGCACACGTCCCAACTCCTCGATCACCGCCCCCTCGAGGTGCGCGATGCGACTCTCCTGGAGGTGACGACGCATGGTGCCGACCATGCCGCCGGGCAACTGGTGATGCTGGTAGCCGGCATCGAACCCCTGCGGGCTGCCGCTCGGCAGTCCCTCCGCCTCGGCGAGACGGGTGAAGTAGCTCTCGAGCTCGGCCAGCGCCTCGGTGTCGATCTGCACGGTATGGCCCAAGGCACGCAGATTCGCGACCATCCGTCCGGCGGGCGGATTGGAGATGCCGTCGGCTGCCGCTCCGCAGGCGCATTGCAAGGCGCTGACGCCCAGATCGGGCGCCTCGAGGTAGGTGTGCTCGGCCAGACCGATCGTGCAGTGCGAGTGCAGCTCGAGCGGCTTTGCGCCGATGCACGCCTTGATTGCCGGAATCAGCGTTGCGGCGCGTTTCGGGGCCAACAGACCACCCGGATCCTTGATGTAGAGCGCATCGACATCGGCGCAGGCGGCGAGCCGGCGCGCGCGTTGCGCATAGTACGCATCGTCGTGGATCGGACTGATGGTGAACACGAGAGCGGCAATGACGTACTCGCCGCCGCCGGCCTTGATCATGCGGGCGCAGGCGATATTCGCCTCCGCATCGTTCATCGGGTCGGCGAGGCAGAAGCGACGGATGCCGTTGCGCGCCAGGGTGCGGAAGGCCAGCGCCATGAACTCGGGACTCGCCGTTTCCCAGGAGATGAAGCGAAAGCCGGTGGACATGAACTGCAGCGGCGTGCGGGGCGTGGCCGCGGCCATCAGCCGGATGCGCTCCCAGGGATCCTCCCGCTTGTAGCGCACCGCCACTCCCATGTGCGTGGACGTCGTGAAGTCGATGGCCTTGAAGCCCACCCGGTCCATCACCGGCGCGACCGTCAGAGTTCTGGCGGTATCGATCCCCAGTGCGGCCCAGACGCATTGGTTGCCGTCCCGCAGCGACGTCTCGACCAGTTGAATGTCAGCCACAGCGGGCCTCCACGGTAAGCGGCGCGCCGCCGAGCAGGCGCGCCAGGAACCCCGTGTCGACGCCGCCGGCCTGGAACTGCGCGTTTGCGAGCACCGTCGAGTGGAATGCCAGGTTGGTGGCGACTCCCCCGATGCGGGTCGCGGCGATGGCGCGCCACATCCGTTCGAGCGCATCCTCGCGATCCGTACCGTGGGCGATGATCTTGGCCATCAGCGAATCGTAGAACGGCGGAATGCGCGCACCGGCCTCGATGTGGGTATCGACGCGAATGCCCTCCCCATCGGGCCAGCGCACCGCGCTCGCGCAACCCGGGCTCGGCAGGAAATCACGCGCCGGATCCTCGGCATTGACGCGGCACTCGATCGCATGGCCGCGCCAAGTGATCTCGGACTGGCTGAACCGCAGTCCCTCGCCGGCGGCGATGGCGATCTGCTCGGCCACCAGATCGATGCCGGTGACCGCCTCGGTGACGGGGTGCTCGACCTGGATGCGCGCATTCATCTCCAGGAAATAGAATTCCCCGCGCTCAAGGTCGACGAGGAACTCCACCGTTCCAGCGCCCCGGTACGCCAGGCGGGCCGCGAAGCGGACCGCGGCCTCGTGCAGGCGCTGGCGCAGAGACGCCGGCAGCCTCGGGGCCGGAGTCTCCTCGATGAGCTTCTGGTAACGGCGCTGGACCGAGCAATCCCGTTCCCCCAGATGAATGACGCGGCCCTCGCCATCGCCGAGAACCTGGACCTCCACGTGCCGCCCGTGGGTGACGAAGCGCTCGATGTAGACCCGTGCGTCGCCAAAAGCCGCACCGGCCTCGGATTCGGCCAGTTGCAGCGCATGCGCCAGCTCCGCGGCGCTCTCGACGCGCTTCATGCCCCGTCCCCCGCCGCCGCCGACCGCCTTGACCAGCAGCGGAAAGCCGATTTGGCGAGCCAGCTCCGCGGCGTCCTCGACGCCGGTGACGGCTCCTCCCGGGACCACCGGCACCTGCGCGGCCTGCGCCTGCGCGCGCGCGCGCAGCTTGTCGCCCACCGCCTCGATCTGCCCGGCGGTCGGACCGATGAACACAATGCCGTGCGCCTCACAGGCCCGGGCCAGCGCCTGGCGCTCGGAGAGAAAGCCGTAGCCCGGATGGATCGCATCGGCGTGAACCGCGAGCGCCGCCGCAACGATCGTGTCGACCTTCAGATAGCTGTCGCTCGCGCGCGAGGGGCCGATGCACACCGTGCGATCGGCGAGCCGCGCCGGCACCGAGCCGCAGTCCACCTCCGAGGCGGCCAGCACTGCCTCGATTCCCAGGCGCCGGCACGTGCGGATGATGCGCACTGCGATCTCGCCGCGGTTGGCGATCAGGATGCGGCGCAGCGTCACGCGGTGGGAACCTTGCGCACGCGCACCAGCGTCTGCCCGTACTCGACGAGCACACCGTCCTGTGCAAGGATCTCGACCACCGTCCCGCGAACTCCCGCCCGGACCGTGTTCATGAGCTTCATGACCTCGATGATGCCGATGATGGTCTGCTCCTCGACCACCGAGCCGATGTCGATGAACGGCGGCGCACCGGGCTTCGGTGCGCGGTAGAACGTGCCGAGCAGCGGCGCGGCGACCTCGTGAGTGGCCGGTCCGGCCGCAGCGGCCGGCGCAGCATCGCGCGCGGGCGGCTCGACGGGTCGCTGTGCCGGGGGGCGAGCCTCCTCTTCCGGCAACCCGCCGCCGGCCGCGCCGTTGCGGCGCACACGGAGCTTCAGGCCATCGAGCTCCAGGGTGAGCTCATCGAACTGCGATGCCTCGAGCAGCCGCGTGATCTCCGCGACGTCCTTTGCCGTAAGCGTCACCTGCGGCCTCCGAAGATGGTCATGACATGGGTGAGAGGATTGCCGGCGGCGCGCGCCACGGGCACGGCCTCCTTCGAGGACCACACCGTCTCCGGCCGGCTCTGCAGCAGCAGCACCTCGCCGCTGGTGCGCTCGACCGCCCACTCGATATCCTGCGGACAGCCGTAGTGGCGCTCGACGCGCCGCGCAATGGCGCGCAGCGTCTGCAGTTCCTCGTCGCTCAGACACGGCGCGTCACGCAGTGCCTGCGGCACCGGGCGCGCCTCGATCCCGCCGCCGCTCGCCGGCGCATGACATATCGCCTTGTCGGAAATCTCACGCACCGTGATCTCGCCGGTGACCTTCCCGAGGACCCAGCGATCCGGCGTCACCTCGCCCCCGACGACGGCCGACCCAAGGCCCCACGCGCCTTCGATGGTGATCACCGAGCGGTCGCCGGTGGTCGGGCTGCGCGTGAACATCACCCCCGCGGTGCGCGCATCGACCATGGCCTGGACGACCACTGCCATGGCCACCGCCTGCTCGGGCAGATTGCGCCTGCGCCGGTAGCTCACCGACTCGACCGAGTACAGGCTCGCCCAGCAGCTGCGCACCCGCTGCAGCGTCTGGCTGAGATCCGGCACCCACAGATAGGTGTCCTGCAGTCCGGCGAAGCTGGCATCGGCCGCATCTTCCGTCGTCGCCGAGGAGCGCACCGCGAGCGCCCGACCGGGCGCGCCGCAAAGTCGGGCGTGGGCCGCCTCGATCTGCTCGCGCAGCTCCGCGGGCAGCGGCGCCTCCTCCAGGCGCCGGCGCACCGTTTCGCAACAGGCCGTGACCGCGGGCAGATCCTCGCCGCGCAGGGACTCGATGTGCCGGCGGACCGGATGCTCGGCCTCGATCGCCTCGAGGAAGCGCTCGAACGCCGCCGTTCTGACCACGAATCCCGGCGGAACGGCGATGCCCGCGCCCTGCAACTCCCCGAGGCTTGCGCCTTTGCCGCCGACCTGCGGCCGCGCACTGAGACCCACCTCGGCGAACCAGCTGATGTAACTCATGGAACTACAGCAGGGTGACCACGCCCCGGCCGCCGTCGACCCGCACGCGCTGTCCGTCACGGATGCGCGAGGTCGCGGTGCCGGTCCCGACGACCGCCGGCAGACCAAACTCGCGCGCGACGATTGCCGCGTGGCTCATTGAGCCGCCGATGTCGGACACCGCGCCTGCGATCTTCTGGAAAATTGGGGCCCAGGTGGGATTGGTGATCTGGCAGACCAGGATATCGCCCTCCTCGAGCCGATTGATTTCCTGCACCGACTTCACGACGCGCGCGGTGCCCTCGACGATGCCGCTCGAGGCGGCAAAACCGCGGATCTCGTTGCCGGCATCGTCGCTGCCGGCCTTCAGCCAGGTGTCGAGGCTCTCCCGGGTGATGCCCCAGAGCATGACGATGGCCGGGTCGTCGATCACATCGGGCACCGGCCCCAGTGCGGGCGGGGTCTCGTGCCGCGCCCATTGCTCGATGGCCGCGCGCCGCTCGGCGATGAGCGCCGGCCAGTGCGCCGGTCCGCGTGCAGCGGAGCCCGTCGACCAGGCGTTCATCAAATCGATGATGGCCGACTCGAGCTCATAGTGCGTCAGGTGAAAGACGTCCTCGGCGTGCGCGAAGAATCCGTGCTCCGCGAGCAGTGCGCCGAAGTCGCGGATCTTGTTGAAGAACACATTGGTGTACCAGTGCTCGCAGTAGAACTTGTGCCCCTCGACGTAGGGGAACACACGGTGTGCGAGGGCGATCATCTGGTCATAGGCGGCGCGCTCCTCCTCGCTGCCGAGCAGCTCACGGTAATCGGCGATGAGCGTGCGGCGCTCCTGCTGGAGCTTCTCAAACGGGCGCTCAAGGCTTTCCCCCGCCCTGACCCGCGCGATGTACCCCGGCAGACCCGCGAACGGCATCGACAGATCGTCATTCCACGAGCGGTGATAATGATAGAAGCCGTCGCCGACGTTAATGTTGAACCAGGGATCGCGCGCAACCGCCAGTTCCTCCAACCACTGCCTGCCCGGCGCGCCACTCGCCTCGAGCGAGCGGATGACGGCCGCGGCCGGCACACCATCGGTGAACTGGCCGTCCACGCCGAGCTCCACGGCGCGGCGCGCCAGCCGCCGCAGCTCCTCGTCCGGGCGGAAGATCTCGGCCTCAATACCGGCCACCATGCGGGCCACCGTCTGATCGGGGATCTCCGGGAAGGCCTTCTTGCAGAAGGCAAAGAAGGTGAGATAGGCCCCGTAGCCGAGCAGCAGGAACTCGAAGTGGTGATGCCACATCCGGAAATACCCCTCGAGCACCCGCTGGTAGGTGTCGAGGAGGTAGTGATTCGAGGCGATGCCGCGTCCGGCGCGCACGTGCTCGAGCGGCTCGAACTCCGGCAACGCCGGTTTGGGCAGCGCCTCGGTCTCGCGGATCAGGGCGAGCATCTTGCGCTTCCACTGCTCGTAGAGCGGCTCCCAGTTCTCGTAGTAGTAGAACGCTCGCTGCTGGAACTGCTCGGTGCGCCGGGCGATCTCTGCGGGATCGGTGACGGCATTGCCGCCGATATACACCCGCCCGTTGATGATCCGGTGGTCGATGCCGAGCGTCGTCGGCAGGCAGTGCACCCGGGTATTGACCGCGCCGAGGGCGCAATAGGCCGCCTCCGCCGTGATCATGTCGAAGCAGGACATGGGCTCGGGGAAGTGCATGGAGTTGTAGAACCAGAAGCGCTGGTCGTCCTCGGGACCGAACTGAACCGTATACGGATAGGCCGCCTGTGCGCGCTCGGTGCCCGCAAGCACCTTGAGCGAGCTCGGCAGCGGAAAGCCTTGCGGCGGCTCTTGTCTGTTCATGCGCAGCCCCCCAACGACACCGCCCGGCGCGGCGCGGATGTCTCACTGATGTCAGGGAATCTAGCGTCGGCTCAGGGGCGCTGCGCGGACAGGAGTGCAAGGGCATCGGCTCTGAGCGCAAGCATGCCCGGGCTCGAGCCTCGGCCCCGCGCAATGACCGCACCCGCTTGACTGCCAGAGCAATTATGGCGGCGCCGCGTGAACCCTCCGTCCGGATCGCCCCGGACGGCTCACCCGAGGCCAAGGGCCGCGATGGCATTTTCCTTCAGGATGAGGTCATGGACCTCCGGCTTGAACGCCGCCTCCTTGAAGTCTTTGATCCATCGATCGGGGCTGATCAGCGGAAAGTCCGACCCAAAGAGCATTTTGCGCTTCAGCTGCGAGTTCGCGTACTGCACCAGCTGCGCCGGAAAGTACTTCGGCGACCAGCCCGAGAGGTCGATGTAGACGTTCGGCTTGTGCAGACAGACCGACAGCGCCTCGTCCTGCCAGGGCCAGGAGGGATGCGCGATGATGACGGTCATGTCGGGGAAATCCGCCGCAACGTCATCCAGATGAATGGGATTGGAATACTTAAGGCGCAGCCCGCCGCCACCCGGCATGCCGGTGCCGATGCCGGAATGGCCGCTGTGGAAGATTGCGGGGAGCTTGTGCTCGGCGATGACCTCATAGAGCGGATAGGCCATCCGATCGTTGGGGAAGAATCCCTGCGTCGTCGGATGGAACTTGAAGCCTTTGATGCCATGGTCCCTGATCAGTCGCCGGGCCTCGCGCACGCCGAACTTTCCCTTGTGCGGATCGATGCTCGCGAACGCGATCATGATGTCGCTGTTCGCCTGCGCGGCCTCGGCGACCTCCTCGTTCGGGATCCGACGGGCGCCGATCTCGCTCTCGGAGTCGACCGTGAACATCACCAGGCCGATGCGGCGCTCGCGGTAGTAGGCGACGGTCTCGGCGATCGTCGGGCGCTTGCCCGATTTGAAGTACTTCGATGCCGCCTCCTCGTATTCCCGCCAGACCTCGTCGACCGGCTGGCGGCAGGAGACTTCGGCGTGCGTGTGGACATCGATGGCGACCAGTTCCTGTAGATTCATGACAGCTCTCGCAGACGATTCGGACGGCCTGTGACTCGTGGTTTCCTCAACGCGGCTGCGCGAGGTGCTCGCGACTCCATTCGGCGAGCGTTCGCCCTTCCCTGACGAGCCGCGCGAGCAGCGGCGCAGGCTCCCAGTGCATGGGGCCGAACCGCTCGCGATACTTCAGCATGCCCGCGTGAAGCGCGCTCAATCCGATGGTATCGGCATAGAACATTGGGCCTCCACGGTAGCGCGGAAAGCCATACCCGGAGGTCCAGACGACATCGATGTCGCCGGCGCGCAGTGCCACGCCCTCCTCGAGAATGCGCAACCCCTCGTTGAGCAGCGGATACAGGCACCGCTCAAGAATCTCCGCCTCGGTATGCTCGCTCTGCGGCACGCCGAGCCTCGTGGCCTGCGCGCGCAGGATGGCGATAGCATCCGGGTCATCGTGGCGGGTGCGATCTCCCGGCAGATACTTGTAGTACCCCCGGCCGTTCTTCTGTCCCAGGCGGCCGGCCGCATGCAGCGCGATGTCGGCCTGGTAGTACGTCGGATCGGGCGGATATTTCTCGGCGTTCGACTTGTGCACGTTGACCCCGACATCGATGCCGGCCATGTCGAACACCGCGAGTATCCCCATGGCCATCCCGAAGTTCTCCAGCGCGGAGTCGATCTGCCGCGGTGTCGCGCCCTCCAGCACCATGCGCTGGGCTTCGCGCGCGTAGCCCTCCATCATGCGATTGCCGATGAAGCCATAGCACACCCTGGCAAGCACGGGCGTCTTGCGCAGCAGCTTCGCCAGATCCATGGCCGCACCGATCGTGGCCAACGAGGTCGCATCGGCCCTGACCACCTCCAGAAGCGGCATGACATGCGCCGGCGAGAAGAAATGCAGGCCGATCACGTCCTGCGGCCGGGCGGTTGCCGCTGCGATCTCGTTGATGTCCAGGGTCGAGGTATTGGTCGCGAGGATCGCCCCGGCCTTGGCGAGCTGATCGACACGGGCGAAGATGCGCTTCTTGAGCTCCATCTTCTCGAACACGGCCTCCACGACGACATCGGCATCGCGCAGCGCCTCATAGTCCGTCGACCCACTGATCAGCGCGACTCGCCGGTCCCGATCCTGCTCGCTGATGCGGGCGCGCTTGACCATCGAGGCATAGACATCCGCAATGGTCTGCCGTCCGCGCCCGACGGCCTCCGCACTGACATCCAGCAGCGTCACGCCGATACCCGCATTGGCGAACGAGATGGCGATGCCGCTGCCCATGGTTCCGGCCCCGATGATGGCAGCATGGCGGATCGTGCGGGGTGCGCTGGCGGTGAGGCCCGGGATCTTGCGCGTCTCGCGCTCGGCGAAAAACACATGGATCTGTGCCTTCGCTTCGATCGTTTCCTTCGACCGGTTGGCGATCTGCTCCTCGAGCAGCAGCCCGGCCTCGAAGGGCAGGCGCAGCGATGCACTCACCGCCTCGATGGCGCTCAGGGGCGCCACACGGTGCGCAAATTGCCGCCTCGCCTGCGCCGTGAGGCGCTCGATGATCTGCGGCGTCGCGCTCTGCGGATCAACGGTCCTATCGCAGGTGCGTCGCGGCCCGCTGCCGGCCTGCACGAGCGAGCGGGCATAAGCCACCGCCGCCTCGCGCAGCGATCCCTCGGCGATGCGATCGACGAACCCCAGCTCGAGTGCGCGCCGCGCATCGACCGGTCGGCCGGCGAACAGCAGCTCCAGGGTCTGCTCCAGTCCGATCAGCCGCGGCATGCGCTGCGTGCCGCCGGCTCCCGGGATGATCCCGAGCGTGAGCTCCGGCAGCCCCAAGCGTGCATCGGCCGCTGCGATGCGATAGTGACATGCCAGGGACAGCTCGAGGCCCCCGCCAAGCACCGTCCCGTGCAGGGCGACGACGAGCGGAACCGCAAGCTGCTCGAGCCGCCGGAACAGATCGCGATACTCGGCCTCCCGCGGGGGCCCCGAGAACTCCCCGATATCGGCGCCCGAGCAGAAGGTACTCCCTTCGGCCGCGAGCACCACGGCGCGGACGTCGGCACGTGCCGCGAGGCCCGTCAGCGTCTCGTTCAAGCCGGCGCGCACCGCAGCGCTGATGACATTGACGGGGGGATTGCTGATCGTGACGACCGCAATGCCGTCCTCGATGGCGAGTGAAACGACGTCCGGGCTCATTGCAGCGTCACTCCTGGTGCCTCATGAAAGCAATCGATCAGACCATTTCGAGTTTGCACAGCAGCTCGGCGAGTTGCGCGCGGCCACTCTCACCCAGGCAGTCCGTGATCCGTCTCTCGAGGCGCTCGTGCAGCGCCAGCGCCCGGGCCACCACGTCACGACCGAGCGACGTGAGCCGCAGCGTGTTTGACCGGCGGTCGGCCGGCAGCACCTGGCGCACCGCGAGCCCCATCGCCTCGAGCTCATGCAGCAGCGGCGTGAAGTTGGCGCGCTGGATGCCGAGTGCCGTGCACACATCCGATTGCGTCAGGCCCGGATTGCGGCTGATCACCACGAGCACCGAGAGCTGGCCCGGAGACAGGCCGATGCCGCGCAGCGCTTGCTCAAAGCCGGCGAACACCGCCAGCTGAGCGCGGCGCAACCGGTAGCCGATGAAGCCGCTCAACGGCCCCAGATCCACCTCAGCAGAGCTCTGCCGGTCTGCCACGAGGGGCGCGCGCACCGCCCTCACGCGCACGTTACGTGGACTCACGCTCGCTCCACGGCAAGGTGGCCCGGCTGTCGTGTGCCGGCGGGCCACGTCGGCCGATCAGCCGGCGCACACACACCGTCGGGGAAGGCCCTGTTTGCTGGTCTCATCGATGCGGCACCGCGACCTGCTGCAGACAATTAGTTATTTATCATAACTATCTGTCCCGGACAAGACGTGGCAGCGCGCGACTGCGCCTCTAGATGTCCTCGGTCAGGGCCGCGGCCAAGACGTTGGTGCCGCCCTCGATGACCGAGCAGTGCATGGGGACACGCGGCAAGACATGCGCTGCATAAAATGCCGCCGTGGCCATGACCGCGCGCGACTGTGCTCCCTGGGGCTGCGCTGCGGCCTTCGCCCCCGCCAGGGCCCAGTGCCAGCCGCCGGCGAGGACCCCGAGTCCGTGCAGGAAATGGCAGGCCGTGGCGCCGATCAGATCCGGCTCGCCCGCACGCGCGATCAGCGAGACGACCGCCGCCCTCAGCCGCTGCGTACCCGCGAGCAGCTGCTCGCGCAGCAGCGCGAGCGGATCGGTACTCGCCGCCGCAAGAGCCCGCGCGGCCCGTTCGATGTCCTCGAGCAGCTCGCCGAGCGCCGCACCGCCGTCGCGCAGCACTTTGCGCGACAGCAGATCCTGCGCCTGGATGTAGTTCGTACCCTCGAAGATCGGTCCGATGCGGGCATCGCGGTAGACCTGAGCGACTTCGGAATCCTCGAGATAGCCGGCCCCGCCGTGCACCTGCACGCCGAGCGAGGCGACTTCGACTGCGACGTCCGAGCACCAGGCCTTGACGAGCGGCGTCAGAATCTCGAGCCGTCTGGTCGCGCGCGTGCGCACCGTGGCATCCGCCGAGCGGTGCGCGACGTCGAGGGTCGCCGCGGCGGTGTAGGCGAGGCAGCGCGAGGCATGAACCAGCGCCTTCATCATCAGGAGCATGCGACGCACGTCGGCGTGCTCGATGATCGTGCAGGCGGCCCCGGACGCGTCATGGCCCTGGATGCGCTCTCGTGCGTAGTGCCGCGCGAGCTGCAGCGCACGCTCGGCGAGCCCGAGGGAGTGCAGGCCGACGCCCAACCGCATGTGATTCATCATGGTGAACATGCAAGCGAGCCCATCGCTCACCCCGCCGATCAGCCAACCACGCGCGCCGTCGCGCTCGCCGAGCGCCATCAGGCAGGTCGGGCTCGCTCGGATGCCCATCTTGTGCTCGACGGAAAGCGCCCGGATATCGTTGGGCTCGAGCCGGCCGTGGACGGAGATCTTCTTCGGGACGAGAAACAGCGACAGACCCTTCAGCCCCTGCGGTGCGTCATGGGTGCGGGCGAGCACGAAGTGAACGATGTTCTCCGTCAGGTCGTGATCGCCCCAGGAGATGAACAGCTTGCGGCCGTACAGCCGCCACTCATCATCCTGCCGCTCGGCGCGGGTTCGGATCAGCGACAGATCCGACCCAGCCCCGGGCTCGGTGAGATCCATCGCCGCAGTCCACTCGCCGCTCGCGATACGCGCGGCGTACCGCTCGATCAGCTCGGGGGCGGCGTGCGCGCGCAGCACCTCGAGTGCCCCGAGGGCCAGTTCCGGGCACATCGCGAGCGACAGGTTCGCGCCGGCCCACATCTCCGTCACAGCAGAGGCAAGCAGCATGGGCAGACCCTGGCCACCGCACCCCGTCGGCGCGGCAAGCGACACCCAGCCATCGTCGCGCAGCATCCGATAGGCGCGCGCGAATCCCGGAGGCGTCGTCATCCCATCGGCCTCAAGGCGTGCCGGCGAGCGGTCGCCGATGCGATTCAGCGGCGAGAGCACCTCGCCGGCGAACCGCGCCGCACTCTCCAGCACCGTTCCCCCGACGCCGTCGAGCGTTTCCTCGTATCCGTCGATGGCGCTCGCGCCCGCCGCGTCGACGGCCTGCGCGATCGCGAGGCGCGCCAGTGCCAGCGGCGAGCGGTAATGCACGGACATCAAAGTTCCGCTACCGCAGTACGGGGCTCGCGCCGTCGCAGCCCCGTGCGAGGATCACCGGCGGCTGGGCGCGCGGGAGCTGCCCGTGCCCGACTGGAACGATGCGAGCCCGGAAATCGCTGATCGCTCTGTTCGCTCATAACCGCCACCGCCGTTGATGAAGGCAGCACAATCCGCACGCCGCGTGCCGCCGGGACTGCGCACGTCGCGACGTGCCGCACGCATCCCGACATTCGCCGGCAATTCTATACGCATCCCCAGGGAACGTCCCGCCGCGGCGCTGCGTGCACGGGCGCGCAGTCCA
>JAKAZL010000001.1:0-152462 GCA_021815925.1 Pseudomonadota bacterium | reverse complement strand
ACGCCGCGTGCCGCCGGGACTGCGCACGTCGCGACGTGCCGCACGCATCCCGACATTCGCCGGCAATTCTATACGCATCCCCAGGGAACGTCCCGCCGCGGCGCTGCGTGCACGGGCGCGCAGTCCACTTCTCGACCGGTCAGCCCCGGCATTCTTCCCACAGCGAAATCACTGATCGCCGCCGAGGGAAATCACGGAGCAATAGTTCCGTGCTCGATGGCTTATATCGCAACGTGCGACTTGCAGAGCGAAGTCGGAATGGCCAACTCCCCCCCCGCAACATATCCCTGCACGGCGCTCGCCACCCGCGGCACCCACGAGCAACGCAGATAAGTCATCAGGTCGGTCAACACCGACCTGCCGCATCGACCGGCGCGTTGCACACCCCAGTGCGCTCCGCGGTGATTGAATTTGCGCGCAGCGCCTCACTGGAGATCGCGACGCACGACGAGCGGCTGATCCGGGAACCCGCGCGGCTGCGCGCCGGCATGACGGTGTACGTGGCGCACACGCCGAAGGCTTGGCCCCAGCACATCGCCCGGGTCGCAGTGCACGCCCGGGCCGCAGATTTCACTGCTGCCCCGCACCGGCGCGCGCCGCCGGCGAGCGTCCGTGGGTAGCCGGCGCAGCGCAGCGGCCGAGCGGCCTACGTCCGGTTCGGGCCGGCAAGCTCGCCAGCCACGTCCTCCAGCTGAGCGCGCACCCAGGCGTGAACGGGATCCTCGTGCCGGCGGCGATGCCAGACGAGATACATTGACAGTTCCGGGGCATCGAGCGGCAGCGGCGCACTGGCCAGCGCGCCCAGCGGGCCCCGACACATCAGCGAAGGCACACTCGCCAGCATCTGCGTGCCGTCGAGAAACGCAGCAATTCCGCTGAAATTCGGCACCGCGACGCCAACCGCGCGGCGCAGTCCGCGTTCCTCCAGCAACTCGTCGAATTCCAGCCTGCGGCCGTCCTCGTAGGCCACGGTGACGTGGCGTGCGGCGAGATATTCCTCCAGCGTCGCCGGCGCATCGCGCTGCCGGGGATCGAAGAAGCACACATAACGGTCGGTAAACAGTCGCTTCTGCAGCAGATCGGAACTCTCCGGCGGGCGCGGCGTAATGATCAGATCGCAATGACCCGCACGCAGCATCTGCGCGGTGGGCGCCCGCGACGGGATGACAATCATCCTCAGACTCTTCAGGCGACCGGCCAGGCGCCGCTGCAGTGCCGGCAACAGCAGGTCACGCTGGAAATCGTTGGCCGCCAAGGTCAGCACCAACTCGGTGTCTTCGGGGTCGAATCGTCCTGGCCGCCCCAGCCGCTCCAAGTCCGCCAGGAGCTGCCGGACAGGTGCAGCCAATGCCTCGGCGCGGGTGGTGGCGGCGATGCCGCGCCCCGATTTGACGAACAGCGGATCGCCCAGCACTTCGCGCAGCCGCTCGAGGGCGTGGCTGACGGCCGACTGGGTCACGCCCAGTCGATCCGCCGCCGCGGTGACCGATCCGGTCTCGAGCACGGCGAGGAAGGTCCGCAGCATGCGGCCGTCGATCTCGAGCAGATGCGCTGGCAGGGACTGCAAATCGCTCATGGCTCATGCCGGCCGCGTCCCCGGTCCGGGGACTGTGGTGGGTCGGGCGATTGTGGCACAGCGGATTCCGCCCTCGCAGCGGAATTTCCTCGGTCGTGATGCGGCTCAGGCCGCCCGTCGCTCCATGAGCATCAGTCCGGCCGCCGTGTTGGAGATGGGGATGTGGTAATTGGAATGCACCGTGACCGCCTCGCCGCCGAGGGCACCGCGCGCGGCGAGCCACATCAGCAGCTCGATCCCCTGAGTGCCAGTGAGCTCCACCAGATCGCGAATCGAGCGGCGGGCCGCCCACAGCGGATCACTCGGCAACTTCTCCATGAACTCAAGGTCGAACGCCTTGTTGATGAATCCGGCACGCTCGCCGTCGAGCTGGTGGCTCAAGCCGCCCGTGCCGATCACCACCACCCGCAGATCCTCTTCGTATGACTCGATCGCCCGCCCGACCGCCTCTCCGAGCTTGTAGCACCGCATGGCCGAGGGCAGCGGATGCTGCACGGTGTTGATGCACACCGGCACGGTGCGTACCGGCCAGGCGCCCTTGCCCGGCCAGAGCAGCGCCATCGGGATGGTGAAGGCGTGATCGACCAGCATCTCCTGGCAGGTGGTGATGTCGAATTCCTCACCCACCAGACGTTCGATGAGGTGCCACGAGAGCTTCGGGCTCCCGGGCACCGGCGGTAGGGTCGGAATGCCCCATCCCTCGTCCGCGTTACGGTACTCGGAAGCGGCGCCAACGGCGAAGGTCGGCATCTTGTCCAGAAAGAAATTCAACCCGTGGTCGTTATACAGGATCACCGCGACATCCGGCCGCACCCGCTCAAGCCAGCGATGCACCGGCGCGAAGCCGTCGAAGAACGGCTTCCAGTAGGGATCCTCGCGCAGATTGCGCGCGATGGCCTTACCGATGGCCGGCACGTGTGAGGTCGTAATCGCTCCGACGATCTTCGCCATGAGCTATCTCCCGGCCGCGATGAGCTTTGCCTTGAACTCGTCCTTGGTCATCCCGGTCTGCTGTGCACCGAGGTCCTGCACGTCGAGTCCGAAGATCCCTGCCAGCTTGGCCAGGTAATACACATTGCCGCCGGCGCCGATCAGCTCCAGCACATTGCGGTGGCGCACCGCCTCGCGCTGCTCGGGGCTCAACCCGTAGCGGGCGCAGTAGCCGTCCTCGTCCTGCCGGAACGCCTCGCGGTTGGCCGCCGAGTTGAACGAATAGCACATCTTGTTCAGGGCGTAGCCCTTCATGGCTGCGGCGCCGTCGAACAAGGTGGTGCCGGGTATGGACGCTGGGCGGGGCATGGGCTCTCCTGCGCGGTCGCGCCAGGAGCGCGATGCTTCTCAGTATCCACGGCAGATCACGGGGATAAACCGCCCAGCCCTCATGGGTCCCATGAGCGGTCTCGATCGATCGTGTCAGCGCCCGCACGGGTGTTCCGTGACGCCGGCCGCTCAGAACTCCTCGGTATCGATGTCGGCCTGCGCCGCCGCGCTGTAGCGCGCGCCCGTCACGGTCCGCTGATTGATCAATCGGTCGATGCGCGCGAGCACATCCTGCGAGGGTCTCACGCCGGCCGCGCCGAGGTTCTCGCGCAGATGCTCGCTGCGCGTGGTGCCGGGAATCGCCACGATGTGCTCGGCCTTCCCGATCACCCACGCAAGCGCGAGCTGTCCCGGGGTACAGCCGACTTCGCGTGCGACGGCAGCGAATCCGCTCAGCAGCCTCAGGTTGGCCGGGTAGCACTCGGCAGAGAAGCGCGGCATCGTGCGGCGCAGATCGCCCGGGGAGAGTCCGGACACATCATGTAGCGTATCCGTCAGGAATCCGCGCGCGAGCGGCGCGAATGCCACCAGGGTTGCGCCGATGGCGCGGCACGCCTCGAGCATCGCGATTTCCGGATTGCGCGTCCACAGTGAATACTCGTTCTGAACCGCAGCGATCGGGTGTACCGCGTGCGCCTTCAGCAACGTCTCGGCCGAGACCTCCGAGAGGCCGAGCGCGCGGACCTTCCCCTGGCGCACGAGTTCCGCCATCGCCCCGACACTTTCCTCGATGGGCACTCGCCGGTCCCAGCGGTGCAGATAGTAGAGGTCGATCACCTCGGTGCGCAGCCGCCGCAGACTCTCCTCGCAGTTGCTGCGGATCGCCTCGGGGCGACCATCGATCACGCGCTTGCCGAGCACCCCGGCGAGTCCGCCCTTGGTCGCAAGCAGCAGGCGCGACCGGTGTGCCGAGAGCACCCGACCGATGAGCGTCTCGTTGGCGCCGAAACCGTAGAGCGCCGCGGTGTCGAAATGATCGACCCCGAGCTCGAGTGCCGTGAGCAGCAGCCGCTCCGCCTGATCCTGCGGCGGCGGCGCGCCGTAGGCATGACTGAGGTTCATGCAGCCGAGTCCGAGCGGAGCGACGGTGAATGGGCCGATGCGACGGCGCAGCGTGGAGTGGTCCATGGTTGGCCTGCGGAAAGCCGTCATTTTCAGCCACGGCGGGTCCCGGGGGAAGCGCGTCCTTTGCGCTAGCAGATATCAGCGAGTGCTATTCAGCGACCCGGCATGGCGCAGCGCCAGCTCGCCGAGCAATCTGCGGGCATGACGGACGAGAGGGCTCGGCGGCTTGCGCGCGCAAGTCGCCAGGCACAGCTTGCTCAGCAGACGCGGCTGCTCGATGGGACGGACAATGAAGGCCTGCGGCTCGCGCGATGCCCGCACCGCCGCCGAACCGAGTACCGCATGGCCGTGCCCGGCGCGCACCAGATCGAGAATGGCGGGCACGCCCGAGACCTCCCAGGCTATCGTCAGCTTCAGCCCCGAGAGGGCCGCCTGGGCATCGATGAGCCGGCGGATGGCCTGGGTATGATCGGGAATCAGCAGCGGCTGGCGCGCCAGCTCGGCGAAGGTGACGGCCGCCCCAACCCGCAGCCCATCGGCCGCCGGTCTCGCTGCGCGGCCCCGTGCCGGCCCGACCAGACACAGCGGTTCGTCCAGGAGGGGCTGGATCTCGATCGCTGGCTGGATCTCGGGATTGTGCACCAGCGCGATGTCCACGCGGCCAGTCGCGATCCACTCGATGATGTGCGTCGAGAGACCCTCCACGATCACCGGATGCGCCTTGGGCAGCAGGTCGCGGAACCGCTCCACCAGCGGCAGAGTGAGCATCCGGCCCAGACTCGGGGGCAGGCCAACGACCAGCCGTCCGGAGGGCTCGCCGCGGCCGGCTTCCACGTCTTCGCGTGCCTGCTGCACGAGCTGCAGAATGCCGACGCTGCGCTCGAACAGCCGCTTGCCCGCCTCGGTCAGCACCACACCGCGTCCCGTGCGCTGCAGGAGCGCACAGCGCAGGTCCGCCTCGAGCAGCCTCACCTGGCGGCTCAGGGCCGGCTGCGCGACATCGAGAATCATCGCCGCTCGACTGAAGCTGCCGAACTCGGCGACGCGTACGAAGTACTCGAGCTGCTTGAGATTCATCGTGCTGGGCGGGCGATCCCCGGCGCGACCGCTCGCGGCCGCCCCGGCAGGCTACAGGAGCTTCTCGCCGGACACGAGCACGCCGTCGGCGTCGCAGTAGATGTACTGCCCGGGCCGCATTTCGACCCCACCGAACCGGACCGGAACATCCTGCGCGCCCGCTCCGGTTTTGGCACTCTTCTTCGGCGAGGTTCCGAGACAGAACACGCCGACATCCATCGCATCGATCTCGGCCGAATCGCGGATCGCCCCGTTGATCACGATGCCCGCCCAGCCGCTCGAGTGCAGCAGCGCGGCGATCTGATCGCCGAGCAGCGCCCGGCGCGTGGCGCCACCACCGTCGACCACCAGCACGCGTCCGCGGCCCGGCGTCCCGAGCACCGTCTTCAGCAACGCGTTGTCCTCAAAACACTGTATCGTCGCAACCGGACCCCAGAAGGAGTGCACGCGCCCAAAGCGGCGCCAGGGCAACTGGCACAAAAGAACCCGATCATCATGCGCATCGACCAGGTCAGCGGTCTTCACGGACTTCTCCGCGCCGGCAGTCCGTTTCGCCACGCTAGCGGGAGTCGCAAATCGCCTTGCCCGACGGTCCAGATGTACATACGCGCCCCAGCGCTCTAGGATCAGCCGCTCAACGATAACCGAGCCGCGGCGCACATCCAAGCTGGCGCCCGCCACGAACCCTCGCCACGCTGCAACCATATTCGGTCAAGACCATGAATGAGCTTGCCCTCACCTATGCCGAGATCAACACGGCGCACCGGCGCCTGACGGGCGTCGCGCATCGAACGCCGGTGCTCACTTCGGCCACGGCGGACGCGATGACCGGTGCGCAGCTGTTCTTCAAATGCGAAAACCTCCAGCGCATGGGCGCATTCAAGTTCCGCGGCGCGTACAACGCCATCGCCAAGCTCGACCCGGCGCGCCGTGCCCGCGGAGTCGTCGCGTTCTCCTCCGGCAATCACGCGCAGGCGATCGCGCTTGCCTGCCGATTGCTCGACAGCCGGGCGGTCATCATCATGCCGAGCGATGCCCCGCGCAGCAAAGTTGCTGCAACACGAGGCTACGGCGGCGAGGTGGTGTTCTACGACCGCTATCGGGAGGATCGGGAGGCGCTTGGCCGCCAGCTCGCTGCCGAGCGCGGTCTGTCGCTGATTCCGCCCTACGATCATCTGGACATCATGGCCGGCCAGGGCACGGCGGCGAAGGAACTGCTCGAGCAGACCGGACCGCTCGATGCGCTGCTGGTGCCGCTCGGTGGCGGCGGGCTGCTCTCGGGCAGCGCCGTCGCAGCCCGGCACCTGTGCCCGGAATGCGCAGTGTTCGGTGTCGAGCCGGAGGCGGGTGATGATGGGCGCCAGAGTCTGCGTGCCGGCCACATCGTGCACATCGCCACGCCCGAGACCATCGCCGACGGCGCCCAGACCCAGCATCTGGGCAAGCACACGTTCCCGGTCATCGCCGCGCTCGTTCGCGACATCGTGACCGCGAACGACGCCGAGCTGGCCGCGACGATGGCCTGGTTCGCCGAGCGCATGAAAATCGTCGTCGAGCCGACCGGCGCTCTGGCCGCCGCCGCCGCCTTCGGCGGTCGGCTCGCGCTGCGCGGCAAGCGCGTCGGAGTCATTCTCTCCGGAGGCAACATCGACCTGGGACGCCTCGCCGCGCTGATCGCGCACGCCGACCCGGCAAGCCTAGGTTGAGTTGAGCTGAACCGCACCGTCCGTGCGCGCCTCAGGCGGCGTTCGGCGGCGCGGGTCTCAGTCGGGCCGCTCGCGGGTCCGGCACCTGCTGGGTGATGCAGTGGATACCGCCGCCGCCGAGCAGGATCTCGCGCGCCGGTACGCCAAGCACCTCCCGGCCGGGGCACAGGCTCCGGAGTATCTCCCGGGCCTGCGCATCGGTGCGCTCATCGAGCAACGGCATGACCACCCCGCCGTTGGCGAAGTAGAAATTGACATAGCTGGCCGCAAGGCGCTCGCCACCACGGCGCGGCTTGCAGGCTGCACTCGGCGCAAGTCCGGCCGCTTCCGACTCGCTCATGTACAGCGGGCCGGGCATCGGCAGCCGCACAACCTCGAGGCGTCGGCCGCGCGCGTCGCGCGCCGCTGTCAGGCGTTCCCACGCCTCGCGCGAGCGCTCGTACTGCGGATCGGCGCGATCGTCGGTCCACGTCAGGCATACCGTACCCGGCGCGACGAAGCAGGCCATGTTGTCGATGTGCCCATCGGTCTCGTCGTTGTAGACGCCGAGCCGCAGCCAGATGAAGTGCGTCACGCCGAGATACTCCCGCAACGTCGCCTCCATGGTCGCGCGCGTCATCCCCGGGTTGCGGTTGGGGTTGAGCACGCACTCCTCGGCGAGCAACGCGGTACCCTCGCCATCGACGTGAATCGCACCGCCCTCGATCACGATCGGGGCCCGGTAGCGCGCCCGGCGCTCACGGGCGAGCACCTCAGGCGCCACGCGCTCGTCCTGGTCCCAGGGATGATAGAGACCGTGCTCGAGTCCGCCCCAGGCGTTGAATCGCCAGTGGATGCCGCGCAGCTCGCCCGGCTTGCCGACCAGGTAGGTCGGACCGACGTCGCGCATCCAACAGTCGTCGTGCGCAAGCGTGACGACCTCGACGCCGCGCGGCAGCAGCTCACGCGCCACCGCTGTGTGCGCCGCCGACACGCCGACATGCACTGGCTCGAAGCGGGCGATGGCCGCTGCAACAGCAGCAAAGGCCGCCTGGGCGGGCCGGGCCTGGTCGCGCCAGTTGTCCGCGCGCTCCGGCCAGAGCATCCAGCAGCCCTCGTGGGCCTCGAATTCCGCCGGCATCCACCAGCCGTCGCGGACCGGCGTGCCGGCAAGCGCACCGGCGTCGGACAGGCTCATGCGCGCTGCTTGCTGTGCTTGAATCCGTATGCCATGTAGATCGCACCGCCGATCACGGTCCAGACCACGAGCCGGATCCAGGTCGCATCCGAGAGGAAGTACGTCATCCCGAGACACACGGCAGCGCCCAGCGGACACAGCAGCCACGCCCAGGGAACGCGGAACGGACGCGGCACGTCGGGACGCGTGTAGCGCATGACCAGCACGCCGATACACACGACCGCGAAGGCGAGCAGGATGCCGATCGAGATCAGGTCCGCCAGCACATCGAGCGGGAACACCCCTGCGATCAGGGCGGCGACGATGCCGGTGATCGCGGTGGCTATGTGCGGCGTCTTGAAGCGCGGATGGCAGCGGCTCATCACCGGCGGCAGCAGTCCATCGTCGGCCATGGACAGCAGGATGCGCGGCTGGCCGAGAATCGAGGTCAGGATGACGGATGTCATACCGATGATGGTTCCAAGGATCACGAGCGAGCGCAGCCAGGACAGTGCCGGGTGCGCATCGAGCGCGACGGCCACCGGCGCCGCGACGTTGAGCTTGAAGTACGGCACCATGCCGGTGATCACCGCCGCCATCGCCATGTACAGCACCGTGGAGATGACCAGCGTGCCGATGATGCCGAGCGGCAGGTCGCGCTGCGGATTGCGCGCCTCGAGCGCCGTGGTCGAGGCGGTATCGAATCCGACGTAGGAGAAGAAAATGATCCCGGCACCCTGCAGCACGCCGGTCCAGCCGAAGTTACCGAAGGTTCCCGTGTTGGGCGGTATGTAGGGGTGCCAGTTCGCCGGCGAGATGAACTTCAGTCCGGCAACCACGAACACCACGATTACAGCGACCTTCAGCGCCACCATGAAATTCGTGACCCGGGCGGTTTCCTGGATGCCCACATAACACAGCGCGCTGAGTGCGAGCACGATCAGCACCGCCGGCAGATTCATGATCGCGCCGGTGACCACGAGGTGCCCGGCCGCATTCTGCTGCAGTGGCGCATTGATCCAGGCCGCCGGCAGGTGCAGACCGAAGCTGGCCAGCAGGTTCGCCACGTACGCCGACCAGCTCACCGCGACGGCAGACGCCGAGATGCCGTACTCGAGCAGCAGGTTCCAGCCGATGAACCATGCCACCACTTCGCCGAGCGTCGCATACGTGTAGCTGTAGGCGCTGCCGGGCACTGGCAGGAACGCGGCAAATTCCGCATAACACAGCGCGGCGAGCCCGCTGCCGAAAGCCGCGATCCCCAGCGAGATCGTGATCGCGGGACCGGACTGATTGGCCGCCACGGTGCCGGTGAGCACGAAGATACCGGTGCCGATGGTCGCGCCGATACCGATGGCCATCAGCGCCCAGACCGACAGCGTCTGCTTCAGTCGCTCGGCACCGGAGCGGTCGGGAGCGACCACCGGGTGCACCGCGAACAGCTTGCGCAGCAACGACTGGCCCGCTGCGCCCTGCGCGCGGCTCTCGGTGGCATCGTTCATGATCCCTGCAACCCCCCGACCCATAACTGGATGGCCGGCAAGTGTCGCATAGATGGCCCCACTCTGCCTGCGACGGCGTCCTGGGGGACGCCGTCGCCTCGGGGCCCGTGCTACGATTGCCGGCCCGTCCGGCGCCCGAGGCGGCCGGATCGCTATCCGCTCGATTTGAGGAGTCCGCACTATGTCCAGCGCCCCTGCCCCGCTCGTTCCCCCCGCCGCGGGCGCCAAAATCACCATCCGCGACGGCAAGCTGTCGGTTCCGGACAATCCGATCATTCCATTCATCGAGGGCGACGGAACGGGCCCGGACATCTGGCGGGCCAGCGTGCGGGTGATGGACGCGGCCGTCGCGAAGGCATACGGCGGACGGCGCAAGATCCACTGGATGGAGGTCTATGCGGGGGAAAAGGCCTTCAAGCAGTACAGCAACTGGCTGCCGGACGAGACGGTGGCGGCCTGCCGCGACTACCTGGTCTCCATCAAAGGGCCCCTCACCACACCGATCGGCGGTGGCATCCGCTCGCTGAACGTGGCGCTGCGCCAGTTGCTGGATCTCTATGTGTGCCTGCGCCCGGTGCGCTGGTTCAAGGGCGTGCCCTCCCCGGTCAAGCACCCGGAGAAGGTGGACATGGTGATCTTCCGCGAGAACACCGAGGACATCTACGCCGGCATCGAATTCGAATCGGGCACGGCTGAGAACCGCGAGTTCCTGGCGCTGCTGAAGGAGCGCTTCCCCAAGGCATTCGCCAAGATCCGCTTCCCCGAGAGTTCCGGCATCGGCCTGAAGCCGGTTTCGCGCGAGGGCTCGGAGCGGCTGATCCGCTCGGCAATCGAGTACGCCATCGCGAACAAGCGCCGCAACTTGACGCTCGTGCACAAGGGCAACATCCAGAAGTTCACCGAGGGCGCGTTCCGCAACTGGGGATATCAGCTCGCCGAGCGCGAGTTCGCCGCCCAGACCTATACCTGGGAACAGTGGGAGCGGACCAAGGCCGCACAGGGCGAGAAGGCGGCGAACGCCGAGATGGATGCCGCGACGCGAGCCGGACGGATCATCATCAAGGACGCGATCGCCGACATCACCCTGCAGCAGGTGCTGACCCGACCGGCCGAATTCGACGTCATCGCCACACTGAACTTGAATGGCGATTACCTCTCCGATGCGCTCGCAGCCCAGGTGGGCGGCATCGGCATCGCGCCCGGCGGCAATATCAATTACCTGACCGGACACGCTGTGTTCGAGGCCACGCACGGCACCGCACCGAAATACGCGAACCTGGACAAGGTCAACCCCGGCTCCGTGCTGCTCTCGGGCGAGATGATGTTCCGCTACATGGGCTGGACCGAGGCGGCCGACGTCATCATCGCGGCAATGGATCGGACGATCGGCCAGAAAGTCGTGACCTATGACTTCGCACGACTGATGGAAGGAGCGACGGAGGTGTCGACCTCGGCGTTCGGCGATGCCCTGATCCGTAATCTGTGAGTCGCAGGCGGGGAGCGCATCCATCGACAGGACCGGGGCCATACTCGATTGGGCACGCCGGGTGCGGGCCCTGGCACAGAACGGACTGACGTTCACCCGCGATCCGTTCGATCGCGAGCGCTACACGGAACTGCAGCGCCTCGCGGCGGACCTGCTCGCCGGGGAGCTCGCGATCCCCGCCGAGCGGGCCGAGGCGTTCTGGAACGGCGAGGAGGGCTACGCGACGCCGAAGGTCGACGTGCGCGGAGGGGTATTCGTGGCCGAGCAGGTGCTGCTCGTGCGCGAGCGGGCCGACGGGCGCTGGACGCTGCCGGGTGGGTGGGTCGACGTCAATGATTCGCCCGCCGCGGCGGTCGAGCGGGAAATCCACGAGGAGTCCGGGTATCACGCCCGGGCGGTCAAGCTCGCCGCCCTCCTCGACCGGCGTAAACATCCGCATCCCCCGAGCATCCATCATATCTACAAACTGATGTTCGTCTGCGAACTGACCGGCGGAGTCGCTGCCCTCAGCACCGAGACCGATGCGGTGGCGTTCTTTCCCGTACGGGCTCTGCCGGAGCTGTCCACCGGGCGCATCCTCGCCCCGCAGATCGAGCGGCTGTACCAGCACCACCTGCACCGCGAGCTGCCGACCGAATTCGATTGATCCGTGCGCGCGGCTCTTGCAGGCGCCCGCCGGGGGCATTGATCGGGCCGGCCCAACCGCTAGACTGCTACCCCATGAACCGCATCCTCATCGTGCTCGGCCTGCTGCTGATCGTGCTCGGCCTCGCCTGGTCCTGGGTCCGGCGGCTGCCGCTGTTCAAACTGCCGGGCGACATCGTCATCGACCGGCCGGGCTTCCAGTTCTTCTTCCCGATCACCACCATGCTGCTGGTGAGCCTGGTGATCTCGATCGTGGCCTGGATCCTGCGCCGCTGAGCGATGTTCTCACGCCCCGGCGCGCGCCAGCCGGTGCGCGAACGCCGCCAGGCGCTCGGCGGCCGCATCGAGCGTCGCGTCCCGCTTGGCGATACACAGGCGCACGCATGACAGCGGCGGTGGCTCGGCGTAGAACGGCGACAGCGGAATGGACGCCACGCCCGCCTCGGTCAGCAGACGCTCGGCGAATTCGACATCGCCCGGCGGGGCGATAGCCGCAAAATCGAGCAGCTGGAAGAACGTGCCCTGTGCCGGAGGCAGGTGCAGCCCTCCGCCATCGAGGGCCGCACGCAACCGCTCGCGCTTCGCCTGGAAGAATGCCGGCAGATCGCCGCCGGTCCCAGGCCGCTCGCGCAGATAGTCCGCAATGGCCTGCTGCAGCGGGTGGGCGATGCTGAACGTATTGAACTGATGCACCTTGCGAAGCTCGGTCGTAAGCGCTGCCGGAGCAACGCCGTAGCCGATCCGCAGCCCCGTGGCATGCAGCGTCTTGCCGAATGAGAACACCGCCAGGCTGCGCAGGCGCAGCTCCGGGTGCGCGAGCACCGATGCATGGCGCCGGCCGTCGAACACCATGTGCTCGTAGACCTCGTCGGACAGCACCGTGATGTCGCGTCCGCGGATCAGCTCGGCCAGCGTCTGCAGATCCTGTGTCGTGGCGACGGTGCAGGCGGGGTTGTGCGGAGAGTTGATGAGAATCAGACGGGTGCGCTCGCTGAGCGCGGCGCGGACCTGGTCCCAGTCGTAGCGGAATTGCGGCGCGAGCAGCGGCAGACGAATGCAGCGTGCGCCGGCGAGGCGCACCGCCGGCTCGTACGCATCGTAGGCCGGATCGAACGCGATCACCTCGTCGCCGGGACCGGCCACCGCCTGGATCCCCGAGTAGATTGCCTCGGTGGCGCCGAGCGTCACCGTGATCTCGCTCTGCGGATCGAATTGCAGTCCATAACTCGCCGCGAGCTTCGCCGCTATCCTCTCACGCAAGGTCGGCAGCCCTTCCATGGGGGCGTACTGATTGTGTCCGTCGCGCATCGCACGGGCAACCAGCTCCACGAGCAGCGGATCGATTTCGTAGTCCGGGAATCCCTGGCCGAGGTTGATCGCGCCCAGCTGCTGCGCGCGGCGCGACATGACGGTGAAGATCGTCGTGCCGACGTCGGGCAGCTTGCTGCGTCCGAGCCAGCTCATCGGGCGGAGACGGACCGCACCCAGCGCATCAGTTGCCGGCTTCGGCAGCGGCAATCGCCGCGCCGATCACCCCGGCCTGGCCGGCGAATTGGGCCGCGCGGATGCGCGCCTCGGAGCGCAGCAACGGGGCGAAATCCGCGAAGCGCTCGCTGATCGCACCGCCGAGAACGAACAAGTCCGGCCAGAACATCGCGTGCATGCGCTCGAGATACACGTTGACGCGCTCGATCCAACCCTCCCAGTCGAGGCCCTGCACGGTCTTGACGTGCGCCGAGGCCCACTTCTCCGCGTCCATGCCGTTGAGCTCCATGTGACCGAGTTCGGTGTTGGGAAACAAGTGCCCGCCGGTGAACAGCGCCGTGCCGATGCCGGTACCGAAGGTGAGCATGATCACCGTGCCCAACTCGCCCCGCCCGGCACCGAAGCGCACCTCGGCGAGACCCGCCGCGTCGGCGTCATTCAGGAACAGCCCCGGACGATTCAGCGTCCGGTGCACCAGCGCCCCGCCGTCGGCCCCGATCCAGGCGTGATCGACGTTCGCGGCGGTGCGCGCCCGACCGTGTTTGACCACCGCCGGGAATGCCAGTCCGATCCGCCCGGTCGCCTGGGGCAGGCGCGCAGCGAGCGCTGCGATCACCGGCATCATTGCCTCCGGTGTCGCCGGGCGCGGCGTGGGCGCCGAAATCAGCTCACCGACCAGGCGCCCGGCCTCGACGTCCACCGCCCCGGCCTTGATCGAGGACCCGCCGACATCGATACCCAGCACATAGCCCGTCATGGTCATGCTCGCGTGTTTCAAGGACAGCGCCGGCCCGCCGCCGCGCCCGACTGTATCATCATCCCCTGGCCCGCGCCGCACGCCATCAGACGTTCAGCAGCAGATGCTCGCGCTCCCACGAGCTGATCACCTGCAGGAAGACCTCGTACTCGGCCTCCTTGACGATGGTGAACGCGGAGACGAACGGCTCGCCCAGGATCTTGACCAGGGCGGCGCTGCGGCGCAGCTCGCGCAGCGCCTCATCGAGCGAGCGCGGCAGACCGAACGGCAGCTCGTGCGCGCTGCCGGAGACCGGTTCGGATGGCTGCAGTCCCTCGACCATGCCGAGGTACCCGCAGGCGAGCGAGGCGGCGAGCGCGATGTATGGATTGGCGTCGGCGCCGCAGATGCGGTTCTCGACCCGCCGATCCTCGGGGCCGGACATCGGCACACGCAGACCCGCCGTGCGATTGTCGTAACCCCACTGGGCGTTGATGGGCGCCGACAGATAGCGCGTCAGGCGCCGGTATGAATTGACGTTGGCGCAGAACAGCGCCATCGCCGCCGGCAGATATTTCTGCAGCCCGCCGATATGCGCAAAGAACAGCGCCGAGGGACTGCCGTCGGGGTTGCTGAATACGTTGCGGCGTGTCTTGACGTCGACGATGCTCTGATGGATGTGCATGGCGCTACCCGGCTCCTTGGCGTGCGGCTTGGCCATGAAAGTCGCGTACATCTTGTGCCGCAGCGCCGCCTCGCGTGCCGTGCGCTTGAACAAAAACGCCTGATCGGCCAGGTCCATCGGATGACCGTGGATCAGGTTGATCTCCATCTGCGCCGGACCGTCCTCGTGGATCAGGGTGTCGATCTCGATGTCCTGATCCTCGCAGAACTGGTAGATGTCATCGAACAGCGGATCAAACTCGTTCACCGCGGCGATGCTGTAGGACTGGCGGCCCGGCTCGGCACGTCCCGAGCGCCCCACCGGCGGGCGCAGCGGATAGTCGGCGTCCTTGTTCTGCTCAACCAGGTAGAACTCCAGTTCGGGCGCCACCACCGGCTCCCAGCCGCGCTGGGCATAGAGCTCGACGATGTTGCGCAGCACGTGCCGCGGCGCCATCGTCACCCGCCGCCCATCGCCGTAGAAGCAGTCATGGATCACCTGGGCGGTCGGCTCGGCAGCCCAGGGCACGCGGCGCACCGTCTTCGGATCTGCCTTGAGAATGATGTCGATTTCGGCCGGGCTCATCGCCTGTCCGGTATCGGGCGGGTAATCGCCCGTGACGGTCTGCAGGAACACGCTCTCCGGCAGGCGCATCCCGCCGTCGTCGGCAAACTTCTCCGCCGGCATGATCTTGCCGCGGGCGATGCCCGCCATGTCCGGGATGATGGCCTCGACTTCGGAGATCCCGTGATCACGGAAGAATTGACCGACTTCGCTGACCATGTTTTCGCCTTTCAACGCCTGTCCGCGCGCTGCCGGCACGCCGCCCCGAAGGCGGCGAACAAGGCGCGCGAGAACGAATTGCTCATCACCTTCCATTCCGGATGCCACTGCACGGCCAGCGCGAATCCCGACGCCTGCCCGATCCGGAACGCCTCGATCAGGCCATCGGGCGCACGCGCCTCGACGAGCAGTCCCTCGCCCAGCCGGTCGATGCCCTGCCAGTGCAAGGAATTGACGCGTACGCGCTCGCTATCGGCCAGCGTGTGCAGCAGCCCGCCGGGCTCGAGCGTGACCTCGTGCGCCGGTCCGTACTGGACGTCCAGCGGTTGACTCTCGTCGTCGCGATGATCGAGATACCCCGGCACCTCGTGCACGCGCTGATGCAGGCTGCCGCCGAAGGCGACATTCACCTCCTGGAAGCCGCGGCAGATCCCCAGCACCGGCACGCCGCGCGCAACGGCTTTGCGGATCAGCGGCAGCGTGGTGGCATCGCGGGCCGGGTCATGCAGGGTACCCGGCACGCTCGGCGGACCGGCATAATGGTGCGGCTCGACATTCGACGGACTGCCCGTGAACAGCAGCCCGTCGAGGCGCTCGAGCAGCTCGTCGACGCGCAATTCCTCGGCGAGCGAGGGGATCACCAGCGGCAGCGCGTCGGCGGCATCGAGCAGCGCACGGGCATATTTCTCGGCGGCCATATGAAATGGCTGCGCGCCGACGAAGCGCCGGTCCGCGGGGAGGCCAATGAGGGGGCGCGCCGATGTCATAGGACTGCAGGGGTATTATAGAAGAATCGCCATGCCTGCCGCCCAAGCCGCATCCTATTATGCCGCCTCCGTCTCATCGGAGCCCCTGGGGCCACCCCTTGCCGGCACGCTGAGCGCGGATGTGTGCATCGTCGGTGGGGGAATCGCCGGCTGCTCGGCCGCCCTGCACCTGGCCGAACGGGGCTATTCTACCGTGCTGATTGAGCAGCATCATATCGGTTGGGGCGCATCCGGGCGCAGCGGCGGGGAAGTCATCCAGGGCGTCGCCTGCGGGCAACAGTCGCTCGAGCGGCTGATCGGAGCGGCCGGCGCACGCGCGGCCTGGATGCTGGCCAACGAGGCGGTACACCTCACGCGCTCGCTGATCGCCCGTCACCGGATCGAGTGCGACTGGGTGGATGGCTACATGCTCACCGCCCTGAAGGCGCGCCACGACCGGGCGCTGCGCGCCGAAATAGACGAGCTGCGCGAGCGGTACGACTATCACAGCGTCCGCTACATGCCGCGCGATGAGATCAGTGCGGTGATCGCGAGCAGCCGCTACCTCAGCGCCATGTTCGATGCCAACGGCGGACATCTGCATCCGCTCGCCTACACGCGCGGACTCGCCGCAGCAGCCCTGCGGCGCGGGGCGCGCATCTTCGAGCAGTCGCGCGCCGTCGAGGTTCGTCCCGGATGCGTGCGCACCGACGGCGGCGAGGTGCGCGCACGATACATTGCGCTCTGCGGCAACGCCTACTTGGGCTCGCTCGCACCGCCGCTCGCCGCTGCCATCATCCCCGTCACCACCCACATCATCGCGACCGAGCCGCTCGGCGAGGAGCGCGCGCACGCCCTGATCACCAACAACGCGGCGGTGAGCGATATGAACTGGGCGCTCGATTACTTCCGGCTCACCGCCGACCATCGGCTGTTGTTCGGCGGTGCGATCAGTTACGCCGGCGACCAGGGACTCACCGCCGGCCGGGCGGCGAACCGCGTGCGCATGCTGCGCGTGTTTCCGCAGCTCAGCGCGGCTCGCATCGAGTACACCTGGAGCGGACTGCTCGACCTGACCGTCAACCGCGCGCCGCACTTCGGCCATCTCGCCCCCGGGGTTTACTTCCTGCAGGGCTTCTCCGGTCACGGCATCGCGCTCGCGGGAATGGCCGGCCAGCTCCTCGCCGAGGCGCTGGCTGGACAGGCCGAGCGCTTCGATGTGTTCGCCCGCATATCGCATCGCAGCTTTCCCGGCGGCGCACTGGCGCGCCGCCCGCTGCTGGCCCTGGCGATGCTCTATTACCGGCTCCGCGACCTGCTCTGAGCCGGCCGCGGCGCAGCCCTCAGAGCAGCTCCGCGATCTGCACCGCGTTCAGAGCCGCTCCCTTGAGGAGCTGATCCCCGGCCACGAACAGCGCCACTGACCGGCCGCTCGGGTCGGAGATGTCCGCGCGGATACGCCCGACCAGGATCGGATCGCCGCCGGAGGCGTCTATCGGCATCGGGAAGTAATTGCGTCCGGGGTCATCGACGAGCTTCACTCCCGGCGCATCGGCCATGAGAGCGCGCACCTGCGCGGGCGTGATGGGCCGCTCGCACTCGATGTTGATGGCGATGGAGTGCGCACGCAGCACCGGCACGCGCACGCAGGTCGCCGTCACCCGGATCGCCGCATCACCGTAGATCTTGCGCGTCTCATGCACCGCTTTCAGCTCCTCCTCGTTGTAGCCGCTCTCGGCGTCGATGGGCGAGTTGTGGCTGAACAAGTTGAAGGCATACGGGTGCGGCAGGACCCGGGGCTCGTACGGTCGGCCCTCGAGATAGGCCCGAGTGGACTCACTCAGCTCCTCCATTGCCGCGGCGCCCCCGCCGGAGGCCGCCTGGTAGGTGGCGAGAATCATCCGCCGGATGGGGTTGTGCCGATGCACCGGCCAGAGCGGGGTAATCGCGATGATCGTCGAGCAGTTGGGGTTGGCGATGATGCCACCATGTCCCTTGAGCGCCTGCGGGTTGATCTCCGGCACGATCAGCGGCACGGCCGGATCACGCCGGAATGCCGAGGAGTTGTCGACGACCACGGCTCCGGCGGCGACGGCGAGCGGCGCGAACTGCTTGGAGATCGCCTTGCCTGCGGAAAACAACGCGATGTCGACCCCGCGGAAGCTCGCCTCGGTGAGCGTCTCCACAGCCAGCGCCTCACCACGATAGGTCAAGGTCTTGCCCGCCGAGCGCGCCGAAGCGAGCAGGCGCAGGGCTGCGAGGGGAAAGTTGCGCCGCTCGAGACAGCGGATCAACTCGACGCCAACGGCCCCGGTAGCGCCGACGATAGCAACCACCGGCAGGGCGCCGGCCGAACGTCCAGATGGCATGTGCTAGCTCCGAATTTCAGGCTATAAAAAAACGAAGGCCCCGACGGGGGTTCCGGCGGGGCCTCTGGTGTCTTCGGGACGTCCCGGCGCGCTCAGCGCACGTACTCCCCCAGAGCCCCGCTACCGGGCGTCTTCAGGGTGGGCGTGCGCTTTTTAATCGGCCTCATGATGATCCCGAAGCTACCGGAAGCTCCCGGCGCTGTAAAGCGACCCACCGCAAAAGTGCGCCTGCCTGGGCGGCTCCGGCCGCATCGGGCGGGGCGGGCCGGGTCGCTTTCTTCGAAGCGTGATCCGGCGCACGAGCTGCGCCAGCCTGCTTCGGTACAAATCATGCTTAGCCCCTCTGGGTGCAGGCGAGCGGGCCCGCCGGCGGCATCCGTCGCGCCCATCGCGCCGTATAACGTGGGGAGCGGCCCACCGGATCGAGGCGCGGTACGTGCTTTACCGGACCCCTCGCTGCTCAAGGAGACCCGTCATGAACGCCGTCGTCGAACCGTCCGGCCGCCCCGACCGGCTCAAGCGCGCGTTGTGCTACGGGGAGCTTTCCGGGACGCTGCGCCTCGCGCAGATTATCGGTGCATTGAGCTATGCGCTCGACCTCACCGAGGGCCAACCGCCGGGCCATTGCCTGCGATGCTGCTGGATAGGCATGCATACCGGCCGGGCGCTGGGTCTGGACCCCGGTGCACTCTCACAGCTGTACTACACGCTGTTACTGAAGGACACCGGCTGCAGCAGCAATGCCGCACGGCTGTGGGAGCTCTACGGCGGCGATGAGCTTGTCACCAAACGGAATTTCAAGCAGGTCGATTCGCAAAGCATGCTGCAACTCGCGCGCTTCGTGCTGCGTCACGCTGGCCCAGGCGAGGCGCTGCGCGAGCGCGTCAAGCGGCTGATCAATCTCTATCGCAACGGCGAGCGGCTCGCCACCGAATTGGTGCACACGCGCTGCGAGCGCGGCGCGGACATCGTCCGACGGCTGGGGTTTGGCGAGAGCGTTGCTGAGGGCATCTTCAGCCTCGACGAGCATTGGAACGGCCACGGACGCCCGCAGGGACTGCGCGCAGCGGCGATACCACTCAACGCAAGGATCGCGCTGCTCGCACAGGTTGTAGATGTCTTCAACACCGTCGCGGGCGAGCAGAGCGCGTGCACGGAGGTGCGCCGCCGCATCGGCTCATGGTTCGACCCCGAAGTTGCCGCGGCATTCCTCGCCGCGGCGAAGCACACTGCGCTTTGGTCCGGGCTGCGCGAGCCCGACCTGGAGGAGCGCGTTTGGGCCCTCGAGCCGGCGGCGCACACCATCGTGATCGACGAAGAGCGGCTCGACTCGATCGCCGAGGCGTTCGCCGACGTCATCGACGCGAAGAGCAGTTTCACCTATGGACACAGTCAACGCGTGGCGCAATACGCCGATGCGATCGCCGTCGAACTGGGCATGGACGCGCGCCGACGTCGCTGGCTACGCCGCGGTGCGCTGCTGCACGACATCGGCAAGCTGGGCGTGAGCAACGGGATCCTCGACAAGCCGGGGCGACTCGCTGCCGAGGAGTGGGAGGCGGTAAAGAGGCATGCACGCTTCACCGAGGACATCCTGCTGCGCGTGCGTGTATTCGGCGAGATCGCCCCGATCGCCGGCGCGCATCACGAGCGACCCGACGGCACGGGCTACCCCAAGGGTCTCGCCGGTGATGCCATTTTGCTCGAAACACGAATCATCACCGCCGCTGACATCTTCGACGCCATCACGGCTGCCCGCCCGTACCGCGGCGCCATTGCGCTCGAGCAGGCCCTCGCCCTGATGGAGCGCGAGCGCGACAGCGCCATCGATGGTCAATGTCTCGACGCGCTGATGAAGACCGCGCCGTGGATTATCGCCTCGACACCGTGAGCCGTGCGGCGCCCGTTCAAGCACCGATCGCGGTCAGAATCCCCTGCAGGATCCGCACCGGACTCGGCGGGCAGCCCGGAACGGCCACATCCACCGGAATGACGTTCGCGACGCGACCCAGGGACGCGGGGCACTCGCCGAGCACACCGCCGGTGCAGCCGCAGTCGCCGAGCGCCACCACCAGCTTCGGATCCGGGGCAGCCGCGTAGACGCGCCGCAACGCCGCCTCCATATTCCGCACCACCGGGCCGGTGACCAGCAGCATATCGGCATGGCGGGGGCTGGCGACGAAGCGGATGTTGCACCCCTCGAGGTTGTAATAGGGATTGCCGAGCGCCTGGATCTCCAGCTCACAACCGTTGCAGGAACCGGCGTCCACATGACGGATGCACAGCGCGCGACCGAGCACCGCGGCAATCCGCCCGTCGAGCACGCGGCGCACGCGTAGCAGCTCATCGATTGGGGGCACCGCTTCCGACACCAGGCCCACCGAGACGATCTTGTGCAGCGTCTTGAGCATGGTCACAGATCCACGCCGCTGTAGGCGAGATTGAAGGATTTATTGATGAGCGGAAAGTCCGGCACGATGTTGCCGATGATGGCGTACTCCAGTGCCGGCCAGTTCTGCCATGAGGGATCGTGAGGATGGCAGCGGCGGATCGTCCCCCCCGGCCCGGCCTGCAGGGCCAGCAGTACCGGCCCGCGCCAGCCCTCGATGACGCCCACGCCGAACGCGTCGCACGCCGGCGCTTCCAGTGTTGCCGCGAACCCGCCGTCGGGCAGCGCCGCGAGCAGCTCACCCAGCAGCCGCCCCGACTCCTGCACCTCATCGAAGCGCACCGCCACCCGCGCCGCGACGTCCCCCCCACGTTGCACGCACATCGCAACCGGCAGCTCCGTGTAGGGCGGCCACGGCAGGCCAACACGCAGGTCGCGCTCCTGCCCGCTCGCGCGGCCGACAAGTCCGAGCACTCCGAGCCGAGCCGCGAGCGCCGGCTCCAGGCAGCCGGTACCCGTGAAGCGGTCGCGCACCCCGGCGTGCGCCTCGTAGATCTCGCGCAGTTCGACCGTCTCGGCGCACACGGCATGCACGGCATGCAGCAGCGCGCCCGCCACCGCGGTCGGCACATCCATCGCCAGGCCACCGGGCACGAGAACGTCGAACAGGTAGCGCCGGCCGAACGCGGCCGACACCGCACGCAGGAGATTTTCCTTCAGACGCGAGAACTGGGCGAGTCCGAACGCGAACCCGGCATCGTTGCCAAGCGCGCCAAGATCCCCGAGGTGATTGGCGAGACGCTCGAGTTCCAGGCACACCGCGCGCAGCCTGACCGCGCGCGGCGGCACCTCGCAGCCGCTCATGCCCTCGAGGGCCTGGCAGTAGGCCCAGGAGAACGCCACCGCCGAGTCGCCCGATATGCGTGCCGCCAGACGATGGCCCTGCAGGATGGGCAGTTGCGTGAAGCGCTGCTCGATACCCTTGTGTGCATAGCCGAGGTGCTGCTCGAGCCGCAGCACCTTCTCGCCCACCGCCGAGAAGCGGAAGTGCCCCGGCTCGATGGTGCCGGCGTGCACCGGTCCCACGGCGATCTCGTGGACGCCCTCGCCGTCGACGCGGATGAATTCGTAGGGTGCCGAGTGATCCAGCCAGGGGCGTTGGTCCGGATCGCTCGCGCGCACCCCGCTGATCTCGAATGCCACCCGCTGCAGCCGCGACGCCGCCGGAAAAATCTCCTCGAGTCCCGGGTAGCGCGGCAGCACCGCAGCCGGTAGCGCCAGCTCGATCAGCAGCACGCCGGGGTCCGTGAGATAAGCGCCGTACACGCTCGGGCCCTCGGTCGGATCCTCACCCGCCCACAGGGAGAGCAGCGTGCCGCCCGAGGCGGCGACGTCCCGCGCCACCTGCAGCCACTCGTCCTCGCCAACCCCCAGGCCCCGGGCGCGGGGTGCCCCCGCGACGGTTCGTGCGCGCTCCCACCAACGCCTCAACGGCATCGCCCGCCCCTTGCGCTGCGCCGCAACGCGCCCATTGCTAGGGCCCTCCGATCAGGTGCGCTGCTGCGCGGTACCACTCGGCGAGGTACGGCGGGATGTACAGTCCCAGCATCAGCACGATGGCCAGGTGCGCGAATACCGGCAGCAACGCCGGCGGATGCGGCAGTCGGCGCCCGCTGGTCTCACCGAACACCATGGGCTGCACCTTGGAGAAAATCCCGGCGAAGGCGACGGCCAGCGCCCCCAGGAGGATCGGGGTGGCCCAGGGCTGGGCATGCATGGCGGTCGTCAGGATGAGGAACTCGCTGGCGAACACGCCAAAGGGCGGCACCCCGAGGATAGCGAGCGAGCCGAGCATCAGACCCCAGCCCACCGTGGGTGAGAGCGTGATGAGGCCGCGGATCTGCTCCATCAGCTGCGTACCGGCCTTCTGCGCGGCGTGACCGGCCGTGAAGAAAATCGAGGACTTGGTCAGCGAGTGCACCGTCATGTGCAGGAGCGCCGCGAAATTGGCCATCGGACCGCCCATCCCGAAGGCGAATGTCGCGATGCCCATGTGCTCGATGGAGGAATACGCGAACAGCCGCTTGATATCGCGCTGGCGCCACAGCAGCAGTGAGGCCAGCACCACCGACAGCAGGCCGAAGCCCATGAGCATCATCGAGGGCAGGCGCGAGTGCAGCGCCCCTTCCACCAGCACCTTGCTGCGCACCACCGCGTAGAGCGCAACGTTGAGCAGCAGGCCCGAGAGTACGGCGGAGATCGGGGTCGGCCCCTCGGCGTGCGCATCGGGCAGCCAGCTGTGCAACGGCACCAGACCGACCTTGGTGCCGTAGCCGATGAGCAGGAACACGAACGCCAGCGCCAGCACCGTCGGCTCGAGCTGCGATTTCACCGCATCCAGATGCGTCCAGAGCAGCGCCGTCATGCCCTGCGCGCCGAGCACCTTGCCGGCGGCGACGTACAGCAGGATGGTCCCGAACAGCGCCTGGGCGATGCCGACACCGCAGAGTATGAAGTACTTCCAGCCCGCCTCGAGACTCTCCGGCGTGCGGTACAGGGTCACCAGCAGGACCGTCGAGAGCGTCGCGCCCTCCATGGCCACCCACATCAGCCCCATGTTGTTGGTCGTCAGCGCCAGCAGCATGGTGAACATGAACAGCTGATACATCGCGTGGTAGAGCCGCAGCCGCCCGGGCGTGACGCGGCCATGCTCGAGCTCGACGCGCATGTAGGGCCGGGAGAACAGCGCCGTGGTCAGCCCCACGAAGGCGGTCAGCGCCACCAGAAAGACGTTGAAGGGGTCGATGTAGAACTGCTCGGCCCCGAGCAGCAGATCGCCGTGGCGGATCACCCGGGCCGCAAGCGCGCCGGCGGCGAGCAGCGTCGCCAGGCTGAACGCGGCATTGAGCTCCGGTGCGCGCCGATGCGCACCGAGAATCCCAAGCAGGGCAGCGCCCGTGATCGGAACGGCCAGCAGTAGCAGCAGCTCCATCCTACTCGTGCTCCTTCAGTGCCTCGAGGTGATGCAGGTCGAGGCTCTCGAAGCGCTCGCGGATCTGGAAGAAGAACACCCCGAGCACCAGCACGCCCACCAGCACATCGAGGGCGACGCCGAGCTCAACGACCATCGGCATGCCGTAACTGGCGCTCATGGCGCCGAAGAACACCCCGTTCTCCATCGACAGGAATCCCACCACCTGCGACATGGCCTTGCGGCGCGTGATCATCATGAGGAAGGCGAGCAGCACAACGCTCACGGCAATCCCGACTGCGCTGCGCGTGGCGGTGCTCGCGAGCAGCGTGATCGGTTGCGCCAACGCGAAGGCGAACACCACGATCACGAGGCCCACGAGCATGGTTCCGGACACGTTCAGCAACGGCTCGGTATCCCAGTACACCCCGAGTCGGCGGATCAACCGGTGCAGCAGCCAGGGCAGGAACGCCACCTTCAGCCCGAGGGTGAGCGCGGCCGAGAGATAAAGGTGTCCCTCGCCCGTCCGCCAGGCGAGCAGCAGCGTCGCGGCGGTGAGCACCGCGCCTTGCACCGCGTAGAGGTTGACGAGCGTCACCACGCGCCGCTGCGAGAGCATCGCGAAGGACAGCAGCAGCAGCAGCGCTGCGCACGAATCGAGCAGCTGTTGGCCCAGGGTCAGATGTGTCATCGCAGTCACGCTCCCAGCAGCACGTGCACCAGCAGACCCAGGACCGCGAACAGGAATGCGCTCGCGAGGAACTCCGGAATGCGCATCACCCGCATCTTGGCCGACACCGTCTCAATAAGCGCCAGGCCCGCGCCGGCGGCGGCCAGCTTCGCCGCGAGCGCCGGAATGGCCACCAGCAGGCCGAGCGGCCCGATCTGGGCGCGCGCCACGCCCCAGGGCAGAAACAGCGCGAAGCCGATGCAGACGTAATTGAACAGCTTCAGCTGCGCGGCCCATTCGATCAGCGCCAGATGGCGCGCGGAGTATTCGAGCACCATCGCCTCGTGGATCATGGTGAGCTCGAGATGCGTGGCCGGATTGTCGACCGGAATGCGCGCATTCTCGGCCAGCAGCACGAGCACGAATGCGACGGCGCTGAAGGCCAGTCCGGGGGACAGCCCGAGGTGCCCGGAGGCGAGATTGCGGGTGATCACCGGCAACGCCGTGCTCGAGGAGAGCATGGAGGCCACGAAGATCACCATCAGCAGCGCCGGTTCGGCGAGGAACCCCACCATCATCTCGCGACGGGCGCCGAGCGTGCCGAAGGCGGTGCCGACGTCCATTGCGGCGAGCGTCATGAACATGCGGGCTGCAGCGAACAGGCCGACCAGTGCGATCGCATCCGCCGAGACGACCAGCGGCAGCTGCGTGCCCATGGACGGGATGATTCCGGCGGCCAATGCCATTGCGCCGAAGACGACGTAGGGCGCGATCCGAAACAGCGGCGAGGCGTTCTCGGCGATCACCGCCTCCTTGTGAAAGAGCTTGCGCAGGTTGCGGTAGGGCAGCCAGAGGCTCGGCGCGCGGCGGTTCTGCAGCCACGCACGGCACTGGTTCAGCCAGCCGAGGAACACCGGGGCGGCCGCCAGTGCCAGCGCCACCTCGAGCACCTGGGTGATCCACTCGATCGCGCTCATGAGGCCATCGCCACCGCCAGCAGCACGAGCAGGGTTGCGAAGCTGTAGAGCAGGTAGACGGAGATCCGCCCCTGCTGCACGCGCGCGACCGTGTTGGCGAGACGCTCGACGGCGCGGACCAGCGGCTCGTAGAGAAGCTTCCAGATCCGCTCCGCGATGGCGATGCGATAGCGCGGCGCGCGATCCGCAGGCGCGGGCAACTCCCGCTCGATCTCGAAGAACGGCTGGAAAATGTGCCGGATCGGCTGCCCGAATCCCTCGGCGGTGTCCTGCATGCGCGCCGTGAGAGCGCCGAAGCCGCAGTCCCAGGCCGGGGCTCGCCGCACGCGCTGACGATAGGTCAGGCGCACGATCAGCACCGTCATGAGCACCACCGCGAGAGTGGCTGTCAGGAACACCACCGGCCCATAGGACACCGGGCGCCCGGGCACCGGGGCGAGCAGCCACCAATGGGGCGAGGCCTGCGGAACGACGGCTCCCACCAGCTCGGCGGTGACCGCACCGAGCGCCCCGATGACCTGCAGCGGAAACAGGCCGAGCAACACGCAGCCGAGTGCGAGCCACAGCAGCCCGATCCGCTCGAGCCAACCGCAGTCGTGGGCGTGGACCAGCGAGGCCTCGCGCGGCTGGCCGAGAAAGATGATGCCGTAGAACTTGACCATGACATAGCCGGCGAGCGCTGCGCCGAGCGCCACGAGTGCCGCGCCCATCGGGATCAGCAGATTCACCAGCGCGTGCGGCAGGCCATCGGTGAACAGGAACGACTGCAGCAGCAGCCACTCCGACACGAAACCATTGAGCGGCGGCAGGCCCGCGATCGCCAGCGTCCCGACCAGCGTCAGCCAGGCGACCCACGGCATGCGGTGCATCAGCCCGCCAAGACGTCCGAGGTTGCGCTCGCCGGTGGCGTGCAGCACCGCCCCGGTGCCGAGGAACAGCAGACTCTTCATGAACGAGTGGTTGAGGCAGTGATAGAGCGTGGCCAACAAGGCGAGCGCCGCCACCACCGGCATGCCCGAGCCGGCAAAGACCATCGTCAGACCGACGCCCGTGAAGGCGATGCCGATGTTCTCGACCGAGGAGTATGCGAGCAGGCGTTTCATGTCCGTCTGTACGGCCGCGAACAACGCCCCATAGACGATCGTGAGCAGCCCCAGGGCGAGCGGCGCGAGCCCCCACCACCAGACCGGGTGCCCGAGCAGATCAAGCCCGACCCGCAGCACGCCGTACACGGCGGTCTTGAGCATCACGCCGCTCATGAGCGCCGAGACCGGCGAGGGTGCCGCCGGGTGTGCTTCCGGCAACCACACATGCAGCGGCACCAGACCCGCCTTGGCCCCGAAACCGAGGAGCGCGAGCAGGAAGGCCGCTGCCGCCCAGCCCGGGGACAGATGCGCCGCGCGCATGGCGGCAAAGGTGAACAGCCCGCTGCCGCCCTGCAGCACCCCGAACGCGAGCAGCAGGCAGATCGCCCCGACGTGCGCCATGAGCAGATAGAGGAATCCGGCGCGACGGATCTCGGCAAGGCGGTGCTGGGTCGTGACCAGGAAATAGGAGGACAGCGCCATGGCCTCCCAGGCTACGAGGAAGCTGTAGGCGTCATCGGCGAGCAGCACCAGCCCCATGCTGGCCAGAAACAGGTGGTACTGCAGGCACAGCAGCCCGGGGGCTGCGCCCTCCCCGGCGCGGAAATACCCGCCCGCGAACAACGAGATCCCGCCGGAGGCCGCCCCGAGCAGCACCAGGAAGGCGCTCGAGAGCGGATCGAGCCGCAGGTGCGCCGGCAGACCGGGCAGTCCGAGGGGCAGCACCAGCCGCTCGATGCCCCCGCCGAGCAGGCTTGCCCCGGCCAGCACCGCGAGGGCGAATCCGAGCAGCGCCCCGAGCGGAAACAGGACGCGGCCGGAGAGGACGACGCTGCGCGGGCGCAGCAGACCGGCGAGCCCAATCGCCGTCCAGCCCAGCAAGAGCGCGACGCAGCCGACGAGCAGCATGGGCGATAGGGTGATCACAGGATGCACCGGAAGGTGCATCATATTATCATTGGAAGCAGCTCAAATGTGAATAGGATCCGCCCGTGTCCCTCGAAACGCGAACCGCCCGCCTCACTGTGCTGATCGATCCGCGCAAAAAGGCCGTCTTCGAGCGGCTGTGCGCCGAAGAGGACGCCACGCCGTCGCAGGTCGT
Organism: Pseudomonadota bacterium; assembly: GCA_021815925.1. Lineage (GTDB taxonomy): Bacteria > Pseudomonadota > Gammaproteobacteria > Steroidobacterales > Steroidobacteraceae > 13-2-20CM-66-19. The sequence goes on along the minus strand of JAKAZL010000001.1, from coordinate 124,952 downwards.
GCGGCGACTCATTCGTGGATTCATCGAGACGAAGCAGGGCCGGCCGTGGCGGCCGGAGGAAGAGTCGGGGGCCGCTCAGCGCGCCCGCAGCTCGAAGCAGCGGTGAATGTGCGGATTGCGCGCGAAATCCGGCGGCAGGGTCGGCGCGGAGATATCGAGTAGCGTATAGCGACGCTCGAGCTCCGGATCGATGCGGAAGCGCTGCGCATTGGTCGAGAACACGAGCAGCCCGCCGGGTGCGAGCAGCTGCATGCACTGCTCGATGAGCGTGCGGTGGTCGCGCTGTACATCCAGCACGCCATCCATCCGCTTTGAATTGGAGAAGGTCGGCGGGTCGAGAAAGATCAGCTCGAAGCGCGCACCGGTGCGCACCGTCTCGCCCAACCAGCGCAGGCAGTCGGCCTGCACGAACTCGTGACGACCGTCGGCCGGGACGTTTAGCGCCAGGTTGCGTCGCGCCCAATCCAGGTACGTATTCGACAGGTCGACCGACGTGGTGCTGGCCGCACCGCCGCTCGCTGCATAAACCGTCGCCGTTCCGGTGTACGCGAACAGGTTGAGAAAACGTGCGCCGCGCGCCGCGCGGCGCAGCCGCTCGCGCGTCAACCGGTGATCGAGGAACAACCCGGTATCGAGGTAATCGGTGAAGTTGACCTCGAACTTCAGCCCACCCTCGCTCACCACGTGAAAGGCGGCCTCGCCGGCGAGCTTGGCATACTGCTCCCCGCGCCGGGTCCGCCGCCGCGTGCGCAGCTTGATCCGCTCGCGCGGCACGCCGGTCACCTGCGGCAGGCTCGCCAGCATCTCGCCGCGGCGGCGGCGCGCCGCCTCCGGCTCGATCGTGCGCGGCGGGGCGTACTCCTGCACGTACAGCCAGGCGAGCGCGTCCCCAACGGTCACGTACCGGTCGATGGCAAAGGCATACTCGGGCATGTCGGCGTCGTACAGCCGATAACAGGTGACCGACTCGCGCTCCGCCCAGGTGCGCAGACGCTTGAGATTCTTCGCCAGTCGGTTGCCGAACATGCGCGCACCGGGCGTCTCGGCGAGTGCGCTGTCCGGGCGCGCCAGGGAGCCCGGCTCGCGCAGGCTCTGCGCCTCGATGCGCATGCGCAGCAGACGGCATTCGATCGCGCCGTTCCACAGCGTGTGGGTGCGCTCGGCGCGAATGCCGAGCTCCATCCCGAGCTGCGGCGCCCCGGTCAACAGAGCGGCGCGCCAACCCTGGAAGTGCTCGCGCAGCACCACGCCGAGCTGGCGGTGCACGAGGCGCGCCGCCGCCAGATCCTCCAGGCGCGCCCCATAGGGCGGATTGGTGCACAGCAACCCCGGCCCCGGCGCCTCGGGGCGTGCCGCCTCGAGCGTGCCGACCTCGAAGCGCACCCACGCGCCGACGCCGGCGCGCTCGGCGTTGGCGATGGCCGCACGCACAGCCGCCGGATTGCGATCCCGTCCGCGCAGCGGCGGCCGGCCGGCATCCGGCTCGCGGCAGCGCGCTCGCGCCTGCTCGCACAAGCGCTGCCACAGCGCCGCGTCGTGACCGCGCCAGCCGAGGAAGCCGAAGTACCGGCGTGTCAGTCCCGGCGCGCGCTGCGCGGCAATCAACGCCGCCTCGATCACCAACGTACCGGATCCGCACAGCGGATCGAGAAACTGTGCTCCATCGGTGCACAGCTGTGGCCAGAGACTGCGCACGAGCACCCCGGCGGCGACGTTTTCCTTCAGCGGCGCTGCGAGCGCCTCGCTGCGGTAGCCGCGCCGATGCAGACTCTCCCCGGCGAGGTCGATGTACAGACTGATGGTCGCGCCACGGGCGTGGGCGTGGACGCGCACATCCGGGCGCTCGCGCGCCACTTCCGGCCGGCTGCCGCGCTCGGCGCGCAGGGCATCGACGATGGCGTCCTTGAGCTTCAACGCGCCAAAATGACTGTGCCCGATCGTGGGATGCTGCCCGGTGAACTCGCAGGCAAGGCTCGCGCCCTCGCCGAGATGTTCGCTCCACGGCAGCGCCCGCGCACCGAGATAGAACGCCTCGGTGCTCGGCGCCTCGAAACGCCCGATCTCGAGCAGCACCCGGTTGATCAGCCGCGATTCCAGGCAGGCGCGGTATGCGGTCTCGAGAGTGCCGCTGAATGCGACGGCAGCGTTGTGCTCGCGGATCGTGTTCGCCCCGAGCACGGCGAGTTCCGCGGCGGCCAGATCGGCCAGCCCGCGCGGCACGGTCGCAAGGAGCGTCAGTTCGCTCACTTCGTCACGGTGAGCCGGTCGCGGATCGCGAGCAGCACGTCATCGCGGGACACCTCGCCGAGCAGCGTGTAGCGCCACTGTCCCGGGGTCACCGGCAGGGTGCGCGCCTTCTCGCGCAGAAACGCATCGAGCGCCTCGGTGAGCGACATCTCCGGCGAGAGCGCCTCGTTGACCGGCGCGGCGACCGACCCGGCCGGAGCATCCCAGCTGATCTCGCCCTTCTGCAGCCGCTCGTGCACTTCCCGCGGCCTGAACCAAGCCACCAGCTCCTCGCCGTCGGTGACATACACCCGGCGCACCGGGCGGCGCGCCAGCCGATCGAACACGTCGGTAAGCGGCGTCTCGCGCGCCACCACCACCGGGGCGGGCTTGATCAGCGGCTGAACCGTGCGCACCCGCCAGTCATCGCCGTGCTCGGCGACGATTGCCTGGGCGAGCGTCGCGGTGTAGACCGAGTTGCCATGCCGGTAGACCTTGGCGGTGAAGTACGCCGTCACGCAGGTGAGCATCAGCGGCAGTACCACGTTGTAATCGACGGTCATCTCGAAAATCATCAGGATTGAGGTGAGCGGTGCCTGCGTAGTAGCCGCCAGGAAGCCCCCCATGCCGATCACGCCGAAGGCGACGGGCTGCGAGATAACGTGCGGCATCAGCCATTGCAGCGCTTCGCCGAACAGAGTTCCCACCGCCGTACCGATGAACAACGAGGGCGTCAGCACGCCACCGACCCCACCGGAGCCGACGGTCGAGGCCGTCGCAACCACCTTAGCCAGCAGGATCACGAGCAGCGTCCAGCCAATCACATCACCGAGCAGCATATGGCTGACGACGCTGTATCCATTGCCCCAGACCTCCGGCACGAATACCGAGATGATCCCGACGCCGAGGCCACCGAGCGCCAGCTGAAAATACACCGGCAGCTTGACTTTCACGAACTGCGCTTTGCTGAAGTCGAGCAGCGCCAGAAAGGGCGGGGCGATGTGGCCGAGCAGTACGCCGAGCAGGATGTAGAACACCAGCTCCCAGTTATTGGCGACCGTGACGTGCGGCACGGTGAACACGGGACTGACGTGCACGACCCGGCTCAGCGTCGCGTTGGAGATCACCGAGGAGATCACCAGCGGAACGAAACTCTCCATCGACATCGAGCCGAGGACGATTTCGGAGGTGAACAGGGCGCCCGAAATCGGCGCGTTGTAGGCTGCCGCGATACCGGCCGCGACGCCGCACGCGACCATCAGACGCAGGCGTGGCACCGGGGCACGGGCCAGCTGGCCGATCCGCGAGCCGAGCATCGCGGCCAGCTGCACCATCGAGCCCTCGCGCCCGATCGAGCCGCCCGAGGCGATGGTGAGCATCGAGCCCAGACTCTTCAGGATCGAGGCACGGAAACCGATCCGTCCGTCGCTGACGTTGACCGCCTCGATGTAATCGGCGGCCTGGGAGGAAACGAACCGGCGCCGCAACAGCAGCAGTACCCCGCCGGCGAGCAGCCCGCCCACCGCGGGCATGATCGCCCGGTGCCACCACGGCAGGCGCACCGCCACCTCGACCAGCCCCGAGCCGTGCTCGGAGTACGGCCAGTAGCCGCTGAAAATCCGGATGCACAGCCGGATGCCGGCGCGGAACACCACGCTCGCGAGCGCCCCGGCGATGCCCACGAGGGTCGCCCAAAACACGATGCCGGCGAGCTCCTCGTGCCCGAAGAGCGCCAAGCGCAGCCGCAGCAGCAGGGCGAGCGGATGACGGGCGAGTTTTCGGGCCTGGACCTTCAGCTGAATCGCCTTCCCCAGAGCGGGGACAGGTTCCTGAGCGCGCGATTATGCCCGAAGAGCCGCCGGCAGACTCCTAGACAAATTCCAAAAAGTCTCCTAGCCTTCGGAGCCCGCCCAACCGGGATCGGTTTCATTGACGGAGGAGCCACCGTGACCTTCACTCTACCCTCGCTTCCCTTCGCCCCTGGCGCGCTCGCCGCCCGCGGCATGTGCCAGGAGACCCTGGAATTGCATCACGGCAAGCACCACCAGGCCTACGTCAACGCACTGAACGGTCTGGTGGAGAAGAACGACGCGCTCAAGGGCAAGAGCCTCGAGGAACTCGTCCGCACGGCTCACGGGCGCGAGGACCTCACGCCGGTGTTTAACAACGCCGGCCAGCACTGGAACCACAGCCTGTTCTGGAATTCCCTCTCGGCCACGGGGGGTGGCATCCCGGGCGCCCTCGAGAAGAAGCTGGTCAGCGACTTTGGCAGCGTCGAGAAATTCAAAGAGACGTTCAAGGCCGCTGCACTCGGCCAGTTCGGCTCCGGCTGGGCCTGGCTGGTGCTCGCCCAGGACGGACGGCTGAAGATCACCAAGACCGGCAATGCGGGCACGCCGCTCGCCACGGGTGAGGGCAAGGCGCTGCTGGTGATCGACGTGTGGGAACACGCCTATTACGTCGACTTCCGCAACCGTCGCCCCGACTTCGTCGACAACTTCCTGGCCAAGCTCGCCAATTTCGAGTTCGCCGCGGCACAGCTCGCCGCGGCCTGATCCGTCGGGCGCACCGTCTGGGGAGACCGCAGCGCGCGGTGCCTCCTCAGACGGCACCTCGATACGCCGGCATCCTATCCCGCAGCGGCCACCCAGGTCCGCACGGTCACGCTGAACGGCGCCGCCGTGCCGCAGTGCAGGCTGCTGTGAACCACCTGCACCGGCAGGGAGGCGAGCAGCGTCTCGCGAATCTGCCGCAGCAGCCGGCAGTCGCCGGCCTCGAGCTTCTTCGGCTCCCCCGCCCGGATGAGTACGAGACGGCGCACGGCGGACAGCTGAGACCATTTGACCGCAGCGCCCGTCACCACGGCCGGCATGCGGAAGCTCACCTGCACATGCGGGGAGCGCAGATCGCCCGTGGGGCTCGTACTACAGCGGTACGGCAGGACATTGAGGCTGGCGATCGGCACGCCGAGGCGCAGCAGAATGCCGTGAAACACGTACCAGAGCTGATCGCACGTGTAGGTCCGCGGCAGATTCTGCAGATCCACGTCCATATCGTACGCCCGCCAGATCGCCGGCCGGCCCGCCGACCCGCTGACGTGTGCTGCGGCCGTGGTTGCGGCTGGGGCTGCCGCCGAAGCCACCGCCAGCAAGAACCCGAGCGCAATACCCTGCAAACGCTTCATGTCGCGACCTCCCGCTGAGTACCACACCACCGGATTTGAGCGCTCTGCGGCGCTCAGGTTTCCCGCCCCGCCTCTCGCGCCCGCCATCAAGTCCCCGGTTTCTGCAGCCCGGCGTGCAGGACCAGATCGATCCTCTGCCGATACGGATCCGGCTCGAAGATCGGCCCGTGCTCCGTGAAGTCCATCAGCCGGTCGGCGTCGGGCTGGTAACGTGGCCAGACCGGCTCGCCGCGCGGGTCCGGCCGTCCGGTGCGCGCGAAGGCCACCCAATACCGCTGCAGCGCGCGTGACATCGCCGCATCGGCCGGGGTGACGGCGCCGCCGTAATGGGCCCTGAGCGTGCCGAAGACGAACGGGATCTCGCTTGCATGGGGCGCACCCAGGGTCCAGACCCCGCGCAGGCTGTGCGCGACGTAGGAGAAGCGGTACACATAGACCGGCTGGCCGCGTGCGGCCAAGGTCCGCGCGATGGCCCTGGCCGGCTCGATCATCCACAGAATGGCGCCGACCTCGCCTGCGACCTGCTGCAGAGAAAGCGTGCCGCGCGGATCGAACAGACGGCGCGCCGCACTCGCCTCGGGGCCGAACTCGCGGAACAGCGCCGTGCGCGATCTGGCCTGCATCGAACCCAGGTCGGCGCTGTTCGTGCCGATCAGAACGGGCACTCGCGCACCCATGCCCTTGGCGTACTGCTGGACCGCCGGACCGAAGTACAGCCGGTCATCGACGATCGGACCACCGACGTAGCCCGCGGTGTAACCGCGGGTTTGCATATTGACCCCCTCGAGCACCGTCGCGGCCGGCAAGCGACGCAACGCCTCGAGAGCGTCCCGCCCCTGCCCCGTGATGCCGAAGCGGCGCGCGAGTCGCACGCCCGCGGCCGCGGCGGAACCTGCCCCGCCGGCGAGCGGTCGGTCCGGTCCGAGCCACCCCGCTCCGCCGCCGGACTCGATGATCGCCCGCTGGAACAGGCCACGGGTCTGCGGATTGATCAGCAGCGCGTTGACCGAAGCGCCTCCGGCCGATTCACCGAACAGCGTAACCTCATGCGGATTGCCACCGAACGCGGCGATATTGCGCTGCACCCATCGCAGCGCGGCAATCTGGTCCATCAGGCCAAAATTGCCCGCGGGCAGCGCGCGCCGCAGCAGCGCCGGAAAGGCGAAGAAGCCGAAATTTCCGAGCCGGTAATTGAAACTCACCAGGATCACGCCGCGGCGTGCAAATGAGGATCCGTCATAAATCGCCGGCGACGTGCCGCCATCGACGTACCAGCCGCCGTAGATCCACACCATCACCGGCAGAGGTTTGAGCGAGGTCTCGGCGGGGCGCCACACGTTGAGGTACAGACAGTTCTCGCTCGGTCGCGTGCGCAGCGGCGCCATGTCTCCCGGGGTCGGCCGCTGCATGCAATCGGCACCGAAGGTGCGCGCCGGGCGTACCCCGCGCCAGGGCGGTGCCGGCTGCGGCGCCGCCCAACGCAGTGCGCCCCGAGGCGCAGCCGCGTACGGAATCCCCTTGAACGCGATGACGCCCTGAGCGAGCGCGCCGCGGACGCGGCCGTACTGCGTCTTCACCAGCAGCGATGCTTGGGTGGCCGAGGCCGGCCCACCCGCCAGGCCGAGCGCCAGAGCCAGTGCCACGGTCCCGGCGGTGTGCGCGCGCGGCAAGCGAACGTGTGCGCCACCGCCCGGCATTCCGCACGGGCATTGCCGGTGCTGCGCCTGGGTATCCGGTGCCCGCCGGCCGTCAGTCCAGCGGTCGTCATTCACAGTGAGCATGGCTCAAAACGTAGCACGATCCTGCCGCCACGGCAGCCGCTCGCGCGCTCCGGCCGATCACGGTCGGCGGGACCGCGACTTGACGGCCGTCAAAAACCGCACCCCGACACCGCCGTACCCTGCCGCAGCACACCCTGCGCCCGCCACGGCGGGAGCCGGTCCATCCGAGCTCACCCATCAGGTTGCCTCAACACCATGCGCCTGCTCCTCATCAATCCCAAATCCCCCGAGAGCTTCTGGAACTTCCACTGGGCAGTGAGCGAGGTGCTCCCCGGCAAGCGCGCGGTCAATCCGCCGCTCGGACTCGCCACCCTGGCCGCGCTGTGTCCGCCGCACTGGCAGGTCCGCATCGTCGATGAGAACGTCGAGCCGCTGCCACTCGATCCGCAGGCGGACCTGATCGGCATCGGCGGCATGGGCGTGCAGTTTCCCCGCCAGCGCGAGCTCATCGAGTACTACCGCGCGCGCGGTCACTTCGTCGTCGCCGGTGGCAGCTTCGCCTCGCTCTGCCCGGAGCGCTACCAGGACCTCGCCGATGCCGTCATTTCCGGGGAAGCCGAGCACATCTGGCCGCGCTTCTGCGCGGACTTCGAAGCCGGCGTCCCCGAGAGGCTGTATCGGGAGGGCGGCGCGATCGAATTGCGCGACTCACCGGTACCGCGCTTCGATCTGCTGCCGCTGCATCTGTACACCACGGCCACGATGCAGTTCTCGCGCGGCTGTCCCTACCTGTGTGAGTTCTGCGACATCATCGTCATGTTCGGCCGCAAGCCGCGTCAGAAAAGTCTCGAACAAGTCGGCCGCGAGCTCGACGCGCTGCGCGCCCTCGACGTACGGAAAGTTTTCTTCGTCGACGACAACCTGATCGGCAACCGCGCCGTCGCGAAACAGCTGCTGCGCTTTCTCGCCGACTATCAGCGCGAGCACGATTACGCATTCAGCTTCGGCACCGAGACCTCGCTGAACCTCGCCGAGGACGTGGAGCTGATGCAGCTGATGCGGGGCGCGGGATTTCGCTGGACGTTCATCGGCATCGAATCGCCCGACGAGGCAAGTCTGCGCGAGATGCGCAAGGTGCAGAACATGCGCGTCGATGCGCTCGAATCGGTGCAGCGCATCCACGCTCACGGCATTGAAGTGCTGGCCGGGTTCATCGTCGGCTTCGACAACGACACGCCCTCGACCTTCGAGCGCCAATATCAGTTCATCGCCCGCTCGGGCATTCAGACGGCAATGATCGGCCTGCTGCACGCCATGCCGCGCACGCCCCTGTACGAGCGCCTGCGCGCCGCCGGCCGGCTGCGCGAGGCGGACAGCGCCGGCGACAACACCAAGCTAGATACCAACGTCGAGCCGTTGAACCTGACTCGCGAGCAGCTCATCGACGGCTACCGGGAGCTGCACCGCCGATTGCTGGCCGACGGAGCGATCGCGCGGCGCATCATCAACAAGCGCCGGGTCTTCGGCCGACCCGCCGGCGGCACCGAATACGGCGCGGCGACCGGTCTGAGCATCCTGCTGCGCCTGCTGTGGCGCGGAATCCTGCCTGGCGGCCCGATCCGTCAGTGGCATTTTCTGCGCACGATTCCGTGGCTGAAGCCCTGGCAGCTGCCGGTCGTGGTCGGCGATTGGATCGTGGGACTGTCGATGCAGGACTATGCCCGCCGGCACTTCGGCGCCACCGCAGCCGCGCAGACACAGTCGGCCGGCGATCGCCTCGCGCGGCTCGCGCGCACGCTGCGCCGCGCCCGCGCCGGAGAAGTCACGGTGAGTCCCGCCGAGGCGCAAGATTCCTCGCTGGTCCTCGATCTGCGGCTGCACGCGCTGCCAGGCCGGGCGCTGCGGCGCATCGGCGCCGATCTCGGCGCCGTGCTGCGCGAGACTCCGGCGCGGCTGACGCTGAGGATTGAGCAGATCAGCACGGCCGATCTGCTGCGTCTGCGCCGATTGCTGCGCCGACTGCAACGCTTCGCCGACCGGGTCTCCATTGACGCCGGATCACTGCACGCGCCGATCGTCCCGCATGCCTGGCCATTCCGGCTGCAACTGCGCGCGAGCGCACCGCTCGTGTGACGGTCGCGCGGCTCAGGCGAGCCCGCTGCCGAGTGCGACGAGGGCAGCGGGTTGCAGCACGCTGATGTCGCGAGCCCGCACCCGCAGCCAGCCTTCCCGTTTGAAAGTGCCGAGCGCGCGACTGACGGTTTCGAGCGTGAGACCGAGGTGACGGGCGATATCGGCGCGGCTCATGCTGAGACGAAACTCGACGGGCGAGAGTCCGCGCCGTGCGAGCCGGCCCGAGAGGTCGGCGAGGAAATGCGCAACGCGTCCGCGGGCATCGATCTGCGCCAGCTCGCAGCGCAGCCGCTGAGATTCCTCGAGCGCCTGGCCCAGCAGACGCAGAATTTCGCGCCGCAGGCCGGGCAACCGCTCGAGCAGCGGCTCCAGCCGGCGGATCGGGACGCGGCAATAGCTGAGCGGCTCCAGCGCGCTCACCTCGCAGGTATAACGACCGCTCGCAAAGCCCTCCAGACCGACCGCCTCACCGGGCAGAACGAATCCGTGCACCTGCTCGCAGCCCTGGAGTGTCACGCTGTAGCGCTTGGCCGAACCGCTGCGCACCACGAACAGCGCCGTCATCGGCTCACCGGCGCGCATCAGCGCGACACCCGTCGGCAGCTGGCGGCCGCGTTGCACCGCCGCCTCCAGCATGCGGGCTTCCTCGCCCGACAGGTGCGCCGGCAGGCAAATGGGCTTCAGCGCACAATCACGGCAGGACACGCATGCCGGTGCGACCGTTCCGCTGGGTTGACGCTTGGCGCTCACGCCGGGCGAGTATATCGTCGTGCGCCGCGCGGCCCGCTGCGGATTGTCAGCACTTGACACGGATCAAGTTTCGCGCCCGTCAGCCCGCTACCATTGGCACATGATTGCCTTTCCGCCCCGTCGTCCGCCGTGGCTCGCGGACCTGGACCCGTTCGCCCAGCTGTTCGTACGTCTGTTCAATCACCTGGCGCGCGGCCAGAGCATCGGTGCCGCACTGGCGCAGATCGAGGGCAAGCGGGTACGCATCTGCGTCACGGACGCCCCACTGCAATTGCACCTGAGCATCGCCGGCGGGGCGCTCAAAGTCGCCCCCGCTGCCAGCGAGCCGCACGTCACCCTGCGCGGACGGCTGGCCGATTTCGCGCGCCTCGCCTCGCGCAGCGAGGACTCCGATACGCTGTTCTTCCAGCGACGGCTGAGCCTGGAGGGCGAGACCGAAACCGGGTTGGTCATCAAGAACGCACTGGACGCGCTCGAGTGGGACTGGCGCGGCCACCTCGCGACGCTCGTGCCGGCTGGCGCGGCGCGCCTGGTGCGCGCGGCGCTGCGCCCCCTGCCACCCCCACCGCGCAACCCTTTCGGGCGCCACCGGCGGCCGCACTAACGGCTCAGTGATGACCCTCGCGTACCGAGCCGCTGCAGTAGCCGCCCGGCAGGGCGCTAGGCGGGCACGCCGCGGCAGGCTCGCCGCGTCCGGCCCGGGCGAACGCCTCGATCACCTGCGCGAATGGCGCCGCGGCATCCGACTGCGGTGAGAGGCGCAGGATATTCACCCCGGCAGATTCAAGCTGCGCCACGCGGTCGATGAGATTGCAGACCTGCGCCGACTGGGTTTGCACGCCGTTCAGCGCGAACAGCGGCTCATGCTCACGCGTATAGACTGTCAGACCATCCCGGTCCTCGCCGCACACGAAGCTGCAGTCGTCCTTGTTGCGCCGTCGCACCCGCGCGCTGAAGCAACGCGCCGAGAACGCCAGCGGCATCCGTCCATACGCGAACACCTCGCACTCCATCCCATCCGGGCGCTCGGCAAGAAGCTCCACGAGCGCACTGGCGTCGAGTTCCAGCGGCGCAACCCAACGCCGAGCTCCCAGTGCGCCAAGCAGTCGCAGCGTCTGCCCGTTGTAGACATTCAGGTGCGGACCGGCGACGAACGGATGGCCGCCGGCGAGTTGCACTGCCGCCATGTCGTTCGCCTCGATGGTCACGCTCCCGGCCGCAATACGGCCGAGCGCCGCCAGTTCCGATTCGGCCTCCATCAACGCAAGCGTCGAGAAGATGACCTCCTTGCCGGCATCCGCGAGATCGCGCGCGATGGCCGCCCAGTCCGCCTGCCGCAACGCTCTGCGCTTCGAGCAGACCACCTCGCCGAGATAGACGCTGTCGACCGGCGCCGACGCGAGGGCCTGATAGAAGGCGAACACTTCCGCGCGCTCCCAGTAATACAACAGCGGACCGACCGATAGCTTCATTGCAGGATGCCTCTCATTGCCATGGCCGGCTGTACGCCCCCAGTGTATGGGTATGCCCTTCGGCCAGCCGCGCGAGCGCGGCGGCATGCGCAACCGGCGGCCGGTAGGCGGCCGGATCACGCCGGCACGCATCGAGGGCCGCGCGCAGCGCCCGGGTGACCTGTGCCACGTACGCCGGGCCACGCTGACGCCCTTCCACCTTGATGGCGCTCACACCGGCGCTGAGCAGCTGCGGCAGAATGTCGAGCACGTTGAGGCTGGTCGGCTCCTCGAGCGCATGCATGATCTCGCCGAGCGTCTCGAACCGGCCCTTGCACAGCGTCGGGTAACCCGCCGCCTCACCCGGGGCAAACTCATCGATGAGCACGCCGCTCAAGCGGGCCTGCCGGCCGCTCGGCCGTTCGGTCCAGCGCACGGCATGCGCCGGCGAGCACACGCCGTGCGTGTTGGGCGACTCTCCCGTCACGTGCGCCGAGAGCGCACAGCGCCCCTCGACCATGATGCACAGACTGCCGAATCCGAAGACTTCGATCTCGACACCGCTGCGTTCGATCACGCGCTGCACCTGCGCGACCGACAGCACGCGCGGCAGCACCGCGCGGCGAATGCCGAAGCGCTCCTGGTAGAACTTCAGCGCGCCCCAGTTGCTCGCAGAAGCCTGCACCGACAGGTGCCGGTTGAGCTGAGGATGGCGCTCCGCGGCATAGCCCAGCAGCCCCGCGTCGGCGAGAATGAGCGCATCGGCACCGACGTCGGCCGCCGCATCGACGGCGGCGGTGGCCGCCGACCAGCGGCTCGGCCGCGGATACACGTTGAGGGCGACAAACACCCGCGCACCGTGCCGATGTGCGTATTCGATGCCACTGCGCGCATCGGCCGGCGAGAAATTCAAGCCGGGGAAGTTGCGTGCATTAAGGCCGTCCCGAAAGCCTAGATAAACGGCATCGGCGCCGTTGTCGACCGCCGCGTGCAGCGCCGGCAGGCTACCCGCGGGGCAGACCAGCTCAATGCCGCGCCGGTCAGCCATTGCCGATGCACTCGCGCCACAGGTCATCGACCCGGCGCTCGACCATCGCATCGAGCCGGATCGCACGACCCCACTCGCGCGTGCTCTCTCCGGGCCATTTGTGCGTAGCATCCAGGCCGAGCTTCGAGCCAAGCCCGCTCACGGGACTGGCGAAGTCGAGATAGTCGATCGGGGTGTTCTCGATCAGCATACTGTCGCGCGCCGGATCGACCCGCGTCGCAACGGCCCAGATCACCTCCTGCCAGTTGCGCACGTCGATGTCCTCGTCGGTCACGATGACGAACTTGGTGTAGGTGAACTGACGCAGGTACGACCAGATCGCCATCATGATGCGGCGGGCGTGCCCGGCATACTGCTTGCGGATGCTGACGACCGCGAGACGGTAGGAGCAAGCCTCCGGCGGCAGGTAGAAGTCGACGATCTCCGGGAATATGCGCCGCAACACGGGCACGAACACCTCGTTCAGCGCTACCGCCATGACCGAGGGCTCATCGTACGGCGAGCGACCCATGTAACTGCCCTGATAGATCGCCCCATCGCGCAGGTGCATCCGCTCGAGCGTGAGCACCGGGAAGCTCGCCTGCGAGTTGTAGTAGCCGGTGTGATCGCCGAACGGTCCCTCGACGGCCGTATCGCCCGCCTGAATGAACCCCTCGAGAACGATCTCCGCACCCGCCGGGGCATCAAGCCCGGTGAGCTCGCAGCGCACGACGCTGCTGCGCTCCCCGCGCAGGAGGCCCGCGAACTCGTACTCCGAAAGCGTGTCGGGGATCGGCGCCGCCGCCGCGAGCAGCGTCGCCGGATCGGTGCCGATCGCGATGAGCACCGGGAAAGGCTCACCGGGACGGTCCGCCTGCCAGTCGGCGAAGTCGCCCGCCCCGCCCCGGTGCGCCAGCCAACGCATGATCAGCCGGTCGCGCCCGATCACCTGCTGGCGGTAGATCGCCACGTTCTGCCGCGCTTTGCGCGGGCCGCGCGTCACGACCAGGCCGAGCGTGATCAGGCGCGCGACGTCCTCCGGCCAGCAGCGTTGAATCGGCAGACGCGCCAGATCGACCTGTCCGCCGCCGAGGGTATTGTCCTGGAACGGTGCGCGCGCGAGGCGGCGGGGAGCCACATGCGCCAGCTGCGCGAACTGTGGCCAGCTAGAGAGCGCCTCGCGCAGGTTCGACGGCCAGTGCGGCTCCTTCAGCGCCGCAAGCAGTTCTCCGAGCTCGCGCAGCGCACCGGTGCCCTCCCGCCCGAGCGCGGCCTCGATTCGGCGCGCGTGCCCGAACAGGTTGCCGAGCAAGGCGTGCTCGGCGCCGGTGGGCCGCTCGAACAGCAACGCCGGCCCCTCCCGGCGCAGGGCGCGCAGGCAGAACGAGGTGCTCTCCAGCTCGGGGTTCACCGCAGCGGAAATGCGGCGCAGATCGCCGCGCTGTTCCAGGTGCGCGAGAAATGTGCGCAGATCGTGAAATGCCATCCGCGCGCACCCTAGCGCAGCTCATGCGCCCGGGCTTGATGCGGATCAATTTTGCGGCGCATCGCACCGCACCTCGCGCTTACTCGGACGCGAGCTGCGCTGCAGCCTCGGTGCGCGCGCGTTCATGATCGGCCGCCAGCACCAGATACACCGCCGGTACGATGAACAACGTAAAGAGCGTGCCGATCGACAGGCCGGTCGCGATCACGATGCCCATGGCTCGCCGTCCCGCCGCACCGGCACCCGAGGCGAGCACCAGCGGCAGCACACCCACGACCATGGCCGCCGTGGTCATGAGAATCGGTCGCAATCGCACCTCGGCGGCCTCCTCGATCGCCTGCCGCTTGCTGTGACCGGCGCGCTGCAGATCGTTGGCGAACTGCACCATGAGGATGCCGTGCTTGCTGATCAGGCCGAGCAGCGTCACCAGCCCCACCTGCGTGTAGATGTTGAGCGTCGTCACCCCGACATTGATGAACAGCAGCGCGCCGAACAGCGCCGCGGGCACCGACACGAGAATGACCACCGGGTCGCGGAAACTCTCAAACAGTGCGGCAAGCGACAGGAACACGATGATCAGCGCGAAGCCGAAGGTAAGCAGAAAGCCGTTCGAGCCCTGCATGAACTGGCGCGACTGTCCCGAATAATTGGCGGTGAAGCCGCTCGGGGCGACCTCCTGCAGTGCCTGGCGCAGGAACGCGAGCGCCTGACCCTGCGGCACGCCGGCGGCACCGGCTATGGTGGCAGAGTTCAACCGCTGGAAGTGGTTGATAGACTCCGGAACCACCTCGCGCTTAAGTGTCGCCACGGTGCCGAGCTGCACCAGCGCTCCGCCCGCCGTGCGCAGATGATAGTTGAGCACCTGGCTCGGATTGAGCCGGTATTTCTGCAGCACCTGCGGTATGACCTGGTAGGAGCGCCCGCCCAATTCGAAATAGTTGACGTAGCCACCGCCCAGCGCGGCGCCGAGCGTATTGGCCACGTCCTGTTGGGTCAGCCCGAGGTCTGCAACCTTGTACGGGTTGACCACGATCTGGTCCTGCGGCTGATCGATCTTCAGGTCGGAATCGACGAAGAAGAACAGACCGCTCGCACGCGCCTTGTCGAGCACCTTCTGCGCCACCGGGTACAGGTCGCGGACCGGTTCGGCGGTGGTGATCACGAACTGCACCGGCAACCCCTGCGCCCCCGGCAGCGAGGGGAACTGAAATGCCGCGACGTGCGCCCCGGCGATGTGATTCCAGCGCTGCTGCAGCACCTGCTGCAGCTCGGTGGCCGTGCGGCTGCGTTCATCCCACGGCTTGAGCAGGACGCCGCCGAAGCCCTGGTTGACCGACGGCGTGCCGATCAACTGAAACGCCTGGCGGTACTCCGGCAGGGTGCGGGCCGCCTGGAAGATCTGCCCGGTATAGGCCTGCATCTGCTGCAGCGTGGCATCCGGAGGCCCGATCAGCTGATACAGCACAACCCCCTGGTCTTCCGTGGGCGCGAGTTGCGACTTCGAGGTCAGAAACAGATAGAACACACTACCGAGCAGCACCAGGCCGAGCACGATCAGCACCGGCCAGGTTGTTAGCCAGCTCGACAGCACGCGCCGGTAGCCGGAGCGCATGCGGTGGAATGCGCGATCGAGCAAACGCGCAAATCGACTCTCTTCCTGCTCGCCGCGGAAAATCCGTGAGCAGAGCATCGGCGAGAGCGTGAGTGCAACGATCGCCGAGCAGATCACTGCGCCGACCAGCGTAAAGGCGAACTGGGTGAACAGCGCACCGGTCAGCCCGGTCTGAAACGCGATGGGTGCGTAGGCGGCCACCAGCACGACGGTCATGGCGATGATCGGGCCATTGAGTTCGTGCGCGCCGAGTATTGCGGCCTCGAGCGGCGAGCGCCCCTCCTTGATGTGTCGGTCGATGTTCTCGACGACGATGATCGCATCGTCGACCACCAGTCCGATCGCGAGCACCAGTGCGAGCAGCGTCAAGAGGTTGATCGAGTAACCGAGAGCCAGCATGAAGACGAACGCGCCCACGATCGACAGCGGCATGGCGAGCGCGGGCACCGCCGAGGCGCGCGCGCTGCCGAGGAACAGGAAGATCACCACCGTGACGATCAACAGCGTTTCGATCAGCGTGCGCACGACATCGACGATCGAGGCATAGATGAAGGTCGTGCCGTCGAAGACCACTTTCTGGGTGATCCCGTTCGGCAGTTCCCGGTCGATCACCGGCAGTTCCGCCTTGACACTCTTCGCCACGCTCAGCACGCTGGCGCTCGGCGCGGACTTGATGCCGATGAACACGCCCGGCCGGCCGCTGAAGCGGACCGCCGCGTCGTAATTCTGGGCGCCCAGCACCACTGTCGCCACGTCCTTCAGACGCACGATCGCCCCGTTCTGGTCACGAATTACCAGGTTGCGGAATTCCTGCAGCGTATGCGGATCGGTGGAGGCGGTGAGCTTGATGCTCACCATCTGTCCCTTGGTCTCCCCGGCGGCCGAGAGGTAATTATTGGCCGCGAGCGCCTGATCCACATCCGCGGCAGTGACGCCGTGCGCGGCCATTCGGTCCGGATCGAGCCAGGCACGCAGAGCAAACGCGCGTCCGCCGAGAATCTCGGCGTTCTGCACGCCAGGAATGGCGTTCAACTGCGGCTGAACGACGCGCAGCAGAAAATCGGTCAGCGCGTTGGTCTGGATCGCGGTGCTGAAGTACCCAAGGTACATCGTGTCGGTCGTCTGGTTCTTCGCCAGCTGAATGACCGGCAACTGCGACTGCGGCGGCAGCTGATTGCGCACCGCGTTGACCTGGGCACTGATTTCGGTCAGCGCGCGGTTCGCGCTGTAGTTGAGTCGCAGCGTCGCGGTGATCACCGAACTGCCGGTGCTCGAGGACGAGGACATGTAGTCGATGCCCTGCGCCTGGGCGACAGCCGCCTCGAGCGGCTGGGTGATGAACCCGGCGACCGTCTTCGCATCCGCCCCGTAATAGTCCGTGGTGACGGTGATGATCGCACTCTGGGTCTTGGGGTACTGCGTGACCGGCAGCTGGAAGATCGCGCGCAGGCCGAGCACCAGCATCAGCAGGCTGACGACCGCCGCCAGCACCGGCCGGCGGATGAAGATTTCCGTGAACTTCACGCCGGCAGCCTCAGTGTTCCTGCGGCGAGGGGTTGGGGTTGTTGAGCGGCTGCACGGAGTTGTTGACGGCCACCGACGAACCGTTCTTCAGTTTCAGCTGTCCGCTCGTCACGATGACATCCCCCGCCCGGATGCCTTTCAGAACCGCGATCTGGTCGCCGCGGGTCGGCCCGAGCGTCACGAACACCTGCTCGGCGGTCTCGGTCGCCTTCGCTCCGGAACCCTGGCGCACGACGAACACGGTGTCCCCGTACGGGTTGTAGCTGATCGCCGTCTGCGGCAGCGTCAGGTAGCGGCGCCGGGCACCCGATGCGACCGCCGTCGTCACGAACATCCCGGGACGCAGGAGGCGCTGCGGATTATTGATCGTGGCCTCCGCCTCGAAATTGCGCGTCGCCGGATTGACCAGCGGGTCGATCGAGGTCACCCGTCCGGTGAAGGTTCGGCCCGCGAACGCCCCTGCCGTCACCCGCGTAGCATCCCCGAGGTGGATGCGGGACAGATCACTCTGGGGCAGGTAGAAATCCACGAAGATCGGATCGAGCGACTGCAGACTGACGATCGGGGTGCCGGGCTGCAGGTACTCACCGGGGTTGACGGTCGTGATCCCGAGCCGACCGTTGAACGGCGCGCGGATGGTCTTCTCGGCCACCAGCGCCGCCTGTGCCTTGACCTGGGCTTCGGCGCTCTTCCAGTTCGCCGTTGCAGCATCGAGCGTCGCCTTGCCGATAGCCTGGTCCTTGTACTGGATGACCTCGCGTTGGTAGGTCAGCGCCGCGTAATGCGCGGTCGCCTGCAGCGAATGCAGCTGAGCGATGTCCGGCGCCGCATTGAGCTGCACCAGGGCCTGCCCGGCGCGCACGGATTGACCGGAGTGGAATTCAACGCGCTCGACCAGGCCGGCCAGCTGCGCCGTCACCTGTACGCCGTGCACCGCGCGCAAGCTCCCGACGGCGCTCACCTCGGGCTGCCACTCGGAGTAGCCCGCAATGGTCGTGCTCACCGTCTGCGGCTGCGCGGCGTTTTTCACCATGAACTGGTGTATGAAATGCGCCTTGATGGCATTCCATGCCGTCACTCCGCCCAGCACGACCGCCATCGCCACGAGCACGATGAGCAGCCGCAGCCACATCACGCGTTTCTCCACGATTCCCGATCTCCTGTGTGGTCTGGGAGCGCACGCACAGGGGCCCGGCCGGCCCTCCGGGGCCGGCTGCGGCGCGCGACGCGCATCTAAAGGCTACAGGCTACTATTTTAACCACACCGCCCGGCCCGCCGCCCTCTGCCAGAGGGGGCAGTCGGCCGCCGCCGGCGCCGCAGCCGCCCCAGCGGGCGGGGGTGTCCCCGGGGTCCCCTAGAGGTGCAGTTCGGCGCTGCGGATGCGTCGCTGTTGTGCGATCCGCGCGGCCATGGCTCGGCGCAGCACGGCGGTTGCGTGGAGCCGTCCGGCCAGGGCGAAACGGGTCAGCGCGAAACCGCCACCATCGATCGGCAAGGCGAAATCGATCCGCCGCGCGTGCGTGATGCTGGCCCGGAGTTTGCGCCGGTTCATCAGCGCCATGCCGTAGCTGTGACGGCCGATCGAACCCACGCAGAAAATCACGATGGGGCTGGCGCCGGCGGCCGAATTCGCCAGCACCGGGTAGACGTCGCCGAAGCGGCACGGCGTGCGCACCGCGAGCAGCCAGTGGCAGGACGCCGAGCGCAGGTCGCAGAACTTACCGAACAACTCCCCGCCGCGGTTGACCGTGGCGGCGTAGGTGTAACGGCCGTTTCCGGTCGTATCGACCTGCCAATGACCGAAGGACCGCGCACCGGCAACAGCCGGCCCTGCGAGTGCGAGCCACAGCGCGATCAGCAGCCTGCTGGACGATTTTCTCATTGGTATCTCCCTGCCCACTCGCGCTGCGGGGGCGTCGTGGCGATCCGCAACCCGACCCCGTCTGTTCGCGCGCGCCGGTTCGTGTTTTTGTGAATTTACTCCTTGATTTTGTCCGCGCCAATGCTCCACACGACATATTCCGGCGCGCGCAGCGCGCGTCGCGTTCAGCCGCCGACCTCAGCCAGATACTGCGCAACCGGTTTGCGCGCCTGCACAGCGCCTGCCTCCATGACCACCACCTCGTCCACGAGCCGGGCAAGCCCGCTCAGGCGGTGGGTGATCAGCAGCAACGTGCGTCCATTCGCAGCCGCATCCAGCGCCGTGTACAGATCCCGGGCCGTCACCGCATCCAGCCCCTCGGTGGGCTCATCGAGCACCAACACCGGCGCATCCTGCAGCAGCGCGCGGGCAATCGCGATGCGCCGCGCCTCACCGCCGGAAACGAGCGCGCCAGCCTCGCCAAGCTGGGTGTCGTAGCCGTCCGGCAGCGATGCCACGAATCCATCGAGCTGCGCGAGACTGACGGCTCGCTCGATCTGCGCGGCGGTTGCCTGCGGCGCGGCCAGCAGCAGATTCTCGAGCAGTGACTGGTTGAACAGGACGCTGTGTTGCGCGATGACCGCGATGTGCCGGCGCAGCTCATCCCCGTGCAGCGACTCCAGAGGCCGTCCACCGAACAGGATCCGCCCGTGCTGCAGCGGATAGAGCTTCAGGAGCGCGGCGACGAGGGAGCTCTTGCCCGCCCCCGAGGCGCCGACGAGCGCGACCCGCGCCCCCGGGGCGAGGGTGAGATTCACCTGCGTCAGCGCCCAGGGCGCCGCCTCGTCGTAGCGCAGAGACACGTCCTCGAACACGACGGCAGGGCGCAGCGGCACAGAGGCCGAGACCTCCGGCTCGACGAACGGTGCGGGCGTGTCTGCGAGCGTGAACACGCGCGCGCACGAAGTCAGCGTCGCCGACCATCTGGCCAGCGCCTCGGACAGCGGCCCGATGACCTCGAACAGCGCCAGGGCCAGCAGCGCGAGCATCACCAGCAGCGGCGGCGAGAGCGTGTGTCGGTGCGCCGCGCCCAGCGCAATGCCGAGCACTGCAAGGAGCGTCAGCTGCGCACACAATCCCACCAGCGCCCCCCCGGTCGCCTCGAGCACCTCGAGGCGGGCGCGGCGCGCATCCAGCTGTCGCGCCAACTGCTCGATGCGCGCGCCATGCGCGCTGACACGCCCCCAGGCGAGCAGCTCCGGATGCCCGCGCAGCGCATCCAGTAGCAGCCCGCGCAGCGCGCCACCTTCGCGCACGGCCGTGGCGGCATCGGGCGCGGCGCGCCGCTGCAGCCAAGCGGGCACCAGTACGCCTGCGAGCAGCGCGCCGATCAGCACGGCGAGACCGGCGGCCGGCAGCACGATCAGGCACAGGACGATGGCGGTGGCGACACTGGCGAGCGCGACGGCCCCCGGCACCAGTACCGCCAGGTAGAAATGCTCGAGCGCATCGACATCGGCGCGCAACCGAGCAAACAACTCCCCGCTGCGCAATGCCGCCAGGCGCGCCGGTGCCAGCGGGATCAGGCGTCGGAACAGCCAGACCCGCAGACGTGACAGGCTGCGCAGCGTCGCCTCGTGTGTGACCAGCCGCTCACCATAGCGTCCGCCACTGCGCAGGATCGCGCACAGGCGGATGGCCGCGGCAGGCGTGTAGTAATTGATCGCCGCAGCGCTCGCGCCGGCTACCGCCATGGCCGCGATGAACCAGCCTGAAACGGCCATCAGACCGATGGCCGCTAACGCCGCGAGGACCGCGAGCGCCGCGCCGCCGAGCATCCAACTGCGCTCAGGATGCAGCACCGCGAGCAGGCGACGCAGCATCGGTGGCAACACTCGGCTCATGCGTGCTCCGCCTGCAGCAACCGCGCATAGTATCCCTCGCCCCGTTCCAACTCGTCCGGCGCTCCCTGCTCGACGATCCATCCCTCGCGCAGCACGATTACCCAGTCGGCCGAGCGTGCCGTGCTCAGGCGGTGCACCGCCAGGAGCACCGTACGGCTGGGCGCCGCCGCACGGATCATCCTTTCGAGCGAGCGTGCGCCCTCGGCATCCAGGTGCGCCGTGGGCTCATCAAGCAACCAGACGCGAGCGCGCGCACGCAGCAACGCGCGCGCGATGGCCAGTCGCTGCAGCTGCCCGCCGGACAATCCGAGACCGCGTTCCCCGAGTGGTGTATCCCACCCCTGCGGCAATCGAGCGAGTACCGCGCCGAGGCCGCTCTCGAGAGCCGCGCGCTCGAGCGCGCGCGCGTCCGCCCGCTCCTCGGCCAACAGCAGGTTCTCGCGCACGGTGCCTTCGAAGACGTGCGTGTGCTGCGGCACCCAGGCGATGCACTCGCGCCATTGCGCGGCATCCATCGTGGCCAGATCCTGGCCGTCGATCAGGACACGGCCCTGCCCGGGACGGGCAAATCCCAGGATGAGGTTGAGTAACGTGCTCTTGCCACAGCCGGTGGCGCCGACCAGTGCCGTTACGCGCCCGGCCGGTATCACGAGGCTGCACTCGCGCAGTCCGGCCGCGCGCCCGCGATGCTGGTACGTGACGGCCTCGAGGCAGATCTTCGGTGCCGCGGTGAGGTTGACTGGCGCGCCGACCGGTTGCGGCGCAGCGCCTCCCGGCGCGAGCGCATCGAGCGCCGCAAGCTGCCGTGCGGCAGCCAGCGCGTCCATGCGTGCGTGGCGCAGACCGCCCAGCGCGCGCAACGGCAGGTAGAACTCCGGCGCCAGCAGCAGCACGAACAGACCTGCCCGCAGGTGCATCTCGCCCCACAACAGACGGAAGCCGACCAGGACCGCGACGACCGCGATGCTGATCATCGCGAAGAACTCGAGCACCAGGGCGGAGAGGAAGGCCACGCGCAGGACCTGCATGCTCAGCACGCGGTACTCCTCGCTCTGCGCCTCGAGGTGCGCCGCAAAGCGCTCCGCCGCGCCGAGCTGGCGCAGCGTCACGAGCCCGCCAAGGGCATCGATGAAGGCTGCGCCCAGCCGCGTCAGCTGGGCGTAGCGCCGCTCGCTGGCCTGCGCGGCGGCCCGTCCGACCAGCACCATGAACAGCGGTATGAGCGGCGCCGTCACCAGCAGGATCAGCCCCGAGAGCCAATCGGCCGGAAAGACGAATGCCAGCAGCAGCGCCGGGACGAGAACTGCCGCGCTTGCCTGTGGCAGGTAGCGAGCGAAGTACCCGAGAATGGCCTCGACGCCGTCGACCAGACGCGTGATCAGATCGCCGCTGGCCTCGGCCCGCAGCCCGTAGGGGCCGAGCGCCTGGGTACCTTGCAGGATTCGCGCGCGCAGCCGCTGGGCCAGCTGCTGAGCGCCCTGGAACGCGCTGCGTCGTGCGGCCACCGCGAGAGCGAACCGCAGCACTGCCAGGAGCAGCAGCGCGAGCCCGAGTCCTCCTAGCGCGGTAAAGCCGGCATGGGCAAGCACACCCATGGCGAGAATTCCGGACAGCACCCAGGCTTGCCCGACGAGCGCCAGTGCGAGCAGCGCAGAGAGCACGCCGGTGCGCACCAGCGGCCCGCGGATGCCTCTGGCCTCCCGGCGCAGCCATTGCCCTGCGGTCGGCTCGACGCGGGAAGCGGGCGATGCCTCCGTCGCGCCCGTGAAGGACACTCGGCGCGGCCCGATCAGCCTCGCCGACCCGCCTCGGCCCTCTGCTGCTCGGCGAGTTGCTCCTCGTGCGCATCCATCATCGCACCGCCGGCCGCGCTGACCAGCACGATCATGGTGGTGCCGATCAGCCACGCGAAGTACCAGGCCCCCTCATCGCCGAGGATCGCAGCGAGCACCGTGACGATGACGGCGATCATGAGAAACAGGACAAAGTACAAAAAGCTGCGCATCTTCGTGCCCTCAGTAAGCGTGATCGTGGCCAGCGACCATCTCGGGGGTGACCTTGCCGCGCATCACCCAGAATGCCCAGCTGGTGTACCACAGGATGAGCGGCACAAACACCGCGGCGAAGCCGATCATCCACAGCAGCGTCAGTTTGCTCGAACTGGAGTTCCAGACCGTGAGGCTCATCGACGGATCGCTGCTTGAGGGCAGCATGAAGGGAAAAAGCGCGGCTCCGGCCGTGCCGATCACGCCGATCCACGCACCGGCACCGAGCCACCAGCCCAGATGCGAACGTCCTGCGCGCGCTGACAGCACCGCCCCGATGATTCCAGCGAAGCCGAGCAGGGGCAACAGCCACAGCACCGGATGCGCACCGAAGTTGTGCAGCCAGCTGCCGCCGACGCCGACCGTCTGCTGCAGCGGCGTCTGCGGCACGCCGGCGCCGGGACTGCTGAGCAGCTCGTAACCGGGCAGCGCGCGCACCCAGAGCCCGCCGAGGGCGAACAGCACCGTCGCCACAAGTCCCGCCACCTGTGCCAGTCCCCGCGCGCGCTGATGCATTGCGCCTTCGGCGCCGTTCATGATGGTCAGCGAACCCATCATCGCCGCCAGGGACAGCGACAGCACCCCGGTCATGACGGCGAAGGGATTGAGCAGTCCGAGAAAGCTGCCGGTGTAATACGACGTCATGTCCCAGTCGAAGTGAAACGGCACACCGCGGAACAGGTTACCGAAGGCCGCGCCGAACACGATCATCGGCACTGCGCCACTGACGGTGAGCGCCCAGTCCCAGACATTCCGCCACGCCGGCTGCTGCATCCGGCTGCGGTACTCGAAGCCGATCGGCCGCATGATCATCGTCCAGAGCAGCAGCAGCATCACCACGTAGAAGCCGGAAAACGCGGTCGCGTAGATCAGCGGGAAGGCCGCGAATATCGCACCCCCACCCAGGATGAACCAGACCTGGTTGCCGTCCCAGTGCGGTCCGATGATATTCAGTGCCACGCGCCGCTCCGCGTCGGTGCGGCCGACGTAGCGCAGAATCGCGCCGACGCCCATGTCCATTCCGACCATGACCGCAAGCCCCATGAGCAGCACGCCGAGCAGCAGCCACCAGATGACCTGTGCAATTGCGAATGTGTGCATGACTCAGCCCTCCAACTTGCTGCCGTACGGTGCGGCCGGAACGGCGCGGGGCGCGAGCGTCGGGCGCGGTTGCGCCTGCCCGCCGCCGGAGCCGCCCTGTTCGCCGGGACCGATGCGGATGGCCCGGACCATCAGATACATCTCCACCACGATGAACACCGAGTACAGCGCCACGAAGCCGATCAGGGAAAACGCCATGTAGCCGACGCTGTGCGTCGAGGCGCTCATCCAGGTCGGCAGCACCCCGTAGACCGTCCAGGGCTGGCGGCCGAGCTCGGCGACCAGCCATCCCGCCTCGTCGGCGAGGAACGGCACCGGAATCATCCACACGGCGACCTTGAGCACCCAGGTCTTGCGCTCGATCTTGTTGCGCAGCGAGTACAGCGTGCTCAGCACGAAGAACGCGAGCATCAGCAGTCCT
Source organism: Pseudomonadota bacterium (assembly GCA_021815925.1). Taxonomy (GTDB): domain Bacteria; phylum Pseudomonadota; class Gammaproteobacteria; order Steroidobacterales; family Steroidobacteraceae; genus 13-2-20CM-66-19. Next base: position 100,505 of record JAKAZL010000001.1, on the reverse strand, counting down.
AGTCCCACCATGATCCGGAACGACCAGAACACGCCGGCCACCGGCGGGATCGAGTCCTTCGCCGCCGCCTCGATATCGGCCGGCGTCACCTGACTCAAATGAGGTGCGTAGCGCTGCACCAGGAATCCGTAGCCGAGATCCGCCTGATGCGCATCGAATTGCGCCAGCGCGGCGGGATCCTGCGGATTGTGCGCGAGCGTCTTCAGCGCCTGCACGGCCGGGATCCCGTTCTCGATCTTCTGCTGCGCCTCCTGCTCGAGCGTCGAGATATCCGCCACCGTCCCGTCCAGTGAGTGCGTGACCAGCAGCGACAGCACCCCCGGCACCCGCACCGCACCGAGGTTGCGCTGCTGCGCCTGGCTCGGGAAGGCGATCAGGTTGAACGGCATGGGCGCGGGCTCCGGGTGCCAGAGCGCCTCCATGGCGGCAAGCTTGGTCGGCTGCGCCTTGGCGTCGACGAACCCCAGCGCATCGCCCAGCGTGACCACCCCGATCGTGGCGAGCACGCCGAACAGCACCGCGATGCGGAAAGATCGCTTCGCAAGATCCATGTGCCGCTTGCGCAGCATGTAAAAGGCGCTCACCCCGGCGACGAACATCGCCCCGGTGACGTACCCGGCGATGCTGGTGTGCACGAACTTCGACTGCGCATCGGGGCTGAAGATCAGATCCTGAAAGCTCGTCAGGCGCATGCGCATCGTGACCGGATCGAAGGCGGCGCCCGTGGGGTCCTGCATGAACCCATTGGCCACCAGAATCCACAGCGCCGAGAGGTTCGAGGCCAATGCCACCAGCCAGGTGACCGCCAGGTGCTGCCCCTTGGAGAGGCGCTGCCAGCCGAACACCATCAGGCCGACAAACGTCGATTCCATGAAGAACGCCATCAGACCCTCGATGGCCAGCGGCGCACCGAAGATATCGCCGACGAAACTGGAATAGAACGACCAGTTCGTGCCGAACTGGAATTCCATGGTCAGTCCGGTGGCGACGCCGAGCGCGAAGTTGATCATGAACAACTTGCCCCAGAACACCGCCATCTGCTTGTAGATCGGCCTCCCGGTGGTGACGTAGACCGTCTCCATCGCTGCGAGCAGGAAGCTAAGTCCCAGCGTCAATGGCACGAAAAGGAAGTGGTACAGGGCCGTGGCGGCAAACTGTATCCGGGACAGATCGACAACGGTTCCGTTGATCATTGTTTCCACCCTCTGGTGTTGCGACCGCACGCCGAGGTCAGCACGGGAACGCGACGCCGCAGCCTTTGCGGCCGGCCGCCCCGGGGTGCCTGCGACCCGACTGGGCGACCGATCGGGCGGCATCCGCGTGCCCGGCATGCCATGCCCAGCGCCCGCGGCCCGCTGCCTCGCGCGGCGGCGTCGGGGCCAGACTGCGCCCGGCCCTGCGGCGCAGTGGTTATGGAACCTATGAGCGTCAGTACGGCCACGGCGCCGAAAGACTAGTACAGGAGCGCTCGTCTGTGAAATGCGGGTCGCTCCACCGCGGATGCGGAAATTACCGACTTGCAGATCATGCGCAAGCGCGGGCGTGAGGGCAGGCTTGAACGCGGCAAGCCTATCCTTGACAATGAGCAGCCTGACGCCGCCCGGTTGGCAGTGCGCAGGAGACCAGGCCCGCCCCCCCGGATGCAGGCAACGCGGTCAGCCGATGAACGACACGCCCACCGACTCCAGCACGCTCGAGGAACTGCTCGCCCGCACTGCGCTGCGCGAGCGCGCCGCTTTCGAACAACTCTATCAGCGCACCTCGCCGCGGCTGTTCGCGCTGTGTGTGCGCATGATGCGCGACCGGGGCGAAGCCGAGGAGGTTCTGCAGGAGGCGTTCATCGCCGTCTGGCGCCGCGCGGAAGGATTCAATCCGGCGCTGGCTAGCGCCAACACCTGGCTCACCACACTGGTGCGCAACCGCGCGATCGACCGGCTGCGCCAGCGCCGCGAAGACACCGGCGCCGACCCGCTGGATCTGGACCGGCTGCCCGACGAGGACCGCGGCCCGGCGGCGCACGCCGAGGCCAGCGAGGACTACGCCCGACTCGAGCACTGTCTCAAGCAGCTCGACCCAAAGCACGGCCGTTCAGTGCGTGAAGCCTTTTTCACCGGCGCTACGTATAAGGAGCTGGCGCTGCGCTGCCAGGTGCCGCTCGCCACGATGAAGAGCTGGATCCGACGCGCCCTGATGCAATTGCGCACGTGCCTCGAGACATGAATACGCCCGCCCATGACGACCCCGGCGAATTGCGCTACGCGGAGTATGTACTCGGCGTGCTCGAAGCCGATGAGCGCGCTGCGGTGGAGCGGGAAGCGGCCTCGAATGGCGCCGCGTCGGCTGCCGTTGCGTTCTGGCAGCGGCGACTGCTGCCGTTGGCGGAAGCCGTCCCGCCCGAGAGCCCGCCGGCGCGACTGTGGCAGCGAATCCGCGCAGCGCTCGAATTCGATGCGCCAGCCCCGCTGAGCAAGCCCGGACTGTGGGAGAACCTGCGGCTGTGGCATTGGCTGACCCTCGGCAGCGGCGCGCTGCTGGCAGCCGCCTGCGCCGCCCTGATCTTCATCGCCGTGGGCCGTCCACCCGCTCCGGCCATCCCGTACATGGCGGCGACCATTGCCGAGCACAACGGCCAGGTCGGCTGGACGGCGACCATGGATATCGGCAAATCGCGGATGATCGTCGTGCCCGCGATGCCGCAGGCGATACCGGCCGGACGCTCCCCGGAGCTGTGGCTGATTCCGCACGGCGGCCGACCGATCGCCGTCGGCCTGATCTCGGCCCAGTCGCCGATCACGCTTGACCTCAGCGCGGGCCTGGTGGCACGGCTCGGGCCGACCGCGCGGCTTGCCGTTTCGATCGAACCGCACGGTGGCTCGCCGACTGGCCAGCCCACCGGGCCGGTCATTGCCGCCGGCGCCATTGGCGCCGCCGCGGGTCCGGCCACCGCGATGCACCTCGTGCGATCCGCTCGCCGCCCGGCCTGACCCGCCGCAGCCCCCTCCGGGGCTGCGTGGCGCGGTCGCGTGCGAATCAGATCGGGCCGGCTGCATCCAAATCCGCCCCGGCTCCGTATAGGACACCACAACTACCGATGGTGTCCCACGATGCGCATCACCCCGCAACCCGCCCCGGCCGGCCCAGCCCCGTCGCTTCGCCAGACGCTGCGACGCTGGTTCGACACTCACCAGTCCGGCAGCCCGGTTAATCCGGCCGACGCCGACCGCATCGACTGGTTGCGGGCTGTGCCGTTCATCGGGCTGCACCTGGGTTGCCTCGCGGCGATCTGGACGGGCGTCTCGGCAGGCGCCCTGGTGGCAGCCGGTGTGCTCTACGCGGTGCGCATGTTCGCGCTCACCGGCTTCTACCACCGTGGCTTCTCCCACCGCACCTTCCACGCCTCGCGCCCGGTGCAGTTGCTGTTCGCGCTCATCGGCGCATCGTGCGTGCAGCGCGGACCGCTGTGGTGGGCGGCGCATCACCGCAACCACCACCGCGACGCCGACACGCCCCGCGATCCGCACTCCCCGCGCATGCGTGGCTTCCTCTGGAGCCACATGGGCTGGTTTCTCACCCGGCGCGCCTTCCACACGGACCTGAAGCGAGTCGCCGATCTGGCGAAGTACCCCGAGCTGCGCTGGCTCGATCGCTACGACATCGCCGTACCGGTGGTCCTCGCCGCAGCGGTATTCGGGGTGGGTGCTGCGCTGCATCGGTTCGCGCCGCAGCTCGGCACCGACGGCCCACAGCTGCTGGTGTGGGGGTTCTTCATCTCGACGGTGGTGCTCTTTCACGCAACCGTGACCATCAATTCACTGGCGCACCGCTGGGGTACACGCCGCTTCGCAACCCCGGACGACAGCCGCAACAATGTCCTGCTCGCGCTGCTCACCTTTGGCGAGGGCTGGCACAACAACCACCACCGCTTCCCGGCCGCAGCCCGGCAGGGCTTTCGCTGGTGGGAAATCGACCTCACCTGGTACGGGCTGCGGCTGCTCGCGCTCCTCGGACTGATCCGTAACCTAAAGCCGGTGCCGGCGCGCGTGCTCGAAACGGCGGGGCGGTGAGGCCATGCGCATCGCGGTGGTCGGTTCAGGCATCGCCGGGCTCGCCTCGAGCTGGCTGCTTTCGCCTCGGCACGAGGTGACGCTGTTCGAGGCGAACACCTACCTCGGGGGCCACACCCACACGCATGAGATCGCCGTGAGCGGACGAAATTTCGCGGTCGACTCGGGATTCATAGTGTTCAGCCCCCGGCACTATCCGTTGTTCAGCGCGCTGCTCGATGAGCTCGGCGTCGCCTCGCAGCCGACGACGATGAGCTTCTCGGTGCACAACGCGGCCAGCGGGCTCGAGTACAACGCCACCCGGCTCGATACGCTGTTCTGCCAGCGGCGCAATCTCGCCTCGCCGCGCTTCCTCGGGATGGTGCGCGACCTGCTGCGCTTCTATCGCGAGGCACCCGCCCTGCTCGGGCGCAGCGATCCGGGACCGACGCTCGGGGAGTACCTCGCCGCCGGCGGCTACGGCGCGGCCTTTCGCGACGATCACCTCGTGCCCATGGCCTCGGCGCTGTGGTCCTCGCCCCCGGCGCAGATCCTGAGCTTTCCGGCCCGGTACCTGGTGCAGTTCATGGCCAATCACCAGATGCTCTCGGTGCGCGAGCGGCCTGAATGGCGCGTGGTACGCGGCGGATCGGCAAGCTACGTGCACGCATTGCGCAGGCGCTGGCGGGTGCGCGAGCGGCCCGGCTGCCCGGTACGCTGGGTGAGGCGCGACGCTGACGCGGTCACCGTGGGTCTCGAGGGCGGTACCGAGCGCTTCGATCAGCTCGTGCTGGCCTGCCACAGCGACCAAGCACTGGCGCTGCTCGCCGATGCGAGCGCGGCGGAGCGATCGATCCTCGGCGCAATCGCCTATCAAGCGAACGAAGCGGTGCTGCATACCGACGCCTCGGTGCTGCCCCGGCGGCGCAAGGCCTGGGCGGCGTGGAATGCCTACGTCCCGCGTGAGCCCGGTGCACCGTGCGCCGTCAGCTACTGCATGAATCTGCTGCAGTCGCTCGACTGCCCCGAACCGCTGATCGTCACGCTGAATCGCAGCGCTGCGATCGACCCGACCAAGGTGCTGCGCACCATGCGCTACGAACACCCGGTCCACACCCACGAGGCGCTCGCCGCGCAGCGCCGGCGAGCACAGATTCAGGGCATCAAGCGCACCTGGTTCGCAGGGGCCTACTGGGGCTGGGGCTTTCACGAGGACGGCATGCGCAGCGCACACACCCTCGCCGAGGCACTCGAGACACGTGCGCAGCAGCAACCGGCGAACGAGGTGGCCGCATGAGCGAACCCGATGCGCCGAACAGCGCGGTGTACGAGGGCGTGGTCCGACACTGGCGGCTCGGGCCGAGACCGCACGCCTTCGCCTACCGCATTGCCCAGCTGTGTCTGGACCTCGATGAGCTCGATCGGGTGTTCGCGGGCCGCTGGCTGTGGTCAGTCGGCGGTCGGAATCTCGCCGAGTTCCGCCGCGCCGACTACCTCGCGCCCGCGGCACTGCCGCTGGCCGAGGCGGCACGCAACCTGGTCGAGCAGCGCACCGGGGCGCGCCCCGCCGGCGCGGTGCGACTGCTGACGCACGTGCGGTACGCCGGATACGTATTCAACCCCGTCAGCTTCTACTACTGCCACGGGACCGACGGGGCGCTCGAGGCGGTCATTGCCGAAATAACCAACACGCCGTGGAACGAACGCCACGCCTACGTCCTGCCGGTCTCACTGGCGCAGCGTCGCGGCGGGCACTGGCGGTGGGATTTCGACAAGGCGTTCCACGTCTCGCCCTTCCTGCCGCTCGAGCGCACCTACCAGTGGCGCTTCAGCGCGCCCGGGGAGCGCCTGCGGGTGCACATGTCGGTTCGACGCGGTGGCGAGCGCGAACTTGAAGCGAATCTGGATCTCGTGCGTCGGCCGCTCACCGGCGCAAACCTGGCTCGAGTGCTGTGGCGCTACCCGCTGATGAGCCTGCAGGTCATCGGCGGCATCTACTGGCAGGCGGCGCGCTTGTGGATGAAGCGCACGCCCACGTACGACCATCCCCGACGTCTTCGAGGTACCGCATGAACACCGTTGTCGCCCCATTGGCCGGCTCGCTCGGCAGCTCCGCGGAGCGCTTCCTGCGTGCGCGACTGCTGTCGCGACTTGCAGGCCTGCGACACGGCCGACTCGAGGTGAGCGATGCGCTCGGCACCGTCGTCCTCGGCCCGGGCGCAGCCGAGCCCAGCGTGCGTCTGCTGGTGTCGGACATGGGGTTCTACCGCCGTGTGGCCGCCGGCGGCAGCGTCGGCGCGGGTGAGGCCTACATCGACGGACTGTGGCGCTGTTCGGCACCGGGAATGGACGAGTCGGACGCGCTCGTCGCGCTGGTGCGGCTCCTGGTGCGCAATCGCGACCTGCTGGATGGGCTGGAGTCCGGCTGGGCCACCCTCGCCGGCAGCCTGCGGCGGCTGTGGCACGCGGCACGGCGCAACAGCCGCTCCGGCAGCCGGCGCAACATTGCCGCACACTACGATCTAAGCAACGAGTTCTTCGGTCTGTTCCTCAGCGCAGATCTGATGTACTCCTCGGCGCTGTGGAGCGATGCGGCCGATACGCTGGAGACGGCCTCGGCCCGCAAGCTCGAGGCCGTCTGCCGTCGCCTCGGCCTCAGCGACTCCGACCACGTACTCGAGATTGGGACCGGTTGGGGCGGATTTGCCCTGTATGCCGCGCGTCATTACGGCTGCCGCGTGACCACGACCACGATATCGCGCAGCCAGTACGATCTTGCGCGCGAGCGGGTTCAGGCCGCCGGTCTCGAGCAGCGCATCGAGCTGCGTCTGGCGGATTACCGCGATCTCACCGGTCATTACGACAAGGTGGTCTCGATCGAGATGATCGAGGCGGTAGGCGCCGATCACCTCGAGACCTACTTCGCCACCCTCGGTCGCCTGCTGCGACCGCACGGTGCCGCGCTCGTGCAGGCGATCACGATCGAGGACCATCGCTACCAGCAGGCACTGCGCGGCGTGGACTTCATTCAGCGCCATGTGTTTCCCGGCAGTTTCATCCCCTCGGTGAGCGCCATGCTGGCGGCCAACTCGCGCGCCAGCAATCTGACTCCCGTGGCGTTGCAGGACTTCGGGGATTCCTACGCCCGCACGCTCGAAGCATGGCGCCACCGCTTCCTCAGGCAGCTGCCCGCAGTGCGCGCCCTTGGCTTCGATGAGCGGTTCATCCGGCTGTGGGAGTTTTATCTCGCCTACTGCGAAGGAGGCTTCCACGAGCGCTCGATCGGCGTGGCGCATCTGAAGCTCGTGAAGCCCTTGTGGCGGCCTACCGGCGAGGAGAGCACCGCGTGGATGCCTGCCTGACGTTCGTCGGCTACGAACTGGTGTGGTTCGCCGCCGTCTGCGGTGCGGGACGCGGTGTGGTGTGGCCCGGAGTGGGCGCCGCAGTGCTGTTTGCCACCTGGCGGCTCGCCGTCTCGAGACGGTTGCGCCTCGAGACGCGGCTGCTCGCGGCAGCGCTGCTGATCGGTGCGGCGCTCGAGACCTGCTGGGTCAGCACCGGAATGCTTCGCTACGCGGCCGCCTGGCCGCTGACCTGCTGCCCTGCATGGCTACTCGCGCTGTGGGGGGCGTTCGGATTGACCATCGTGCCGCTGTTCGGCTATCTGCACCGTCGGCCCGGGCTGGCCGCCCTCCTCGGCGCTCTCGGCGGGCCGCTGTCCTACTCGGCTGCCGCGCACGGCTGGCACGCCGTGTTCTTTCCTGCACCCCGATGGCCCAGTCTGCTCGCCCTGGCCGTCGGCTGGGGTGCCGCACTACCTGCCCTCACCACGCTTGCCCGCCGGACCCTCGAGCCGCGCGCGGCCGGGAGCGGCGCATGAGCCCCCTCCACGCGCTCGCCGCGCTATGGATCCTCGCCAGCGCGGTGATGTCCGCCGGCTGGTGGTGGCAGCACCGGCGGCGCAATGCCGGAGTGGCCGACGTACTTTGGTCCGCACTGCTGGCGGTAGGCGCCTGGACGCTGGCGGCCTGGGGCGCCGGCTCGAGCGCGCCGCGCGCACTGCTCGCGCTGCTGGGGGGCGGCTGGGCCCTGCGCCTCAGCGTGCACCTGCTGCGGCGCGTGCGCCGGGAGCCCGAGGATGGGCGCTATCAGGCGCTGCGGGCGCGCTGGAGCGACCGGGCGGGGAACTGGTTCGCCTTCTTTCAGCTGCAGGCCCTGTCGGTCGTGCTGTTCGCGCTGCCGTTCGTGCCCGTCGCGGCCAACCGGCATCCTGGGGCGGCATGGCTCGCCGCCGGGGCGCTGTTCTGGTTCACCGGCGTGCTCGGGGAATCGCTCGCCGACCGGCAACTCGCCCGCTGGCGCAGCGTTCCCGGCAATCGGGGCCGGACCTGCCGGACGGGCCTGTGGCGCTACTCGCGTCACCCGAACTACTTCTTCGAGTGGTTGCACTGGTTCGCCTACGTGGCATGGTCGGTCGGCTCGCCGCTGGCTCCGCTCGCCTGGCTCGGTCCGCTCGCCATGTTCATATTTTTGCGCTACCTGAGCGGTGTGCCGTGGACCGAGCAGCAGGCGCTGCGCACGCGCGGCGAGGACTATCGCGACTACCAGCGCCGCACGTCCGTCTTCTTTCCCTGGTTCCCCCTTTCTCGTCCCTCTGGAGTTGACCGATGAGCACTGCCCTGTCCACCTCCGCTGAACTGCCCGCCGACCGACCCGCCCGGGGTCTGCTCGGTCTCGCCGAGCGCGGTCTGCTGCCGGACGCCCTGGTGCGTCTGGGCATTCGCCGGCTGTGCGCCGAGCGGCTGCGCACCGAGCGTCGCGGCGGTCCGGCGGTCGAGGCGGAGCGGCTCGCCAAGCAGCTCGATGCGCTACGCGCGAGCCCGGTCGCAATCTTCACGGAAGCTGCCAACACCCAACACTACGAGCTGCCGGCAGCGTTCTTCGCGCAATGTCTCGGTCCGCACCTGAAGTACTCCTGCTGCTACTTCCCCTCCGGGAACGAGAGTCTCGGGGTCGCCGAGCAGGCCATGCTCGAGCTGTACCTGGAGCGGGCCGAGCTCGCCGACGGACAGCAGATTCTCGAACTCGGCTGCGGCTGGGGCGCACTCACGCTGTGGATGGCCGAGCGCCTGCCCAATGCGCACATTACCGCGGTGTCCAATTCGCACAGCCAGCGCCGCCACATCGAGGCGCAGTGCCGGGCGCGCGGCCTAAGCAACGTCCATGTCCTGACGCGCGACGTCAACGCGCTGATCCTCGATGCCGGACGATTCGACCGCTGCGTTTCGATCGAGATGTTCGAGCACATGCGCAACTACGCGACGCTCATGCAGCGCATCGCCACCTGGCTCGCGCCCGGCGGCAAGCTGTTCGCTCATCTGTTCGCGCACCGGACGCTGCTGTATCCGTTCGAAACCGCAGGACACGACAACTGGCTGGGGCGACACTTCTTCACGGGAGGATTGATGCCTTCGGCCGACACGCTGCTGCACTTCCAGTCCCACCTCGCGCTCGAGCGCCGCTGGCTGATCGACGGCACGCATTACCGACGCACCGCCGAGCTGTGGCTGGCCAACCAGGATGAGCACCGCGAGCACGTCATGGAAGTTCTGCACGCGACCTATGGAGCCGCCGCGCCGCTGTGGTTCGCGCGCTGGCGGATCTTCTGGATGGCGTGCGCCGAGCTGTTCGGCTATGCAGACGGCAGCGAGTGGCTGGTCGCGCACTACCGCTTCGTGCGCCCGCTCGACGCGGTGACGGCATGAGCCGCGCCCGCACCGCGCTCGCTGCGCTCGCGATTTGCGCGCTGGCCGCGTGCCGCGGCGCCGCGGCCGAGAAGGCGATCGTACCGGTGGCGCATGTCGACCTGGGCCGCTACATGGGCCGTTGGTACGTGATTGCAGCCATCCCGACGCGCATCGAGCGTCACGACTACAACCCGGTCGAAACCTACCGGCTCGAGCCGAACGGCTCGATCTGCACCCTGTTCCGCTTCCGCGACCACGGCTTCTCCGCGCCGCTGAAGACCGTCCACTCGACCGCGACGGTGGTGGCGCACAGGGGCAACGCGGACTGGCGGGTGCATCTGTACTGGCTGCTGCGCCTGCAGTACCTCGTCGCCTGGCTCGCGCCCGATTACAGCCGTGTCATCGTGGCACGCGATGCGCGCGATTACGTTTGGCTGATGGCGCGCACGCCCCAGATCTCGCCTCACGCCTACGCCGACATGGTCGCCCGGGTGGCGCGGATGGGCTACGACGTGCGCAAGCTGCGCAAGAGCCCGCAGCGCTGGCCCGAGCCACAAGGTTCGCGTCCAGCGGACACGGCACTGTGTCACTGAGACCAACGCAGCGGGGGCGTGCCTGGAACAATTGCGGCGGCTGCGGTAGTTTAGGCGCCCCACCAGTGTGCGCGGGGTATGCCGTGATCAAGACTTCCCATGCGATCCGGATCGTGTGCGTGCTCGCCGCGGGCACGCTCGCCGCCTGTAGCTCGCCGAACGCCGACTGGCAGAAGACTTCGGCCCAGGGCACGGTCGCCGCATATCGCAGCTTCATCAAGGATCACCCCGACGACCCGCGGGTGCAGCAGGCTCGCAATCGCATCGAATCGCTCGAGGATCAGCACGCCTGGACCAGGGCCCGCAGTGCCGCCACGCAGCAGGCTTACCGACAGTACCTCTCCGACTATCCCAACGGCGCCTTCACCGCGCAGGCCCAAGGCGCACTGACCGCCCTGAAAGAGACCGCGGCGTGGCAGGCCGCCCGGACAGCGGGCACCGCCACCGCCTACGAGGGGTTTGTCGGGGAGTTCCCGCATGCGCCGCAGGCCACGCAGGCCCAGGCGGAAATCGACAGGCTTGCCGGCTATCAGCTCGAACTCGGCCGCTATCGAACCACGGCGGCCGCCACGGCCGCCGCCCAGCAGCTGCGGTCGCGATTTGCCGGCGTACTGACGGCCGTGCAGGTGATCGCCCCCTCGGGCGCCGAAAAGCTCACCACGCTGCGCTCACAGCAGATGAGCCGGGCCGCGGCACTCGCCGCGTGCGCGCAGCTGCGCAAGGCGCGTCAGAGTTGCTCGCTGGTCAAAGTCCAGGCGAAGGCCGGCGGCCTGAGTCTTTCGGGGATTTGACGGCAGTCGACGCCGCGGCCGACAGGTCCGGTAGCCCCACCCGGCCTCCGGCGGCCAGCAGCAGCCGGATCGTGTCCAGGTACTGGCGCTCCTCGGCACCGAGCAGGCCGAGTTCGGCGCGCGCCCGCTGCCGCTGTGCGTCGAGCACCGGCAGCAGGCCGCTGTTGCCGGCACGATAGCTCTCCCGCTCAAGCGTCAGGCGGTGGCGCGACAGCTCGAGCGCGCGCGCCTGCGCGGTGCGCAGCTCGGCATCGTGACGCAGTCCATCGAGAGCATCGGCGACCTGACCGAAGGCGGCGATGACCACCTGCTGATACAGATCCGCGCGCTCATGCAGGACGTCCAGCGCCGCGCGGCGCTGCGCCTGGAGTTTTCCGCCCTCGAACAACGGAGCGGTCAGTCCGCCGATCAGCGACCAGGCGAGAGAACTCGCATCGAAGAGGTGCTGCGGCCGCAGCGCCTCCTGGCTGAGCGAGCCGCTCAGGGTGATCTGCGGATACAGGTTTGCGGTCGCGATACCGACCGCCGCGGTCGCCGCGCGCAGCTGCGCCTCGGCGGCACGGATGTCCGGTCGCCTCTGCAGCAGTCGCGACGGCAGGCTCACCGGCACCTGGTGCGGCAGCGTGAGTTCGCTCCACGCCGGCTCGGGCGAATGCCACGCTGCCGGCGCCTGCCCAAGCAGCACGGCGAGCGCGTGCCGGGCCGTGGTGAGCTTCTGATACAGCGGCGGCAGCAGCGTCTCGTCGCCGGCGAGCTCGGTCTGGGCGGTGAGCACATCGAGACGGGGCTCCGAGCCGGCCGCTACCGCACCGCTCACCAGGGCGACGTTCCGGCGGTCCTGCGCCAGCAGATCGCGGACGGCGCGGATCTGCTCACGTGCCGTCGCGGCGGTCACGAACTGCGCAGCCACCTCCCCGGTCAGCTCGAGCCGCGTAGCCTCGAGTTCGCTGCGCTGATACTGCTCGAGCGCGCGGGACTCCTGGATGGTGCGTCGCGTGCGACCCAGATAATCGAGCAGATAGTCGACGCCGACGCCCGCGCCGATGAAGCTGAACGGCGGAAAAACGTCCGGACCGAGAAACTCCGCGCCGTACTTCTGCCGCCCGGTCGCGGCATTCAGGCCGATCTGCGGATAGCGCCCCGCTGCCCCGACCGTCACCAGTTCGCGGGCGCGCGACAGTGCCGCCTGCGCGGCGGCCACATCGTGGTTGTCCGCGAGCGCCTGGCGCACCAAGCCATCGAGCTGCGGCGAGCGGAACAGCCGCCACCACGATCCGTGCTCGCCCCGAGCGGCCGCCGCGTGCTGACGATCTGACATTGGGGCAGGCTGCTCACCACGAACGTGTTCACCGGCCGGACGGTAGTGTGCGGGCACGGCGAGCGGCGGCCGGTGGAACGTCGGACCGACCGCACAACCGCCGATCCCGAGCATGGCCACCGCGGCCGGGCACCAGCGCCAGTTGCGAAAGAGATTTCCACCGCACGGCATCAGGTTACTCCATCACCAACGGCTCTTCGCTGCGACTGCGCTGCGGCCTGAGCAGCAGCAGCAGTGGCAGCAGCGACAAGGTCATCACGAACATCAGCTTGAAGTCGTCGTTGTAGGCGATCATCCGCGCCTGGCGCGTCACTTCCTCGTTGAGCGCGCTGAGCCCGGCGATCGAAATGAAGCTATAGGGGGCGTGCAGGCGGATCTGTCCGCCGTACGGCACGATATGCGAAGCCAGTCGCTCGTGAATGACCTGGGTATTGCGCGTCAGCAGCGCGCTGGTAGCCGCGATGCCGATGCTGCTGCCGATATTGCGCAGCAGGTTGAACATCGAGGTTCCCTCGGAGCGGTGCTGGGTGGCAAGGGTCGAGAAGCTTACCGTCGTCAGCGCAACGTAAGCGAAGCCGGTCCCCAGTCCCTGCAGAAAGGTCGTCGACCAGATCAATCCCTGAGGCATCTGGGTCGAGTAGGAGCACATCAGCAGGAGCGATACGGCCGTCGTCAGGAGCCCCGCTCCGATCAGTGCGCGGGTATCCACCCGGCCGATGAGGCGCCCGGCAATCGCCATGGCCACGAAGCTGCCAAAGCCACGCGGGGCCATGGCGATGCCTGCCGTCGTCACCGGGTAGCCGAGCAGGTCCTCGAGCAGCGGGGGCAGCAGGGCCAGTGTCGCGAACAGCACCACGCCAACGACAAAAATGAGGAAATTTCCGATCGCGAAGTTGCGGTCGCGGAACAGCCCCGGACTGACGAACGGCTCGCGCGCCGTCAATGTGTGCACGATGAACACCCAAAAGGCCAGCGCCGTGATGCCCAGCTCGATCCAGATCTCCGGCGAGGCAAACCAGTCCTTCAACTCCCCTCGGTCGAGCAGCAGCTGCAGCGCCCCGACCGCCAGGCTGAGCGCGCCGAAGCCGAGGAAGTCAAATGAACTCTTGCGTGGCTCGGTCTCACGCAGATACACCATCAGTCCGATGGCCGCGAGCACGCCGAACGGCACGTTGATATAGAACACCCAGCGCCAGCTGTAATTGTCCGTGAGCCATCCGCCGAGTACCGGCGCGAGCATCGGTCCGAGCACCACGCCCTGCCCCCACAGCGCCATGGCCCGCCCGTGCCGCTCCGGCGGATTGATGTCGAGCAGCACGGCCTGTGAGAGCGGCACGAGGCCTGCGCCCGAGGCGCCCTGCAAGAGGCGGAATAGCACGATCTGGTTGATCGACTGGGCGAGCCCGCAGAGCATCGAACTCACGGTGAACCCGATCACCGACAGCAGCAGCACGCGTTTGCGGCCGAAGCGGCCGGCGAGCCACCCGGACAGCGGCGTCATGATCGCCGCGGCCACGATGTAGGAGGTGAGAACCCAATCCATCTGCTCGAGCGTCGCCGACATGCTGCCGCCGATGTGCGGCAGGGCGACGTTTGCGATGGTCATGTCGACCGCCTGCAGCACGGTCGCCAACGTCACCGCAATGGTGATCGGCACTCGATGGACGTGGGTGTTATCCATGCTTGCGCGGTTCGCGCCGATCCCGCCTAGGCCCTGCTGCCGCCGGCGGTGTTGCGGGCGTGCGATCGGGTATCGATGGTCACCGTGGCGCTGAGACCGGACCGCACCGGGGGCAGATTGCCGACCAGGCGCAGACGCACGCCCACGCGCTGTACGACCTTCACCCAGTTTCCGGTCGCATTTTGCGGCGGCAGGATCGAGAACTGCGCCCCGGTGCCCGGGGTGATGCTCGCGACCACCGCATGGAACGTCTGGTCGGGATAGGCATCGATACTGACCGTCGCGTGCTGGCCCGGGCGAATGTGATCGAGTTGATCTTCCTTGTAGTCCGCCTCGACCCAGATGTCGCGGGTCGAGACGAGCAGGAACGCCGGCGTCGCGAGCGGCAGGTATGCGCCGGCCTGCAGGTGCTCCACCTCCGTCACGATCCCATCGCTAGGGGCATACACCGTGGTGTAGGACAGCTCGAGAAGCGCATGATCGAGAGCCGCCTGGGCCGCGGCGACCTCTGGATGCTGCTCCACCGGCAGATCGGGCTTGCCACCGAGTCGTGCCAGCACGCCCTGGATCCGCTGCCGCGCGGCCGTATCGGCGGCGCGAGCCTGCTGCAGGGCCAGCTGTGCGCGGTCGAGTGCGGAGCGTGAGGCGACACCGATCGACAGCAGCCGCTGCTGGCGGCGGAACTCGCGCGCCGCATACGCGGCCTGACTGTCCGCGGAGCGCAGCGCCGCCACGTCCGCGCGGTAATTGGCCTTGAGAGATTCGACCTCGAGCTGAGCGGCTGCGAGTCGCGCGCGCGCCGCCTCCACCGCAATCCGGAACGGTCGGTTGTCGAGCCGGAAGAGAACCTCACCGCGATGCACCCGCTCGTTGTCGTGCACGTCGACCTGGCGCACACGCCCGGAGACATTGGCGCTGATCTGCACCTGAGCGGCGCGCAGGTAGGCGTCTTCGGTCGACTGATAACGCCCGCTCGTCAAATAGAAGTACAGCGCAACGGCACCGACCACGGCGGGCACACCCCACATGAGGGGCTTTCGCAGCCGTTCGCGCAATGGCCGTGTCGCGCCGGAGGATGCGCGCGCGGCGTCGGCGTCATGCCCGGAATCATTCATCGGTTGGACCTCGTGGACCTGCGCCCGAGCTCGGGCGCGGGAGATTGCTCCGCCGGCAACGGCGGCAGTGCAGTGAGATTGGCGTGCACCCGCTCGAGCAGCGTTACCAGCACCGTCCGTTCATCGTTCGAGAGTCCCTGCAGCATCTCGGAGCGGGTCTCGGTGATGAGCTGCCAGATGTGCTCGAGCACCGGGACCGCCTCGGCGGTGAGCCAGAGGGTATGGGCCCGGCGGTCGGCCGGATCGAACCGTCGCTGCACCCACCCGTCGGCCTCCATCCGATCGAGGATGCGCACCAGCGTCATCGGGTCCACATCGGCGAGCTCCGCGAGACGCTTCTGGCTGACGCCTTCGTTGCTTTGAAGGTGGATCAGCGCACGACACTGCGGCAGCGTGAGCGCAAGCCGCTGCGCGCGCTCCTCGAAGCGGCGCGTATAGCGTCGGCTGACGTCTTTGAACAGGAATCCGAGCTGGCGAAGGCGGTCGGGGGCCATAAGTGCTTATATAATATCTTTAATTATAGTATCATGCGATATTATATACCGCAATCCCTCCCGCCCACACGCCGTCGCCGGGCTGCGGGTAAAATAAGGTTTTTGATCCGTAGATAGACCCTCCGACTGGAGTCTTCGAAAATGGCCACTGGGTGGGCCGGCGACGGCGCCGTGCAGGAACAGATCGATGCGACCGTCACCGACGGCATACGGCGGGCACAGAGCCGCCTGCCGCAGGGCCCGGGGCGGACCCATTGCGCCGAATGCGGCGATCCCATCCCCGCGGAGCGACAGCGCGCCATACCCGGTGTGCGGCTGTGTCTTCCCTGCCAGGCCCATGAGGACCACGAGAACGAGGTGTTCAGCGGCTACAATCGCCGTGGCAGCAAGGACAGCCAGCTGCGCTGAACGTCAGGTCGTATCCGCAGCCCGAACTGGGGCGTAACCTGCGCGTGGTGGACGGCGCATGGGCGCTGCAAGCCGGATCGGGGGCCGAATGAATTTGAGCTGGCGCGCTCTGAGTCGGTCGATGGTGGCCGCGTGCATCGCGGCACTGCCCATCTTGCGCGCCACTGCGCATCCCCGACACCTCAGCGCCGCCGACTACTCGCGCGCCGAGCAGTTCATGCCGTACGACACCGCGCCTCTGGTCGACGACGAGGTGCAAATCGTCCACTGGCTGCCCGGCGATCGGTTCTGGTACATCGAGCATGACGCGCGCGGCGATCACTACCGCATCATGGATGCTCGCACCGGCCAGTCTGCCGCGGCATTCAACCGGGCGAAACTCGCCGCTGCACTCGGCAACGCAATCAACGCCGTCCTCGACCCCGCCCGTCTTGGCATCACCGCGATCCAGGTTTCGCACGGCCACCTCGCGCTCACGCGCGATGGCAAGCATTTCACCTGCGAGCTCAGCGGCGCCGGCCACTGCGCCCCGGCGCCACAGCCGCGCGGCAGCGGCGGGGAGCCGGGCATTGTCTCGCCGAACGGCAAACTGCTCGCCTTCGTCCGCGGCTGGAACCTATGGGTGCGCGACGTGGCCAGCGGCCGGGAGCAACAACTGACCTTCGACGGCGTCAGGAACTTCGGCTACGCCACCCACAACGCAGGCTGGATCCACGGTGCCCGACCCGTGCTCGACTGGTCGCCGAACTCGCGCGAAATCGCCACCTACCAGCAGGACCAGCGCAAGGTCGGCGATATGTACCTGGTAAGCGCCGCCGTCGGACATCCGCGCCTCGAGAAATGGAAATATCCCCTGCCCGGAGACCGGCACGTCTTCCTGATCGAGCCGGTGGTGGTCCATGTCGCCTCACGCACCGTGGTGCGCCTGCGGCTTCCGCCCCAGCAGCGACTCTCGAGCCTGTGCGACGAGCTCAGCTGCCGCAACAGCGGCCACTGGGACGACCTGCAGTGGGCCGGCAACAGCCGCACACTGGCGCTGGTGAGCACCTCGCGTGATCGCCGCCACGAATGGTTCCGCCTCGCCGATGCGCGCACCGGGGCGGTCCGCACGGTGTTCGAGGAAAGCGTCGCCACCTACTATCACAGCGGCATCGGCGCGGTTGACTGGCGCTATCTGGCCCGCTCCGACCAGGCCTTGTGGTACAGCGAACGCAACAACTGGGGCAACCTGTACCTCTACAGCCTGGCAAGCGGCCGACTCGAGCACCCCGTCACGACGGGCCACGGTGATGTGACGCAGGTGCTGCACCTCGACCGGGCGTCCGGCGAGGTCTGGTTCCGCGCGGTCGGCCGGACACCCGGCATCAATCCGTACTACGAGCAGCTCTGGAAGGTGAGCCTGCGGGGCGGCACACCGACACTGCTGACACCCCAGGATTGCGACCACGTCGTCACGATGTCACCGGACGGCCGATACTTCGTCGACAGCTGTTCCACGCCGCGGCACGCGCCCGTCACCACCCTGTGCGACGCTGCCACTGGCCGGATCATCGCCACGGTGGCCCGTGCCCACCTCAGGCGCCTGCGCGCGATCGGCTGGCGCCCCCCGCAGCAGATCGTCGTCAAGGCGCGCGACGGCCGGACCGATCTGTACGGCCTGCTCTTCAAGCCGACCGATTTCGACCCGCACGAGAAATACCCGATCATCGATTACATCTATCCGGGGCCGCAGGTCGGCTCGGTGTCCACGTTTCGCTTCGAAGCGTCGCACTTCGATGACCAATCGCTCGCCGAGCTCGGCTTCATCGTCGTGGCGATCGATGGCATGGGCACGCCGTACCGCTCCGCTCGCTTCCATCACCTGTGGTACGGCGACATGGGCGACAACACCCTGCCCGACCAGGTCGCCGCCATCCGCGAGCTCGCCCGCCGCTATCCATGGATCGATCTCGATCGCGTCGGCATCTGGGGCCACTCGGGCGGCGGCGACGCCACCGCCGATGCGCTGCTGCGCTATCCGGATTTCTTCAAGGTCGGCTGGGCCGAGAGCGGCAACCAGGACAATCGCGACTACGAGAACGACTGGGGGGAGAAGTACCAGGGGTTGCTGGTACGCGCCGCCGACGGCCGGACCAATTACGACAACCAGGCCAACGAGCTGCTCGCCGCGCAGCTGCGCGGCCACCTGATGCTCACCTACGGCACGCTCGACGACAACGTGCCGCCGGAGAACACCGAGATCCTCATCCAGGCGCTGATCAAGGCCGATAGGGACTTCGACATGATCGCCATACCGAACGTGCGCCACGGATACGGGTATGCGACGCCCTACATCACGGTGCGGCGCTGGGACTATTTTGTCCGCCACCTCGGGGGCAGCATTCCGCCCGCCCACTTCGCGCTGCGACCCTGGCCCTGGGGCTGATCCGCCGCTCCCGCCACGCCAGGCGGACCCAGCCACCCTGCCGCGCGCCGGTCACGATGCCGAGGCGGCGTGCTCGGCGGCGGCGTCCGCGAGCAGCTCCTCCAGGCTCTGACCGCTGCTGCGCCGGGCCGCGATCTCCTCGGCACTCCACACGCGCACGATGCGCCCGCCCAGCATCAGCGCGACGCGGTCGGCATGATGCTCTGCGATGTCCAGGGCATGCGTGGCCAGCAGCACCGCCGCGCGCCGCTCGTCCAGCAGTCGCCGCAGATGACGCTTGAGAATCCCCGCACTCGCCGGATCGAGTCCGTTGAACGCCTCATCCAACACGATCAAATGCGGCGCGCCGACCAGGGCCAGCAGCACCGCCAGCTTCTGGCGGGTTCCGAGCGAATAGGTGTCGACGAAACGATCGAGCTGCGCCGTGAACGAGAGTGCCTCGGCGAGCGCGAGCACCTCGGCGTCGATCGACCGCAGGCCCTTGGCCGCGGCATACACCTGCAAGCACTGCCGCCCGGTGAGCAGACCCGGCACCCGATCGGGCGCGCACGCGTAGCCCAGCACGCGCTTCGCTTGCGCCGGTGCGTCCGTCAGCGACAAGCCCGCCAGCTCGATCCGCCCGGCGAGCGGTCGAAGCAAGCCGGCGATGCAGTACAACAGAGTCGATTTGCCGCTCGCATTCGGGCCGAGCAGCGCGCACCACTGCCCGAGCGGCACCTCGAGATCGACCTGGCGCAGCACCGGATGCCCGCCGTAGCCGGCATCGAGCCGCGCGATGCGCAGCGCCGCTGCGGCTCCCGAAGCGGCCACATCACTCATCCGCGCCACCGATGCAGCACCGAGGCTGCGATCGAGCGGGTCCGCAGCGCGGCCACGGACACCAACGCGCCGACCAGGGCGACCGCACCCAGCCACGCTCCGACGATCGTGCCGATCAGGCGCACCGATGTCGCCCCGAGCGTGACGGAGGCAATGGCGAGCAGCGCCGCGCTTGCGGCAATCTGGGCGCAGAGTGAGCGCCACGCGAGCGCCGCGGCGAAGCGCGCGGGACCCACGGGGGTGGGCGCGAGCCAGTAGGACGCCCCGAACGCCGAACGGACCAGCGCGAGCAGTAGATTGATCAGATGCACAATCAGCACCCAGACGAGCGCCGCAGCGAGCGCTGTGCCGGCGGAGGTACCCATCGGCACGGCGAGCAACAGCAACAGCAGACTACGCGCACGGATCGTCGGCCGATCACGGAAGCGGGTTTCAACGCGCGGCCAATTGCCGAGCGGCAGCAGTGATGCCCGCTCCGAGCGCGAGCGCGCCCCGGGGACCGCCGTGTAGCGCGAACGCAGCGGCGCAAGGCGGCTCGCTGGCCCGCCGTGTGCCGCACGCCATGACGCTGCGAACGCCGCGGCCGTCCCGAACAGGACGCCGGCGGCGAGGCACCCGAGCAGCCGCGCGAGCACCCAGCCCGGCAGTCGCGCCGCGATCAACAGCGCGGCACACACCAGCGCCGCAGTCACTCCCGCTGCGAGGACCGCGGCGGCGGAGCGGGCTGCGGTTGAGGCATCAGTGGGCAGCGCCCCAACCCAGTCACGGTGCCGCTCGTTCAGCAGATCCCGATGCCGCCGCAGCGCAAGCAGCACGGCCAGCACCAGCGTCACCGCCGACACCAGCCGTGGGGAGTCGGCAGCCCGGAGGAGGCCCTGGCTTACGACCGTGACGCGGCCAAGCAGCCCGAGCGCCAGGATCGCTGCCACGACAGCGGCCGCACCGAGCGGCCAGCGGCGCCAGAGGTTGCACCACTGCAGCCAGGCGACTCGCACCGAGGGTCGTGCATCGAGCCAGGACGGTTCGCGATCGGACACGCGCGTCACTGCGTAATCACGTTCGGCGGATAGCGCAGCGCCGCCCGCGGGGATTCCGCCCGCACCACCCTGCGCTCGGCGGCCGTCTGGTGTTTATCGGCGAGGTAGGTCATGGCACCGGATGTGCGCCGGCAGTCCCCTGATTCGGGTGCTTGCAGTCAGCGTCGTTTGCATGTCGATGCTCCTATGTTGCCAGAGTCGCCGGCGCGCGCCCACGCACCCTGAGGATGATCTCACTCACCCCGGCAAGGCAATGTGTCTGGCTGCTCAGGGCGCTGTGTGCGGGCGACATCGATGATGGCGCTCTCGTTGATACCCACCGGGGCCTGAGCGCACAGCGCATCGAACCAGCCTGCCGCGAGCGTGCCGAAGGGCGTACCCAGACCGAGCTTGCGCGCCAGCGCAAGGGCGTAGCGGATGTCCTTCAGGCGCAGCTGGGGCGTGAAGTTCACCGGATGCGCGTGTTGATTTTCCGCCATGCGCCGCGTATTGCGAATCACCTGCGGACTGGCCGCCTGGCCACGGCCAATCGCCGCGGCCGCCTGCGTCGGATCGAGCCCGGCGCGCTCAGCAAGCGCCATCGCTTCTGCGGCCGATGCAATCTGAACGGCGCCCAGCAGGTTGACCAGCAGCTTGTAGGCCGTCCCGGCGCCCGCCGGCCCGAAATGCACGATCTCCCGGCTCACCGCAGCGAGCAGCGGCCGTGCCGCATCGAGGTCGTCGGGCCGTGCTCCGACCAACAGCGTCAGCTCGCCGCCGGCCGCCTGCTCCGGCAGGCCCGTGACCGGCGCATCGAGATAGCGCAGGCCGGCCTCGCCGGCCCGTGCGCTCAACTCAAGCACCCAGTCATGCGATAGCGTGGAGCATTCGATCGCGAAGGCACCGGCATCGAGCCCGGCGAGTACGCCGTGCGGCCCCAGCCAGACAGCGCGCGAGGCGAGATCGTCGGCCACCATGACGAGCACGGCGGCGGCGCCCGCGCACGCCTCGCGCGGCGTGGGGCATGGGCGCGCGCCACCCGCCACCAGTGCTGCGGCGCGCGCGGGGGTGCGATTAAAGACCTGCACTGCGTGCCCGCAGGCCTGCAAGCGGCTCGCCATCCCACTGCCCATGCGCCCGAGGCCTATGAATCCCACGACCGCCATACACCTTCCCCGATCAACGCATTGCGGCGCGCGGCGACCGGCTCGCCGTGCAGCGAATCCCCGCTTGAGTCTCAGTCGCGCTGCCTGAGCGCCTCGAACCGCGCCAGCGCACGCTTGCGGGCCACGTCGTGTTCCACGAGGGGACGCGCATACGTCTCGCCGAGCCTGACGCCCGCCCGCGCCAGTACCTCCGGTGCAGCAGTCCACGGCGCATGAATGACCGGTGCCGGCAGTGCACGAAGCTCGGGCAGCCAGCGGCGCAGATACTCACCTTCGGGATCGAACCGCTCGCTCTGCGCCACGGGATTGAAGATGCGGAAATACGGGGCCGCGTCGACCCCGCAGCCACTGACCCACTGCCAGTTGAGCGCGTTGCTGGCCCGGTCCGCATCGAGCAGCGTGTCCCAGAACCATTGCTCACCGCGCTGCCAGGGTACGAGCAGATCCTTCACCAGGAAGGAGCCGACGATCATGCGCACGCGGTTGTGCATCCAGCCGGTGTGCCACAGCTCGCGCATCCCGGCATCGACGATCGGATAGCCGGTGTTCCCGCGGCACCATGCCTGGAATCCGGCCGCATCATCGCGCCACCCGAACGCCTCGAATTCCGTCCGCAGCGGCCGCTGCGGCAGGCTGGGAAAGTGATACAGCGTGTAGTGGGCGAACTCGCGCCAGCCGAGCTCGCGCAAAAAGCCGTTGCCCGTCAGCTCGCCGCGCCCGCCGCTCGGGGAGCGCAGCACGGCGCGCCACAGCTGTCGCGCTGTCACTTCTCCGAAGCACAGATGCGGCGAGAGACGCGAGGTTCCCTCGAGCGCCGGCACGTCGCGGGCGGTACGGTAGTGCGCGAAGCGGCTGGCGAGGAACGTGCGGGCCCGGCTGCGCGCGCCCCGTTCCCCCGGACTCCACTGCGCGGCGAAGCCAGCATCCCAGCCGAGACGAGGCAGCAGGCCCAGGTCCTCAAGCCGCATGCCATGTGGCACGTGCTCGGTACCCATCAGCGCCCGGGGCGCCGACAGGGGTTCGCCGATCTGGAGCGAGCTCAGCCGGTTCCAGAACGGGGTGAACACCCGGAACGGGCCCCCACCACCGGTGCGCAGCGCACCGGGCTCGGCGAGCAGCGCCCCCGGGAAGCTCTCAAGCGTCACGCCGCCGCTGCTCAGACTCTGCTGCAAGCTATCGTCGAGCGCATCGATCTGCGGATCGTAGGTCCGGTTGCACAGCACGCGCGAGGCACCGCTCGTCTCGATGAGTTCAAGCAGCACCTGCATGACCGCACCGCGCCGCAGGCACAACTTCATGCCATTGAGTGGCCCGCTCCCTAGCGCACGCAGCGACTGATCGAGCGCCGCGAGACTGTGATGCAACCACCAGCGAGCCGCGCCGCCGAACGCACGTCCGCCGCTGGCGCGCTCATCGAGGATGAACAGCGGGATGACCGGCGCGCCGCCAGCGGCCGCCGCCGTCAGCGCCGGATTGTCTGCGAGGCGCAGGTCGTTGCGAAACCAGACGATGACCGGTCGCGCGGCCGGGCTGGACGCACTGCGCTGCTTGGACATGGAGTGAGCTTCGCCACCTTGGCTGCGACCCGGCACCGGCCGGATCCGACGTCGCGCAGTGTGCAATGCCGCTGCCGGGCTGTCGAGCCGCGCCCAGAGGAATGCGGCGGGCGCCCGGCACGGCGCCTCGGGTAGACTTGCCGGCGAGCGGAACCTCAGCATCATGGCCGAACACGACTTCAACCCGATGCCACCGACCCCCGCCCCTGCCCGCACCGCAGAGGTGATGCCCGCGACGCCGGCCCGGGGGCTGAGCGCCATCGAGGCACAACAGCGCCTGAGGCAGTTCGGCCCGAACGCCGTGACCGAGCAGGAGCGGCCGGCGTGGCGACGATTGGCGGAGAAGTTCTGGGCTCCCATTCCGTGGATGCTCGAGGCGGCGATCGTCCTGCAACTCGCGCTCGGCAAGTACGTCGAGGCGGGGGTCATCGGCGTGCTGGTGCTGTTCAATGCAGTGCTCGGCTTCGTTCAGGAGAGCCGCGCACAAGCGACGCTGCAGGCCCTGAAGACACGCCTCGCCCTGATGGCCTCGGTGCGGCGCGACGGCGCGTGGCGGACCGTACCGGCCGCCGAGCTCGTTCCGGGCGATCTGATCAAGCTGTCCCTCGGTGGCATCGTACCCGCCGACGTCCGCCTGATCGGCGGGGAAGTGCTACTCGATCAATCGACGCTCACCGGCGAGTCGCTCCCGGTGGAGGGTACGACGGGCCGGATCACCTACGCCGGCGCACTGGTGCGCCGCGGCGAAGCACTCGCCGAAGTGACGGCGACCGGTGCACGGACACGGTTCGGCCGCACGGCCGAACTGGTGCGCACGGCACACGGCGTCAGCACGCAACAGACGACCGTGCTGCGGGTGGTGCGCAATCTCGCCATCTTCAACGGCGGGGTCGTCATTGCCCAGGTCGCCTATGCCGCCGTACTCGGTTTGCCGACGCACGAGGTGATCTCCCTCACCCTCACGGCGATCCTGGCCGCGATCCCGGTGGCGCTACCGGCAACGTTCACGCTCGCGAGCGCGCTTGGCGCGCGGGCGCTCGCGGCCCGCGGCGTGCTGCCCACCCGGCTGTCGGCCGTGGAGGAAGCCGCCACGCTCGATGTGCTGTGCTCGGACAAGACCGGCACCATCACCCAGAACGCGCTCGCCGTCACGGCGGTGCGGCCGATGGCCGGCTACGACGAGCCGCGCATCCTCGCCCTGGCTGCGCTCGCGAGCTCAGAAGGCGGTGCAGATCCGGTCGACAGCGCCATCCGCAGCGCCGCGGCGGCTCATCCAGCGCCCGGCGAGCCGGCGCAGCTGCGATCCTTCACACCCTTCGATCCCACGCGCAAGCGCGCCGAAGCGATCGTCACCGATTCAGCCGGCCATGCGCTGCGCATCGTCAAGGGCGCCTTCGCGACGCTGCAGACACTCGGCACTGCCCCTGCGGAAGCGGCGGCGACCGCCGAGGCGCTCGCCGCCGAGGGCTACCGGGTGCTGGCCGTCGCATATGGTCCGCTCGATGCAGCTCCGCAGGTCATTGGGCTCGTCGCGCTCAGCGACCCGCCGCGCGAGGATGCGGCGGAGCTGATCGGACAGTTGCGCGCCATGGGCGTCGCCACAGTCATGGTCACCGGTGACGCTCCGGTGACCGCGCGAGTCGTGGCGCGCGCGGTCGGCCTGAAGGGTCCCGTCTGCCCGCCGGGGCCGATACCCGAGCGCGTCCGTCCGCAGGACTACGCCGTGTTTGCCGGAGTCTTCCCGGAGGACAAATTCCACATCGTGCGGGCATTCCAGGCGAGCGGACACACGGTCGGGATGTGCGGCGACGGTGCCAACGATGCCCCGGCCCTGCGCCAGGCGCAGATGGGCATCGCCGTGTCGAGCGCGACCGATGTCGCCAAATCCGCCGCCGGAATCGTGCTTACCGAGCCGGGACTGTCCGGTACCGTCAGCGCGGTACGCGAGGGACGGATCGCATTCCAGCGCATCCTGACCTACACGATGCGCTCCCTGACGCAGAAGCTGAGCCAGATGCTGCTGCTGGTCGTGGGTCTGGTCATGACCGGGCACGCCATCCTGACGCCGCGCCTCATGGCGCTGCTGATGATCACGGGCGATTTTCTTGCGATGTCCGCGACCACCGACAATGTGCGCCCTTCACCCAAGCCCAATGCCTGGCACGTCGACAGCATCACGATGCTCGGAGTCGCGTTGGCGCTGTGCAGCGTCCTGTTCTGCGGCAGCATCGTCGCCGTCGGCCGCTACCACCTCGGACTCGACCAGGCTCGGCTGCAGACGCTGGCATCGGTGACACTCTCCTTTGCCAGCCAGGGACTGTTCTACGTCGTGCGTGAGCGGCGACGCTTGTGGAGTTCGCTGCCGAGCGGCTGGATCATCGTCTCGATGCTGGCGAACGTGGCGATCTTCACGACGCTCGCGGCCGGCGGAATTCTCATGAGCCCGATATCGCTCGGCGTGATCGGCGCGGTGCTGCTTGCCACGATCGTGTTCACCTTCGTGCTCGATACGTTGAAGGCGGCGATCGGCGCGCACCTGAAGATGCAGTAGCGGCTGCGGGCATATGCGGCGCTCGCTCCGCCGGCCCGCAGCCGGCGTCGGTCAGAACAGCAGGCCGAGCCCGACTCCGGTGTAGTTCGAGAACCCGCCGAGATTGCCCTGCAGACGCACGCCCTCCTCCAGGTCCACCTCGAAGTCCGGCGTGACCAGGTACTGCAATCCGCCGTCGGCGTCGCTTCCCCAGCCCTGGTGGTAGCCGCTGGTCGACTGACCGTAGATCTCCCCGTAGAACTGCAGCCGCGCGCTCGACTGCCAGGTCACCACCAGGTCGGGATTGAAGCTCTGAAAGCGCTGCCCGCCCACGGCCGTGGGCTCGGTCTGCGAGGTGAGTCCGACCATCAGCGAGACTCCGAGCGGACCGCTGCCGTAGCTGACGATGGCGTTGAGCGCGCCACCGAGACCGTGGCTGCCGAACGTAGTATCGCCGGAGGGGAGCGTGGCCAGCGCCTCCGCGGTCCACTGCCAGTGCTCGTTGTAGCCGATTTCATGTTTGATGCCGACCGTCGTCGGACCGAATCCGCGCAGCGTCAGCGGCGGGCCGCCCGGTCCGGCATTGACCGACTGGTACTGGAAGTTCGGCGGCAGCCAGACGAGCTCCGAGTCCCCCGACAGGCCCCAGCGCAACTCCATATTGGGCAGCGTGTCGATCTGCCCGCCCGGCGCACCGTACAGATTGCCGGCGGTGGCACCCGCCTCGAGCACGGTCATGCCCTGCGGCACCACGCAGCTGGAATCCCCCACGGTCGGCCGATCGAGTAGCCCGAGCAGCGCGGACGATCCACTGCAGGGCGGAGTCGGCGTATCGGCGTGCGCCGGGAAATGGGCAATCGTCGCCGCGAGGGCCAGGGTGATCAGACCGTTCCGTTTGTTCAACGTCGTTCCCTCCGAGACTGGAATGCGGAAAGCGAGCGGGCACTGTGCCCCATACGGCTCGCCTTGCAGAACAGGGTCTGGCCGCCGGCGACATATTGCCTGCGGTAGCGGAACGATCTCAAGCCCGAATTCGGCGCCGATCCGGCCGCCGCGTGCGACGACGGTCCTTCGCCCCCTGCCGCACGGGCGGCAACGCGCCAAAGGATTGATCATCGGTGAGGGTCGCGAACGGAGCCGATCGCGGCACGTGCTCAGTCCGCCGGCGGGCCCCGCTCAGAAATGCAGATTGCGCAGCAGGGCTGCGAATGTCCGCGCCTCGCGTGAGAGTGCCTCGGCCGGTGCGGCCGCGCCGCCTGCGGCCTGTGAGTCCGGATACATCCGATAGCTCTCACTCATCACGACCCGATTCAGCTGCGGTGCCAGCGCCTCCACGACCTGCGCAAACGTTCCGACACCCGTCGTCGCGCGCTCCGGCTTGCGCACGATCGCAGCGCAGACGATGTCGGCGGCCTGCTCGGGCTCCAGGAGCTTGAAGTGCTCGTACAGCTTCGTCGGCGCGCTCATCGGCGTGCGCACCAGGGGCAGATCCACCACGGTGAAGCGTACGCCGCGGTCGGCGAATTCCCCCGAGGCGCACCGGGTGAACGCTTCCAGCGCGGCCTTGGAGGCATTGTATGCCGCGAACCGACTGGCGTTGGTGAGCACGCCAAGCGACGAGATGCTGATCACGTGGCCCGTGCGCCGCGCCGCCATCGCCGGCAGCACGCCGAGCGTCAGGCGAACAGCGGCGAAGTAGTTGATCTGCATGAGCCGCTCGTAATCGTGCAGACGCTCGTAGGTCGCATCGATGCCACGGCGAATCGAGCGGCCCGCGTTGTTGATCAGAATGTCGATCGGCGGCTGCTCCGCGGCGAGCTGCTTGAGCAGGCCGGCGCAGGCCGGCGGATCGACCAGGTCGCAGGCATAGATGCCGGCCTCCCCGCCGCTCGCCACGATCTGCGCACGCACCTGCTCGAGCTTGTCCGCGTTGCGGGCAACGAGTATCACTCGCGCGCCCGCCGCGCCCAGCTTCAGCGCCGTGGCGCGTCCGATGCCGGAGGACCCGCCGGTCAGCAGGACCGTCTTGCCGGTAACGACCTGCCGCAGGCGGACGGTCGGATCCAGATCCGGATCGAGCCGGCGCTCCCAGTAGTCCCACAGGCGCCACGCGTAGTCGGCCAAGGGCGGCACCGCGATGCCTGCTGCCGCCAGCAGCCGCTGCGCGCGGGTCGCGGAAAACGTGGTCGGCTGGTCAAGCAGTCCCAGCACTGCGCGCGGCACCCCCGCCTCGGCGAGCCACTCCTCAAACATGCGGCGCAGCGGCGCGGCCGCTTCGCGCGGCAGATGCACCCCCGCGCGCAGCGAGTCGGTGAACGCCGAGTCCACGCGCAGCTGCAGTATCGGGGCATGCGCGGCGGTCGCAAACACGTTGATGGCCTCACCCACCCGGTAGTCGCGCGGATCGGTCAGATGAAAGCACTGTCCGTCCTCGCCGTGCACGTGTGCCAGGTACTCGAGCGCCGCCGCGACGAAATCCACGGGCACGATGTTGACGTACCCCCCCTCGACGCCGACCAGCGGCATCCAGCGCGGCACGACGTCGCGGACCTTTTGAATCAACTTGAACAGGTAATACGGGCCGTCGATCTTGTCGGTCTCACCGCTCAGCGAGTGCCCGACGACCATGCCCGGACGGTAGATGCGCCACGGCACCCTGCAGGTGGTGCGCACCAGCGCCTCCGCCTCGTGCTTGGTGCGGTAATACGGATGATCGAGCGCCCCGGCCTGCTCGAACATGTCTTCGGTGAACTCCCCCGGATACCGCCCGGCGGAGGCGATGGAGCTCATGAAATGGAATCGCTCCGCCCCGATCTCATGCGCAAGATCCAACGCATGCTGCGTACCGGTGACATTGCTGCGCGACAGCTCGTCATCCGCTGCATTCAGGTCGTACAGTGCCCCGAGATGAAAGAAGTGGGTGACGGCACCCGTAAGTCGTTTGCGGTCGGCCGCCGAGATGCCGAGCAGCGGCGCGCCGAGGTCCCCCTCGATGAACGACAGCGACGCGCCGAGACCGGCGCAGTCCCGCGCGAGGCGCCCGACCCGGGCATGGGAGCTGGACCGCGTGAGCAAATACAGCGGCTCGCCGCGCGCGGCGAGCCGCTTGACCAGGTGTCGGCCGATGAAGCCGGTCCCTCCGGTGATGAAATATGCCATTGTCCCGCTTCCGCCGACGGCGCCACTCGGATTGAACGTACGCGCCACCCCGTAGCGACGCATCGTGACAAACCGAAGCTTCGCGCCGGGCGGTCTCGCGCGACACTGTGCGCATGGGCCTAAACCGACGTCCCGACCCGCCGGACGCTCCGTGCACGCCGCTTTCGCGAGTCGACCGGGCGTTCCTCAACATGGAGCGCCCGACGAACCCGATGGTGATCGTTGCGCTCATCGTCCTCGGTACCCCGTTGCATCGCCGCCGGCTGCGCGATCTGATCGCCCGACGATTCGCCTCGAGCAGCCGATTCCGCAGTGTGCCGCGCGATGGCCTCTATCAGGCGGTCTGGGAGACTGACCGCCAATTCAACATCGACGATCACGTACTCAGCGCCGCGCTGCCCGCTCCCGGCCGGCAGAGTGAGTTGGAGACATTGGTCGGAGAACTGGCCAGCGAGCCGCTGCCCGCGGGCCGCCCCCTGTGGAGCTTTCACATCGTCGAGCGGTTCGGGCGCGGCAGCGCGATCATTGCCCGCATTCATCATTGCTATGCCGATGGGATCGCGCTGGTGCGCGTATTGCTCGATCTGGCCGACCGTCGGCCTGCGAGCGCTCGGCGCGCCGATTCCGGTGCCACCGCAGCCGTCGCGCCCAACGGCGATCTGAGCCCGAGTGCCACCGTGACTCAATGGCTCGAGAGTACGCTGCGCGAAGGGGGCCGACTCGCCTCGGCGGGGGTCGAACTCGCGCGACACCCCGATGCGGCCGCGGCGGCCGTGACCCAGGCGGGTGCTCTGGTAGCCGAGCTGGCCCGCTTCTCGTTGCTCCCCGACGATCCGCCCTCCAGTCTGAAGCGGCCCTTGTGCGGCACCCGGCGGGTCGCATGGGGACCATCGCTGTCGCTCGAGGAGGTCAAGACCATCGGGCGGGTGCTCGGCTGCACGGTCAACGACGTGCTCGTTGCGACGCTCGCCGGCGCGCTCGGCCAGTATCTCGAGGCACGCGGGGATGAACTCGGCGGGCTGGCGCTGCGGGCTGCGGTCCCGGTCGACCTGCGCCCCGGGCATGCCGGCCAGCCGCTCGGCAATCGCTTCGGACTCGTGCTCGTCGATCTACCCGTGGGGGTCCGCCATCCCCTGGAGCGCCTTTACGGAGTACGTGCCGCGATGCAGTCGCTCAAGGGATCCGAGCAGTCCATGCTCACCTACGGCCTGCTCGCGACAATCGGCAGTCTGCCGCGCAGCGTTGAGGACTGGGTCATGGATCTATTCAGTGCGAAGGCGAGCCTCGTAGCCTCCAACCTGCACGGACCGGAGCAGATGCTGTTCATCGGCGCCGCACCGATCCGTCAGATGCTGTTCTGGGTCCCGCAGTCGGGCAGCATCGGTACGGGAGTGAGCATGCTGAGCTACAACGGGCGCGTACACTTCGGCGTCATCGCCGACCGGGAACTGGTCCCGCACCCGGCAGAGCTGATCGGCGGCATCAAAACCGCGTTCGAGCAGCTCGTGCTGCTGGTGCTGCTCGGGGGCAGCGCACTGCGCAACTGAACGGCGAGGGCCGAGCGCTCAGGCCGCCAGTCCGTGCTTCGCCCGCTCGACGTCCAGCGCTTCCATTGCATCCAGCGGTTCACAGGCGGCCGCCTCGTGGTACAGCTGCTCGGCATCGGCACGGTGACGCTGCGCGTCGAGCAGTTGCAGCGCATAGGCATATTCCATGTGCACGATCGGCGAGCGCGGCGCCAGCTCAACGGCGCGGCGCAGGTGCTCGATCGCCGCGCTTGCGGACACTCCGTGCGTGAAGGAAGCGACGATCCCGCCGAGCTTGTGCACGATCTCGGCGTGGTACAGCCCGAGCGCCACGTGCGCCTCGGCATGTCGCGGCTCGAGCGCCAGAGCCTGATCGAGATGGGATTTGACCCGCGCCGCGATGCCGTCGGAGATCGCCTTGAGGATGGAGATGCGCTGGCTGTAGCGCCCGAGCACAAGCGCCAGCGTGTAATGGGTATTGGGATGGTGCGGCAGCATCGCCACCGCCTCCTCGCCACGCTGCATGGCCGCGAGCAACTCCTTGACGATCGCCTGTGGTCCGCGGCGCGTGTAGAGCGACTCCACCGCCGCCGCGCGGTTCGCCACACACGCCCCGAGCGCACCGAGCTGTGCGCCGAGCTCCACGGCATGCGCGAATTCACCGGCGTGGAACACCGACCAGGCGGCCTGCAGGGCGTCCGCCAGCTTCTGGGCGCCGCCGTACTCACGCAGCCATGCCGTGAACTCCGGCGTCCCGTGCGCCGTGCGCGCGATCTCGGTGTGTCCCGGCCACGGCTCGCGGTCGGTGACGTGCAGTTGCGCCCAAAGTGCCTTGAGCTTCTCGGGCGTATAGCGATACGCCCCCCGGGACGGTCTGTCTGTGGACTTGCGAGTCATATTCGATTGGTGCGGGAAGTACGCATCCAGATGCCAAGCATGGGTCGCTAGAGTAGCGCAGTGGTTGTCAACACCCAGTAGGGCAAATACGCATCCCCACACCTGCGCTGCTGCCCCCAGAGGGATACATCATGGCCGCGAAGAGAAAACCCCGTCGAACCGCCCGCTCCAGCTCGAGCGATGCCCAGTCCCGTATGACCGAGACAGTTCACCAGATCTGGCTCGCCGGTCTTGGCGCGGTGTCCAAGGCACAGCACGGCACGCCCCATCTGCTCGAGGAGCTGATGGCCGAGGGCGAGCGCGTCGATGCGCAGGTACGTGGAGCGGCGAGCGAGACGCTGCGTAGCGTGGTCGGCACCGTGCGGAGCAAATTCAACGCCCGCGTGAGCAGTGCTCGAGGCCAAGCCAGCGAGGCGGTCGACGGCCTGGAAAAGATGTTCCGCACTCGCGTCCGCCGGGCGCTCACGCAGCTCGGCGTGCCGAGCGGACAGGACATCGAGGCGCTCAGCCGGCGCGTGGATACGCTCAACGCGAACATCGGCAAGCTGGCTCGCTCGCGCACGGCGCCGCGCCGGCGCGCCCCGGCCAAGCGCGCGTCGTCCCCGCCGCCTGCGGCGTAGCACATGCTGACGCTCGAGCCCGCGTTGCGTCGCCGCTCGAGCGCAGGGAAAATCGGGCTCGCGCTCGCCGGCGGCGGTCCGCTCGGGGCGTTTTACGAGCTCGGCGTGCTGCATGCGCTCGATGAGGTGATCCTCGGCCGCGAACTCACCGGCTACGACATGTACGTCGGCGTCAGTTCGGGGTCGCTGCTCGCGGCCGGACTGGCCAACGGCTTCGACAGCACGCGCATCGGGGAAACCCTGATCCACGGCGAGTCGGCGCTTGCGCCGTTCTCGCCGCGGCTGCTGCTGCAACCGGCGATCGGTGAGTACACGCGGCGATTTAGCCGTCTGCCCCGCGCGCTGCGCGCGGGCGCACGGCAGTGGTCCGATGAGGCGCCTGGGGGGCTGTGGCCGGTCGTGCTCGGCACGCTGAGCAGGATCATGCCGCTCGCGGTGTTCGACAGCAGGCCCATTGAGCGCTATCTGCATCAGTTGTTCAGCACCTCCGGACATTCGGACGACTTCCGTTCGCTACCGACGCAACTACGGGTGGTGGCGACCGAACTGGATACGGGCCGCTCGGTGGTATTTGGCGACGCCACACACCGGAACGTGCGCATCTCCCGGGCCGTGGTCGCGAGCGCCGCGCTGCCCGGACTGTACGCACCGGTCTCGATCGGCGGGCGAGACTACGTGGACGGTGCTCTGGTGCGCACGATGTACGCCTCGCTCGCCCTGGAGTCGGGCTGTGACTTCGTAATCTGCATCAACCCCCTCGTGCCGTTCGACGGCTCAGTCGGTCGGAGGCGCCGAGCATTGAGCGACGAGGGATTCGACACCGTCCTCGGTCAGACTTTCCGCACCCTGATCCATTCGCGCATGCAGCTTGGGTTCGCCAGCTTCCGCAGCCGCTTCCCGCATGCCGACACGATTCTGTTCGAGCCCGACCGGCACGATGAGCTGATGTTCTTCAGCAACGTCTTTCGCTACAGCGGCCGCCACCGCCTGGCCGAGCACGCCTACCAGCAGACACGGCGCGATATCAGGGCGCAGGCCAAGCCACTCGCCGCTGTGCTGCAACGCCATGGCCTGGACCTCGACCGCAAGGTACTGAACGACTCGCGCCGAACGTTTGCCACGTCCGCACACGAACGATCGGCGCATGCGCAGCGAGCGACGCAGCGGCTGACGCAGGCGCTCGAACGACTCGAGGAGTTCCTCGCACGCCGCAAAGCAGGCTGAGGCTCCGATGGCTGCAGCATTCTGGCGCATCATGCTGCTCATCGAAGCGCTCCTCGCCATGGCGCTCGCCGCACCGCTCACGCGACTTCTCAGCGGCAACCTCAGCGTGCTGGTCGCGCTATGGCTCGGCGCATTCGTGCTGTTGCAGCCGTTGTGGGTGCTGAGCGCGGCAGTGCTGACCCGCTGGGCTGCGCCCGGGCCGCATCGGCCGATGCGTGCGCGCACCGTGCTTGCGGAAGCCGGAGCGCTGCTGGTCTCGGCCTTGCGCATGAGCGTCCTGTGGCGTCGGACTGAGCCTCCCGGCTCCGCCGCGAGCCGCCGTGGGAGCTCGGCCCGCCCGGCACCACCCGTGCTGCTCGTGCACGGCATTCTCTGCAACGGCGGCATCTGGGATCCTCTGCACCACCGCCTGAGCGCCGCCGGATGGAATCGCGTCGAGCGGATCGATCTGCAGCCGCCCTGGGCCGACATCGAGACGCTTGCGGTCCGCCTCGTGCAAACCCTGCAGGCGATGCACCGCAGCAGCGGCGGGCAGCGCATCGTCGTCGTTGCACACAGCATGGGCGGCCTGGTCGCCCGGGCGGCGCTCCGTGCGGGCGGACAGTCGCTGATCGCGCGGATCATCACGCTCGGCACACCCCATCACGGCACGGCCATTGCCTGCCACCTGCCGTTTGCGCCGACACGGCAGATGTGCCCCGATTCGCCGTGGCTGCGAGACCTCAACGCCGAGCAGGAGGGGCGGCTCCCGGTTCCGGTCACCTGTCTCTACAGCCAGGATGACACGTTAGTCGTGCCGCCCGGCCATGCCGTGCTGCAGGGAGCGCGGCGCGTGCGGCTTGAGCGTCTGGGCCATCTGCAGCTCGCCTCCTCCCCCCGGGCGCTCGCCCAGGTGCTCGAGGAACTCGGCGTCGGTTCGTAGCCCCACATGGCGACGCGGCGGCAGGCAAGCGATCTTGCACGGTTGATGGAGCGCACCGCGGCGCTGCAGCGTCTCGAGGAGCAGGACGCAGCGCTCACCGAGCGTCTGCGACTGTTGCGCGCCTGGCAGGCAGCGCGCCTCGCACGTACGTACGAAGACCTGGCTCGCGACCCGGATCAGGCGCCAGCGGTGCACTTCTTTCTGACCGATCTGTATGGCCCGCAGGACTTCAGCCGGCGCGACCGCGACCTGGCGCGCGCCGTGCCGGTGCTGCGTCGCGCACTGCCCGGTAGCGCGCTGAGCGTGCTGCTCGAGGCGATCGAGCTTTACCTGCTGTCCGCAGAGCTTGATCAGGCGCTGGTCGGCGCGCTCGGTACCGACACGCTGTCGGCCGAGACCTACGCGCGCGCCTACCGGACGATCGGCCGCGCGGCGGAGCGTCGCCGCCAGATCGAGCTGACCGTGCAGATCGGCGAGCGTCTGGCGCAGGCCGTGAAGCGCCCGCTGATCGGCCTCGCGCTGCGTACAACGCACGTGCCGGCGCACCTCGGCGGGTTTGGTGCCCTGCAGGATTTTCTGGAGCGGGGCTTCGACGCGTTCCGCCGCCTGCGCGATCCGCAGACATTCCTACAGGCCATCCGCACCCGGGAGCTGGCGCTGAACGAGACGCTGCTGCGCGGTGGCGGGAACTCCATTGCCCGATGAGGCGACGGCCGATGAGCTCAGACGGCTTCCTTGAGGGGCCACGCCACATCGGCAAGCTTGTTCAGGTCGGGGCGGGCCCGCATCGCAATCAGTTTGCGCGCGGCCAGTTGGTCCTTCGGACTGTTGATGGCATCGACGGCGATCAACTCGCCGTCGCGCAGATAACACACGCTGAAGGAGCGCGACGCGGGCACGCCGCGCACCACCAGCGAGTCATAACCCTGTGAAAGTCCGGTGATGACCAACTTCAGATCGTACTGGTCCGACCAGAACCACGGAACCTTGTCGTGCACGGTCGGCACGCCGGCGAGGTTCAAGGCCGCGCTGGTGCCTTGCTCGAACGCATTGTCGACGGATTCGAGTCGCAGGCGGCGCCGATAATGCGGACTGGGGTGATTGGCGCAATCTCCGGCCGCATAGATGCGCGCGTCGGAGCTCCGGCAGGTTTCATCGACGACGATCCCGTTGTCGCAGAGGAGCCCGCAGGAGGCCGCCAGCTCATCCGCTGGCAGCACGCCGACGCCAACCACGACCAGGTCGGCAGGATGGCGCGCGCCATCCTCGGTCAGCACCGCGCAGACGCGCCCCCCGGCCGGATCCGGCTCCAGTTCGCGCACCCGCGCATTGCAGAGGACCTGCACGCCGTGACGGCGGTGCTCCGATTCATAGAAGGCGGAGATCTGCGGACACACCACCCGGTTGATGACCCGCTCGGTCATCTCGAGCACG
This sequence comes from Pseudomonadota bacterium, assembly GCA_021815925.1. GTDB lineage: Bacteria > Pseudomonadota > Gammaproteobacteria > Steroidobacterales > Steroidobacteraceae > 13-2-20CM-66-19. The sequence continues at coordinate 65,021 of JAKAZL010000001.1, read as the reverse complement.
GTGACTTCGCAGCCGAGCTCGCGCGCGGTTGCGGCCACCTCCAGTCCGATGTAGCCGCCGCCGACCACGACCACTCGCCTTCCTGAGGACAACGCGGGACGGATCCGGTCGGCGTCCGCAATCGTGCGCAGATACGACACCCCGTCAAGATCGGCGCCCGGCACGTTCAAGCGCCGCGGATGGCTGCCGGTTGTCAGCAGCAGGGCGTCGTACGCGAGGCTCGCTCCATCATCCAATCGGAGCCGTTGAGCAGCGCGGGAAATTTCCTCCACGCGCCGGCCGGTGTGGACCTGCACCGCGTGCGCCTCATAGAACGCCGCCGGCCGCATCAGCAGCCGGTCACGCTCCAGGGCGCCGGCAAGGTATTTCTTCGAGAGCGGAGGACGCTGGTAGGGCAGCCAGGGCTCGGCGCCGACCAGGGTGATTCTCCCCGCGAATTTCCTGCGGCGCAGCGTATCGATGGCCTGGACGGCCGCCTGGCCGGCCCCCACGATCACGAGCGAGTCGTACATTGCGCGAACCTCCAGTGCATCACCGTCACGCCGCCGGGCCGCAGCGCTCGACCCGTCCGTACCGCTCCGGCAGATCCTGCAGAGGCCTCAGCCAGGCCCGGAGAAGTCGGGTTTGCGCTTGGCCGCGAACGCCGCGATGCCTTCGCGGAAGTGGCGACTGCGCCCGAGCTCCGCGATGGCGCGCGCTTCGGCCTCCAGGTGTGTCTCGAAGCTGGTATCGAAGCTCGCCAGCAGCAGCCGTCGCGCGTGCCCGAGCGCGCGGGTCGCTGCAGCGGCCATCTGCTCGGCCTGCCGCTGCGCCTCGGCGACCAGCAGCGTATCGTCCACCACGCGGGTGATCAAGCCGATACGCTCGGCCTCCTCCGCGCTCACGCGCCGGTTGGCGAGCACCAGCTCCTGCGCGCGTCGCAGGCCGAGCAAGCGCGGCAGCAGCCACGTGGCCCCGCCGTCCGGCGAAAGACCGATGCTGGAGTAGGCCAGCGTGAAGTGCGCGGAACGGGCCGCCAGCACGACGTCGGCGAGCACCGCCAACCCCACACCGGCCCCGGCAGCCGGTCCATTGACCGCGCACAACAGCGGCTTGTCCATGCGTGCGAAGCGGGCAAGCGCCACGTGCAGGTACCCCGTGAGTTCCTTCAGCAGCGCCGGGGCCGACTCGCCCGCAGCGGTAAAGGCCTGGATGTCGCCGCCAGCGCAGAACAGCCGGCCCTCTGCCGTCAGAAGCACGGCGCGGATGGCATCATCCTCGTCGCATTGGATGGCCGCTTCCATCAAACCCCGGGCGAGCGCAACGTCGATCGAGTTGCCCGCGGCGGGTCGATTCAGCGTCAGGCGCGCCACGCCGCCCGTGCACTGCAACCTCAGAGTGTCGGTCGGTGTCATTGCCGCTTCTCCGCGCTGAAATAGCGATCGCCGTGACGCGCCATGTCGCGCATCCGCTGCGTCGGCCGGTATAGAGCCCCGAGCGCTGCGTACGCCTCGCAACGCTCCACGACATGAGGCAGTCCGAGCCAGTCGGCGTGCTTCAGCGGACCGCCGGCATAGCGGGGAAACCCCAGGCCGAGCACCAGCGCGAGGTCGATTTCCTCCGGCGAGTCGGCCACGCCTTCCTCGAGGCACAGAGCTGCCTCGATCATCATGGGCAGCATCAGCCGCTCGACCGTTTCCTGATCCGACAGGGAACGCGCGCCGTCGGCGCGCAGACCCGGCAGCAGCGCCGCAATCTGCGGATCGGCGAGCTTGACCGGCTTGCCCCGCGGATCGGCCTCGTAGCGGTAGTAGCCGGCACCGCTCTTCTGCCCACGGCGATTGTGCTTGAGCAGCTGCTCGAGCGGGAGCGCGAAGCCGTACGCCATGCGCTGCGGATATCCCGCGGCGATCACTTCGATGACGTGCAGCATCGTGTCCAGTCCGATGACATCCTGAAGATAAGCCGGACCCATCGGCCAGCCGAACTGCTCCATGATGCGCTCCGTCTCGTGCAGATCCGCGCCGTCACGCAGAGCGAAGTAGTACCCGAGCAGATAGGCGGTGAGGATCCGGTTCACCAGGAAGCCGGGGCAGTCGCGCACGACGATCGGTGTCTTGCCGAGGGCGGTGGCGAAGCCGACGGCCGCATCAACGGTCTGCGGCGCCGTGTCCGGACCGCGGACGATCTCGACCAGCGGCATCACCGGCACGGGATTGAAGAAGTGCATGCCGAGGAAGTTCTTCGGCCGCCGCAGATCCTCGGACAGATCCACCAGCGACAGCGAGGATGTATTGGTCGCGACGATCGCGGCAGCGGCGGTGCTCTGCTCCACGCCACCGAGCACATCGCGCTTGATCCCGAGGTTCTCCACCACCGCCTCGATCACCAGGTCCAGCTCCTCGAAACGCGCATAGCCGGCCTGCGGTCGGATCGCGCTCAGCACCTGTGCGGCGCGCTGCTCGGTGATACGGGCGTTGCGCACCTGTTTGTCCAGCTGCTTGCGCGCCTCGGCGACGCCCTGCTCGAGCGCCTGCGGGGCGATATCCTGCAGCAACACTTCCGCGCCGCTCATCGCCGCGCTGTAGGCAATACCACCGCCCATGATGCCCGCACCCACCACCCCGACGCGCCGCACGGGCCGTGCTCGCCGGGCATGGGCCTTGGCCTTGCCCTTGACGCGCTGCTCATTGACGAACAGCTGCACCAGAGAGGCCGCTGCCTGCGTGCGTGCAATGCGCCCGAAGGCGAGACTCTCCTGTCTCAGCGCCGCATCACGATCCAGGACGGCGCAGGCAACCAGCAGCTCCAGGGCGCTCAGCGCGGCCGGCTCTCGGGCGGCGCCCCCCTGCAGACGCGCCCGCGCCTTCTCGACCGCTTGAGCGTCCAGGGAGAACGGCCCGCGGCGCGCCATGCGCCGCTCGCGCCAGGCCCCCGAGGCGAGCGCGGCCTGCAGCTGCTCGAGCGCCGCGGCGCGCAGACGCTCAGGCTCCACCAACGCGTCAATCACCCGGTCCGCCGCGCCTTCGCCGGCCGAGCGCGCCCGTCCGCTCGTGATCCAGTCAATCGCGACGGTCGAGCCGGCGAGCCGCGGCAGACGGACGGTCCCGCCGTAGCCCGGAAACAGCCCGAGTTTGACTTCCGGCAGGCCGAGCTGGGCCGTCCGCGCCGCGACACGGTAGTCGCTGGCCAGAGCCATCTCGAGCCCACCGCCCAAGGCGACGCCGTTGATGGCGGTGACCACCGGCATGTCGAGGTCCTCGAAGGCACGAAACACCTCGCTCTGCGCCCCGATGTGCGCGGCGATCTGTTCCTCGGAACGAGCGAACAGCTCGGAGAACTCAAAGATGTCCGCGCCGACGATGAATACCGTCTTGGCGCTGCTGACGAGCAGACCGCGCACAGCGCGCCGCGTACGCAGCTCGGCCGTCGCGGCCCGCAGCTCCTCGACCGTGCGCACGTCGAGCTTGTTGATCGAATCGCCCTGGCGATCGAAGGTGAGCTCGGCAATTTCAGGCTCGAGCAGGTTCAGACGGATCGACTCACCGGTGAACATCGTCGTGTTTCCGCAATCTCGTGGTCAGTACGCAAGAGGCCGTCCGGGCCGGCCCACCACAGGCGAGAGGTCGGGGGCACCGCGCCGCTCGGCCCGCCTGCCTGCGGCCCGCATCGTAAAACAAACCGGACTGATTGTTTTTTATAGTATCATGGAAAAATCCAGCGCATCCACCGCTCGAGGAGGCCGAGGCATGTCCGAGACGTTGCTCGATCGTGTTGCACGTGAACAGCTTGAGCCGCGCTGGCAGCAGGCGTGGGACACGCTGACTCAGCTGAGCGGCTCGGGGACCTTCATCGAGGTGTTCTCGCAGGCACCACAGGTCCTGGATTTCGTGCTCGATAAGTTCTACGCGCACCTGTTCTTCGGTGGCACCGTGGCGCAGCGGTACAAGCAGCTCGCCCGCTTGAAACTCTCGCTGCTGCACGGCTGCCAGACCTGCAACCGGCAGAACATCCCGGGAGCGCTCGCCGCCGGCTTCACGCAGCAGCAGGTCGATGCCCTGATCTTCGCCGACACCACGCCGTTCACGGCCGCGGAGCGAGCGGTGATCACCTACGCCGAGCAGGTGGCACTGACGAACATGGAGGGAAAGCTCTCCGCGCAGCTGCTGGCCGAGCTGCGCGAGCACTTCACCCAGGAGCAGATCCTCGAGCTCGGCACCGTGATGGCGGTGATTGCCGGAATGGCCAAGCTGTCATTCGTTCTGGACGTCGTCGACCGTGAAGATTACTGCCCCTTCGCCACCGACGCGGTGAGCGCGGTCGTCTGAACGGTCACGACGGCCGGCAAATCGGCTCCCGGCCATCCCAGTCGCGAGCCGCCTCGCGCATGCGCGCGAAGAACGCGCGCGCACCCGCACTCGCCTCGATCAGCTCGATCATCCCGCCCGGGTGCTGGTCCGTTTCGACGTACGCGAAGCGCATGCCGGCGGCGCAGCCGCGCTGCACCGGCTGCACGCCCTGTCGGGCGAGCTCGGCGAGATCCGCATCGAGCGCATTGCTCATCACGCCCATGTGATGCATGCCCGACCCGCGGGCTGCGGCGAATTCGGTGTAAATCGATGGAGTGCTGTCGTGCTGACGGATGAGCTCGATCTGCAGATCGTCCCAGTAGGCGATGGCCACGGTCAGATCCAACGGCCCGGCAGGTCGGCCACGGAACATCAGATTCCGAAAGCCGATGTGCTCGAACAGGAAGAACGGGCCGACACCCATCACCCGCGTCCAATGCTCGATGGCCCGCTCGAGGTCATCGACCAGGAACGCGTTCTGCATGACCGGCCCGAGCACGCGCTTCATGCCGCCCGCCCGGCAGCCTCGCCATGCTCGCCCAGGCGCGCCGCCCAGCGGATGCCGCGGCGCAGCAGCTCTTGGTAGATGGCCGACTCCCAGCTGCACCGCTCGACCTGTGGATACTCCTCGAGAAGCGGTTGCATGTCATATCGACCACGGCAATGCCCGAGCGTCAGATACAACACCGCACCGGCACCGTGCTCGTGCAGGTAGAGCACCGGACGCGGCTCGTCGGAATACCATTCGCGGCGCACGAACTCACCACGCGCCTTGCCGTTGTAGCGGGTCTCGAGCAGCACGTGGTTGGGTCCGTACAGGTCCGACAGATATATCTCGTCGGTCACCCTGAAGGTCTCGATGCCCTTGACCAGCGGATGGCTCGGATCGCTCACGCGCACCTCGAATTCCATCAGCGGCGGATGCGCAACGAATTGGCTGCCGAGCAGCCGTGCGAGCACCGGCATGCTGTCCGGCGCATCCACTTTCCCGCTGTCGTTCCACTGCAGAATCGAATTCGTGCCGTGCAGCGCAAACCACCGCCGGCCGCTGGCGACAAAGCCCGCGAGCGCCTCCTGCTGGGCCGCGCTCGGAAGCACGTCGCAGGTGTATGAGATGAGCGCATCGGCGGCTCCGATCGCGTCGACGTCGGCGTAATCCTCTGCGACCCTGACCCGAATGCGTTCTTGCTCGTGCAGCAGGCCGAGGATCTGCAGCCGCGCGAAATCAAAGTCGTGGTAGCGGCCGCCGACCACGAAGTACACGTCGATCCTCTGTCCTGACACGCTGCACCCGCTCCGCGCCGTGCGCCTACTTCTCGCCCCGGATGTATCGATCCAGCTCGCGATGGAAGTGACGCACCCGCTGCTCCTGCTCGCTCCACAGCGGTCCGCGGAATCCCCGCGAGCGGATGCCCCGCTGCTGGATCGGCAGCAGCTCTGAGTCCTGATCGAGCACCTCGCCGAGATTCGGCTTCTCGCCGAGCGGGACGTGCACCACGTTCGGCCGCGTGGCACCCGTCACGTCGATTCCCTGGGGCAAACCCATCCAGGCCGGAACCGTATAGTCCGGGTCGTCGACATGCCGGTAGAGGATCATGGTGTCGTAGTAGAACTTCTCCGGATCGCTCGGGTGCGGCAGGAAGCGCATGATGAACACGCCTTCCGGGTGCATGCCCATCTGCACGTTCGGAAACAATCCGGTCGCCCAGCTGTCGGTCAGCTGTCCATCCGTGAAACGCTCGTAATGAGTCAGTCCCACGCGACGGGCGCGCGCGCGCTTGGCCTTCTGAACGGCCTCGCGCACCTCGCGGGCGCTGCCCCGGAAGGATGCCGGGTCGATGCCAGCCTCCTTGAGCATGAACTGCAGATATGGCTCGACGCTGTCCTGATCGCCGACCCGGTGCGACTTGACGCAGATCGGCACGATCATGCGGCTCGCCCCGTTTGGATACAGATCGTACTGGCTGAAATCCTCCATCACGCCCTGCGTCTGCGGGTGGACCCAAGGCAAGTGATACGTCTCGTAGAACGCGTCGACACCGGTCTTCCAGTTCGCGTGCCACGCGCTGCGCACGTGATGCACCACGTGCATCCGGTCGATCTCGTAGTTCTCGAGATACCCCGCGGGCAGGCCGAGATACTCCTGCAGCGGCGGCGCCTTGGCGTCCATGTTGATGAACACCAGTCCGGCATGCGTCTGGCAGCGCACCTCGGTCAGACCCGGACGGTGCGCGATGAGGCGCGGATTGAACGTCTCCTCATCCGTGATGCGCTGCAGCTGCCCATCACAACCGAACTGCCAGCCGTGGAACGCGCAGGTGAAGCGCGCGACGCTGCCGCGCTCGTTCATGCAGACGCGGTTGCCGCGATGCGGGCAGACGTTGTAGAAGGCCTTAACGGAGCCGTCGCTCTGGCGCGCGATGATGAACTCCTCGCTGCCTACCTCGAACACGACGTAGTCCCCATCCTCGGGGATATCGCTGGTGACTCCGGCGAGCAGCCAGACTCGCGGCCACAGCTGGCGCGCTTCCAGATCCATGAACTCGCGCGTGTAGTAGCGCGACGGATCGGGCACGTCGAGTCCATCGTCGACTGGCGGTTGCTTGGCTTCGAGGGAGTCCGAGGGCGCCCCGAGACTCATCGGCCATTCGACCTTGTAATTCACAGCCATTGCTCGCACTCCTCAGTCAGACGGTCACCGCGCTTGCGGTACACTGAAGTAATCGGGCATGCCCCCGGGCCATACCTCGCCCATCTGGTTGTTCCCGCCGTCGATGACCATCACCTCGCCGGTGATGAACTTCGCCGCGGGCGTCGCCAGATACACCACCGCCTGGGCGACATCCACGGGATCGCCGAGCTCGTGCATCGGATTGGAGTACCGGAACGTCTCCGCCGCCGGGCGCTCGTAAACGTTCAGTCCCTCGGTATTGATCGAACCCGGAGAGACGCAGTTGACCCGGATGTGCAGCGGCGCCCACTCGGTCGAGAGCGTCTTCGACAGGTAGATCACCCCGGCGCGCGCGGCGCAGGTATGTGCCACCTGCGGCATGCCGCGCCAGACGTTCGCCACGATGTTGACGATGTTCCCGGACTGCTGGCGACCGGCCCAGCGCTGCGCTGCGGCCTGCATCATGTACCACGTGCCGTTCAGGTTCGTGTCGACGACGGCCATCCAGCCCTTCACGCTGAAATCGATCGCGGCCTGCGGAAACTGCCCGCCGCCGTTATTGACCAGGGTGTCCAGGCGGTCGAAGCGCGTGTAGATCTGATCCATGAGCCGGCCGACGGCCTCCGGATCGCGAATGGTCATCGGGACCCCGAGCACGTCGCGATCCAGGTGGCGGCGGATGCCGTCGATCGTCTCCTGCAGCTTCTCCTGGCGACGGCCGCAGATCACGACGTTGGCGCCAAGCCGGGCGCATACGTAGGCAATGGCGCGCCCGATCCCGCTGCCGCCTCCCGAGATGAGCACGGTCTGCCCATCGAGCAGCCCGTCGCGGTACACGAGCGCGTGTGTCGCGAGGGCCTCATCGGACAAACCCCACGGTTCAGGGGACGCGTCGGCTCGACTTGGTGATGACATTGGTGATGCTTTCATTCTGCGCCTGCACGTTCAGACATCATGTCCCCAATCCAAAGATCGCGATACTGGCAACGTTGCGGTTCGGAATGCCGCCGAGGTTGTGGGTCAAGCCGACCGCCGGTGCATCCAGCTGACGCTGCCCGGCACGGCCAAGCAGCTGCAGATAGATCTCGTAGGCCATGCGCAGACCCGTCGCGCCGATCGGATGACCGAAACATTTCAGGCCACCGTCAACCTGACAGGGAATCGCACCGTCGCGATCGTAGCGGCCGGCGAGCACATCGTGCGGCGCGCGGCCTTCGTCCGAGAACCCCAGATCCTCCATGAGCACGAGCTCCGTGATCGAAAAGCAGTCATGCACTTCGATCAGATCGATCTGCTCGCGCGGCCGAGTGATGCCCGCCTCCCGGTACGCGCGCGCTGCGGCGATTCGCGTCGTGAGCGTGTGACTGCCATCCCACGAGCGATGGCCCATCTCGACCCCGTTGCTGGTCGCAAGCTGCAGCGCCTGGACCGTGACGAAATCGCGCTTGCCCAGCGAGCGGGCGACCTCGGGTGTGGTCACGATCGCGCAGGCGGCCCCGTCGCTCACGCCGCAGCAATCGAGCACGCCGAGCGGCGAGGAGACCATCGGGGCACCGAGCACCTGCTCGACGGTGATGCGATTGCGCAGGTGCGCCTTGGGATTGCGGGCGCCATTGTCGTGGCTCTTGCAGGAGATGTGCGCCATGGCCCGGCGCAGCTCCGCCATGGAGTATCCGTGGCGGGCCGCATAGGCGCTGGCGAGCTGCGCGAACGCGCCGGGCGCGGTGCTCGAGGGCAGGTACAGGTCCTCGAAGGTTCCCTTGGTGCGCTCCGGCAGTCCCGCATAGCCGGTGTCCTTGAGCTTCTCCACACCCATGGCGAGCGCGATGTCGCAGGCCCCCGCCGCGACCGCATGGACGGCGCCGCGCAGCGCCTCGGTGCCCGTGGCGCAGAGATTCTCCACGCGGGTCACCGGGATATTCGGCATGCGCAGACCCATCGCCAGCGGCAGCGAGGACTTCCCCGTGCTCTGCTCGTCGAAGAAGATTCCGAGCCAGGCCGCCTCGATGCGATCGCGCTCCACGCCCGCGTCCGCGCTCGCCTCGGCGAATGCTTCGAGCATCAGGTCGTCCGGCCCGCAGTCCCAGCGCTCGCCGAAGCGCGAGCAGCCCATACCGATGATCGCGACCTTGTTTCGGATGCCGTCCGCCATAGTGACGCTCAGACCTTCTTTGCCTTCCAGAAATAGCGCCGATAGGCACGCATCCGATCGAAGTCCTTGACGCGAAACACGAAGCTCACCGCATCGCCGACCCGCAGCTCGCCGGGATCGAGATCGGCGAACTCCATCAGCAGGTTACCCCCCGCCTCGAGCTCGACGTTGCCGTACACGTAGGGCGGCCGTGGCGAGTAGGCCTGCCAGTCCTCGGTAAAGGACTTGACCCGCCCCAGAGTGTCGGCCAGCCGATGGTCCTGCTGCGAGTCCTGGTTCCGGCACTCGGGGTTGACGCAGACGCGGCTCTTGGGGAACTGCACGGTGCCGCACGAACGGCAGCGCCCTCCCACGAAAGCCGTCGTCTGCCGGCGCTTTCGCCAGGCCACGGTGTGGGCGGTGCGGTTGTCCCGCTCGGCACGCATGCCGAAGTGCGGCTCGAGCAGCCCACTGTGGGCCAGGTAGCGGGTGTAGTAGGGTTCCGGCTTCGATTGCCCAAGCGCCTCGGCGACCGTCGGCCGCGCCGCTGTACCGGCGCCTTCGGCGGCGATGAGCACCAGCACATCGACGCCCTGTCCAAATCCGATGAGCACGATCCTCTGCCCGGGACGGGCCGTCTCGAGGCCGGCGGTGAGCATCAGCAGCGGGTGCGCGGCGCCCGTGTCGCCGCAGTTCTCACGCAGGTCGTCCTGCAGGTGTGCGTTCGCGAGACCCGCCGCCTGGGCCACCCGCCGGGTCACACCGGCCGGTCCGTGCATCACCAGGTGGTCGATCTGCTCCGCACCGAGACCGGCGGCTGCGAGCGCGCGCCCGATCGCGGCCACGACGAGCTTCATGACGCCCTCGTCGCGGACCCACCGCTCCTCGAGCGCATAGTCGAAGCGCTCATCGCTCATGCGGTAGTGATCGACGAAGTCCGCCGAGAGGCACTCGGCGGCGATGATCGTCGCACACGGTACGATGCCGGCCGCCTGCGGATCGCGCGCCACCAGCAGCGCCGCGGCTGCGGCCCCAAACTGCAGCTCCTGGGGGCTGCCGGGTCGCGCCAGGCGCGCATCGCTTGCAATGAGCAGCGCCGCGCCCGTCTCGTCCCGCCGCGCCAGGGCGGCAAGCGCGGACGTCGCGGCCCGCAGGCTCCCGCCGCAATCGCTCGTGCGGACCGTCTCCGGCAGATCCAGAGCGCCGGCGACGACCGTGGCGTTGCTGCGATCAGCGAACGGCAAGGTCGTCGAGGCAAGCGTCACGGCAGCCGGAGTCCCTACCGACCCCGCCGCGCTGTTCAGGCAGCGCCGTGCCGCCTCAACCGCCATCGTCAGCGCATCCTCGTCCCAGTTGCATACCGCGCGGGACCCGCGCAGCGGCGCGGCGCCCGGCGGTCCGAGCCACTGCAGTGCCTGCGCGATGCGCTCGCGCTCGAGCCGCAGCGCCGGGGCGTAAATGCCGCAGGAGACGATGTTCGTCAGCGCGCGCATCGGCCGATCAATTCTCGAACAGCGGATCGAGCACCGGCGGAACGCGCAGCGCCTCCGGCACGCGCTCCGTCCCGATGCGCCGATCGAGCTCGGCGTGCCAGTGATAGATCCGGCGCTCCTGGTAGTTCAGGGGAATCCCATGAAACCCCGGCGACATGACGGACTCCTGGATCGCCGCGGCGAACTGCAGGTCCTCATCCAGAATGCGGTCGAAGTTGGCGATGCGAACCTTCCACAGCTCCGGCGGCGGCCCATCGCCCCAGTCGGGCGCGAACCAATGGCACTCGATCCGCATGGTCGTGTCCGAGGTCGGCCAGAACAGCAGGAACGGACAGCCGGTCGGATCGACCGGAACCACCAGATTCGGATAGAAATTGAACGACGGATTGTTGTTTGTCGAGATGACTGTGGCGGTTTCGATGCGCCGCATGCCGCGCGTACCGGGATCGACCCAGTCCGGACGGCGGTTCGGCGTGACCATGAGCGAGTGTCCGCGGCGATACAGCGCAATCGAGGTGCCGCGGTGATCGAGAAACCGGTCCACCGTGTTCTGATGAATCGATTTGAGGTGGTAGACCTCCAGAAACGCGTCGAGCAGCACCTTGACGTTGCATTTCACGTCGAAGCTCTGCTGTGACACCAGCCGCCACTCGAGCGGCTGGAACTGCTGGAAGTACTCCACGAACGGCGCAAAGTGCTGCTCGAGCGGCTCGGCGTTCGGATCTTCGTTGATGAAGACCCAATTGTAGAACCGCTCGCAGCGGACCGCCTTCAGGCCGCGGGCACACGGATCGAGGCCGACGAAATCGCGCTTGTCGCGCAGATTGATCAGGCTGCCGTCGAGCGCGTACGTCCAGCCGTGATAGCCGCAGACGAAACCCGGGACACAGCCCTTCTCGCCCTTGACCACCGGAGCACCACGGTGCTGGCAGGTGTTGTAGAAGGCACGCACGACGTCGTCCTTGCCGCGCACGATTACGATCGGCGCGCCACTCTTGCGCGACAGCAGGAAGGAACCGGCCTGCGGCAGCTCATCGATGTGACAGGCGTACAGCCAGCTGCGTCGCCAGAGAAACTCGCGCTCGAGCGCGAGAAACGCGGGGTCCACGTACCGTCCGGCCGGAATGTCCGGCAGGCGCGGAAAGCCATCCGGCGGGGCGGCACGCTCCGCCTCGTATTTCATGCCATCCAGAAATCGCTTTACGGTTGCCGCGTCCACGGACCCCCCTTCGAGCTGCCGCCCGGACCCGGGCAGCGCCCCAGTGATTATAGGCACCCGCGGGAGAATAAGAAACAGGCGTGACTGTTTTTTTTAGAAGCACCGAAAGCGGATGAATTAGGCATCCCACCGACCCTCTGCGTCCCCCATCGACGGAGCGCTTCATCCCGGTATCCGGCTCCGACGGACGCAAAAAAAACCGGACTGCTTGTTTTTTGTCTCCGGCGCGCGTAGCTTCGCGCCTCTGATGTGCCGTCGCAATCAAGACGGTGCAGGTAACTGATGCACGGCGTTCCATTTGGGGGGTTCGACGCGTATGAGAACGATCAGGCACGACGCGCGGCATGGCCGCGTCCGCCACACTGTCCACTATTTGCTCACCGCGGCCGCCATGGCTGCGCTTCTGCCCGCGCAAAGCCAGGCCGCAGCGGCCGCCGGCAAGACGGCCGCGGCCGCGGCGGCGAGCGGCGATGCGCCGCAGGCCGCGCTGCAGCTGCGGGAAATCACCGTCACCGCCGAGCGGCGGCGCACGAACCTGCAGACCACGCCGGTCGCCGTCACGGCGATCGACTCGCACGCGATCCAGGCGATGGCGCCGCGCACGATCGCCGATCTGGCACAGCTCGTGCCGAATTTCTCGGTGAACAAGATCAACGGCTTCAATGCCGCATCCTTCGCCATGCGCGGCGTCGGCAACACCTCGATCATCGTCTACAACTCGCCGCCGGTCGCGGTGCTGCTCGACGGCTTCGTGATGCCGAGCACGGAAACCCAGCTGCTCGATCCGTTCGACGTGCAGTCGATCCAGGTTCTGCGCGGGCCGCAGGGAACGCTGTTCGGCGCTAACACCATCGGCGGCGCAGTCGTCGTGCGCACCAAGGCACCCGTGCTCGATAAGACGAGCGTTGACGTGCAGGGGCAGACCGGCAGCTACAACACGACCATCCTGCAGGGCGCGCTCAACATACCGTTGATCAGCCACCACCTGGCACTGCGCCTGGTTGCCAGCCGCGACCGCGAGCAGGGCTGGATGCACAACGGCGCCAGCGACACCATCAATGGCGTGACCTACACCGGCAACGGCAAGCGCGTGGGCGGGACCGACGTCTACACGTACCGGGCGAAGCTGCTGTGGGTGCCCTCGTCCCTCATGCGCACGGAGTTCGAGTACGAGGGCCTGAACGACGTGTCGGCCAGCCCGGCGGCGGTCAATCTCACGCCGAGCAATGTCACGCCGGGCACGAACGTTCCGTACTTCGTGTTTGCGCAGCTGGGGCTACCCGGGCACTTCACCGGTAATCCTCTCTACCAGGCCGGCCTGACCAACCGCAATGGCTATCTCATCGACACGCAGTCGGGCCAGCACGTCACCGCAGAGGGCTATCACCTCAACACGGAGTTCTACCTCGAGCCGGGCACAGTCACCTGGGTCCAGGGCTACCGGACCCAGAACACGAGCCTGCCGTCGAACTACACCGGCGTGGTCGGGCCACTGTCGGTGTTCGATGCGAACCGCTCGGATGACCGTCGGACGTGGCAGGAAGAGGTGCGCTTCGCCTCGAAGCAGATGGGCCCGCTGAACTACGTCGCCGGCCTGTTCTACTACAACGATCACGATGCCTTCTGCGTGGCGCAGATCCTCGGCATCTACGATCTGTTTGGCGTGCCGACCCCTCCGGGGGCCCAACCCGGCGGCTACAACAACAACCCGCAGGTCCTGTGCAACGCGCAGTCGGAGAAGTCCTCGGCAGTCTACGCCCAGGGCAACTGGCGCTTCACTCCGAAGACTACGTTGACCGTCGGCGCGCGCTACTCGCACATCACCAAGGACTGGATCGGCCGGCAGCAGGTGTTCGTCCAGCAGCTGCCCTCCCCGACCGGCCAGTTCACGCCGGGCTTCACCTGGCAGCAGCTCGGCAACCTCATGAATGCGGGCAATTTCGCCGCCTATCCGTTCGGCGTGGTGACCGACAGCCACACCTGGACCGAGCCGACCTACGACGTCTCTCTGTCGCATAAATTCTCGCGCAACCTGTTCGTCTACGGTACGTATTCGCACGGCTTCCAGGCCGGCGGCTATAACGACCAGGTCGGCACGAGCGGCAATCCGATCACGCCGGCAGAACGGACGCCCACCAACCCGGAGAAGGCCGACTCGTTCGAAATCGGCATGAAGAGCGAGCTGTTCGATCACCGGGTACGCCTCAACGAGGCGGCGTTCTACGTCAGGTACTCCAACGTGATCCGCCAGGTGGTCGTGCCGATCACCAATCTCAACGGTCAGCCCGGCGAGGAGACGCTGTTCCGCAATGCCGCCTCGATGAAGGCGTACGGCATCGAGAACGAGCTCACCGCGTTGCTGACGGAGAACCTGATCCTGCACATTCCGATCAGCTACCAGCACTGCGGCTACACGAGCTTCTCCAGCGGCGTCGGCAGCACGATCGTCAACCTGAGCCATCTGCCGGTCGATCGCTGCCCGGAATGGACCGCCACGGCGGACCTGAACTACAGCGTGCCGATGCGCGACTCGCTGGGCAGCCTGAACGTCGATGTGTCGGAGAACTACGTGTCGAAGAACCTGGACACGTACTCGCTCGCTCTGCCGTATGAGCCGTTCACTCAGACCTATGCCCAGGCGCGCGCGCTGCTCGATGCTTCCGTGACCTACAAGACTCCGGATGACCGGATCACCGTGCGGCTCATCGGACGGAATCTGGCGGACCGCAAGTACCTGGAATCGGCGCAGAACGTCGATCCGCTGTGGGTCTGGGGCTTCTACGGCGAGCCGCGCTACCTTGGCGTCGAGGTCGGCTACAAGTTCAGCCGGCGCTAGACGAGTCGGCCTCAGAGGACATCGTCCGCGCGCAACGCGGCGATGTCGCTGGCCGAGTAGCCAAGACTGCGCAGAATCTCCTCCGTGTGCTCACCGGTCTGTGGCGGCGGCCGTTCGATGCCGCCGCCACAGCGGGACAGTCTGATCGGCAGGTCCGGAACCGGCGCCGCCGCGGCGAGTCCCGGATAGTCCGCGACATCGCGGAGCATGTGCATCGCGGCCACCTGGGGATCCTCGAGTGCCTGTTGCGGGGTCAGAATCGGACCGGCCGGGATACCGGCCTGCTGGAGCGAGGCGAGTGCCTCGGCGCAGGTCCGCTCGCGGCACCAGGCGCGCATGCGCTCGAGGATCGGCTCGCTGTGATCCCCTCGCGATTGATCGGTTGCGAAGCGCGGATCGCCCATCCAGTGCTGCTCCTCACCCATGAGGCGGGCCCAGCGGCGGAACAGCCCATCGCCCACCACGTGAGTCAGGATGTGACCATCGCGGGTGGCAAATACGTCCGAGGGCGCGGAGGTCTGTACCCGATTGCCGGTGCCGACTCGGTTGATGCCGGTCGCGCCCTGTTCGATCAGATGCGAGCCGAACACTGCCAGTGCCGTACCGAGGAGCGTCGCCTGCACTTCCTGACCCTCCCCGGTCTGCTGACGATGCATGAGCGCGGCCAGCGTCCCAAAGGCGCAGAGCACGGCGGTCGTGTAGTCCACGTAGGGAGCGGCGGCCTTCGCCGGTGCGCCCGGCGTGCCGGTGATGTACATGGCGCCCGACATGGCCTGGCCGACCCCATCGAAGCCGCCGCGCTGGCGGTAGGGGCCGACATCGCCGAAGGCGCTTTGGCTGACGAGGATGATGTCCTGCCGTATGGCGCGCAGCGCGGCATAGTCCAGTCCGAGCTTGGCGCGCGCGTCGGCCGGCAGATTGACCACCACCACGTCGGCGGTCGCGACGAGCCGCGCGATGACTTCCCGGGCGGCCGGATGCGTGAGCTCGAGCGCGAGCGAGCGCTTGTTGCAGGCCGTCTGAAACAGCACCGCGCCTTCGCCGCCGGCGGTGATCGGGGCGATGAACCGGTCTTCGCCGCCACCGCGCCGCTCGATGCGGATCACGTCCGCGCCGAGATAGCCGAGCAGCGTGGCGCAGTAGGGTCCGGCGACGTAGCGCCCGAAATCGAGTACTCGAACGTTATTCAGTAGCATATTGCCTACAGGAGCCCCCATGGACTTTCGACTGACCGACGAACAGACCGCCTTGCAGGCTGCGGCCCGCCAGTATGTGCGCGAGCGGCTGATGCCGCTCGCGGCCGAGATCGATCGGCAGGACAACCCGCCGCCGCACACCCTGGTGCGCGAGTACGCCGAGATGGGATTCCTCGGCCTGAACGTCAGCCCCGAGTACGGCGGCCTCGGTCTGAGCAATCTCGATGCGCTGATCGTGCTCGAGGAGTTCGGCAAGTGCTCCTCCGCCCTCGCCTTTCCGGTGTTCGAGTCGTGCGTCGGACCGGTCCGCTCGGTCGAGCACTTCGCGGGCGAGGCGCTGCGCCGACGCATCATTCCGCGCGTCTGCAGCGGCGAGATGATCGTGGCCGTCTCGATGTCCGAGCCGCAGGCCGGCTCGGCGCTCAGCGATCTGACCACGCGCGCCGAAGTGCGGGCCGACCGCGTGGTGCTGAACGGGACGAAGCGCTGGTGCTCCGGCGGAGGGCATGCGGACGCCTACGTGGTCTACTGCCGGATGAGTGCCGATCCGGGCGCCAAGGGCATCGGGGCGGTCCTGGTGGAAAAGGACACCCCCGGCCTGACTTTCGGTGCACGCGAGAACCTCATGGGGTTTCGCGGTGTGCCGAGCAGCGATTTGTATTTCGATGAATGCGCGGTGCCCGTCGAGAACGTCATCGTGCCGGCCGGTGGCTTCAAGAAGCTGATGGAGACGTTCGATCTGGAACGCTGCGGCAATGCCACCATGGCGCTCTCGCAGGCGAGCGGCGCGCTCGAGGACATCATCGCCTATGTCCAGGAGCGCAGGCAGTTCGGCAAGCCCCTGGTCGACTTTCAGGCCGTGCAGCTGAAGCTCGCTGAGATGCAGATGAAAGTGGAGGCAGCCCGACTGCTGATCTGGCGCGCAGTCGCCAGCGCCAGCGACGGCCTGCCGAACGTGCTCGACTCCTCGGTCGCCAAGTGCTTCGCCAATGAGACGGCGCGGGAGGTTTGCGGCCATGCGGTGCAGCTGATGGGCGGCTACGGCTATTCGCGCGAATTCCCCATGGAGCGCCGCCTGCGTGACGCGTGGGGTTGGGGCATCGCCGGCGGTGCGATCGACATCCAGAAGGTCAATATTGCCTCGGCCATGATCGGGCGCCGCTTCGATCAACGCCGCTAGCAGCGCTCGGGCTGCGCGGTGACCGCCGGCGCCAGGGCGATCTCGACCCGGCCACCGATCACCCGCACGGCATGCCGCGCCAGCGGCTGGGTGGCCGGCGCACCGAGCACCCGGCCGTCGCGCACGTCGAACGAGGCGCCATGCAACGGGCAGATCAGCCGCACGCCGCGCAACCGTCCCTCGTGCATGCGCGCGTACGCATGCGTGCAGATGTTGTCGAGGGCGAACACGCCCTCTCGAGTGCGGCAGATCAGCACCTCGCGTCCGGCCACGGTCAGGCAGCGCATGGCGCCCTCCGGGAGCTCCTCGAGGGTGACAGCCGGGTGGAAAATCTCGTCGTTCACCATTCGCAGCCACTCGCGGCCCCTGGGGACCGAAGAGACTACTCTACCGCAGGCGCCTAAAAACAAACAGGCGTGACTGTTTCTTTTGGTGGCCGCCTGGGCTATGATGTCGCGTCATGTGAGGGGGAAGTCCATGACGAAAATCACGTTCATCGCGAGGATGACCGTCAAACCGGAGTGCGAGCAGGATTTCATCGCGCACTGCCGCAAGCTCGAGCAATACGTGCGCGCGCACGAGCCCGATACCCTGGCCTACGAATTCTACCGGCTGCGCGAGCCGAACCGCTTCGCGGTGCTCGAGTCTTTCCGGGACGAGCAGGCCGAGCACCACCACATGGGCTCGGCGATGCTCGCGCAGATCGCCCCGCAGATCGCCGCGTGCCTCGAGGGCACGTGGGTTCGAGAATTCTTCGATCCTCTGTAAGTCGCCGCGATGCCAACGCTCAAGAACTCTCCACGCAGCGAGTCGCTGCGATCGGTGCGGATTCAGGTCACCACGCTCGGCGACTTGCTGCTGACGGCCGCTGACCGCTATCCGGATTCCCCGGCGCTCATCCTGCCCGGCCAGCGGATGACCTACGGCGAACTCGCCGCGAATGCGCTGCGGCGCGCCCGCAGCCTGCAGGCGCTCGGCGTAAAGCCGCACGACCACGTGGGGCTGCTGCTGCCGACGTCCTTCGAGTTCGTCGAGATGCTCTTCGCCATCGCGCTGTGCGGCGCGGTCGCGGTGCCGATGAACGCGCGTTACCGGCACAATGAGCTCGCCTACGTCATCGAGAACGGCGATCTGGTCGCGGTGTTCACCACCGACCGGATCGCCGAGCAGGTGAATTTCGTCGAACGGCTGACGAATGCGCTACCGGAGCTGAAGGACGCCGGCGATCCGCGCCACCTGTCGCTCGCCGCAGCGCCGCATCTGCGCAATCTGGTGCTGCTCGGCGCCTCGAAGCCGCACGGCTTCCTTCCCGAGCACGAATTCGACGCCCTGGCCGGACAATGGAGCGAGGATCGCGTGCACGAATCGCGTCTGCAGGTGCGCCTGCGCGACGTGGCGATCATGCTCTACACCTCCGGCACCACCTCGAACCCCAAGGGGTGTCTGCTCTCGCACGAGGCCATGGTGCGCAACTCGATCGCGCTCGGACGCCATCGCTACGCGCTCACCCACGACGATGTGTTCTGGTCGCCCCTGCCGATGTTTCACATCGCGGCGATTCTGCCGCTGTGCGCGATCTTCGACGTCGGGGGCGTCTACGCCACCATGACGCATTTCGATGCCGGCAAGGCGCTGCACATGCTCGAGGATGAGCGTGTGACGGCGACTTACCCATGCTTCGTCACCATCATGTCGGACCTGATCCATCATCCCGACTTCCCGAAGACGGATCTCTCGCGCATCAAGCTGATGAATTCGAACTTCGCCGTCCAACCGCCGGCGATCGCTGAAGCGATGCTCAAAGCCATGCCGGACGCGCTGTACGTCGGCACGTTTGGCATGACGGAAACGGCCGGTACCGTGACCACCAGCCGCCTCGATGATCCGCTCACCGAGCGCATCGGCCGGCTGGGTCGGCCGTTACCCGGCCTGCAGGTGCGAATCGTCGATCCGGAGAGCGGCGCGGATGTGCCCGCCGGGACGCGCGGGGAGGTCCTGGTGCGCGGCTACAGCACCCTCGAGGGCTATTACAAGGATCCGCACAAGACCGCCCAAGCACTCGATGCGCAGGGCTGGTTTCACACCGGGGACATCGGCTCTCTTGATGCCGCCGGGACCATGATGTTCCACGGACGCGTCAAAGATATGCTCAAGGTCGGCGGCGAGAACGTCGCCGCGGCCGAGATCGAGAGCTGCCTGCAGCGCCACCCCGCGGTGAAGCTGGCCCAGGTGGTCGGCGTACCCGATGCCCGGCTGATGGAAGTGGCTGCCGCGTTCGTCGAATGCCATGAGAACGCCACCGTGGAGGCGCAGGAGCTGATCGACTTCTGTCGGCGTGAGATCGCGAGCTTCAAGGTGCCGCGCCACGTCCGCTTCGTCAGCGCCTGGCCCATGTCGACCAGTAAGATCCAGAAGTTCCGGCTGCGCGATGAGCTCCTGGCGGAGTTCGAGCGCGCCGCTCAGCAGGGGTAACGCCAGATGTCCACTACCTTCGTCGCCACGCTCGTCATCAAGCCAGGCATGGAACAGCGCTTCGAGGAGCTGCAGCGCGAGCTCTCACAGCTGACCCACCAGAGCGAGCCAGACACGCTGGTCTATGACGTGATCCGCCACCGGACCCAGGCCTCGACGTACATCGTCTACGGCCGCTTCAAGGACGAGGCAGCATTCCAGACCCACCAGAAGTCCTCATTCCACGATCGTCTCGTGCCGCCGATCCTCGCCTGCCTGGCGCAGGAGATGGACCTGCAGATGTTCGACTGGGTGGCCTGACGCCCCTGCGCTGGTCCCGATCCCCGACGCCCGCCAGCACCGCGGCGCGGCGGGAATGCTCCCAGGGCGACCGCCCCCGCTGCACTCAGTGCGCGGCGGCCTTGAACGCCAGCAGCACGTTCCCGGGCATGTGGAAATACAGGCCGTAGCCTGAGTTGATCACCACGTAGCCGTCACGCACCACGGCCCCGGGGCCATCGAATGATCCACCGTGTCCCGGTGCACCCGAAACCGTCTTGAACGCCCGTAGCGTGTTGTATCGCCACAATAGCTTACCGGTGCCGGCCGCGTAGGCGCTGAGCATCCCATCCATGTGTCCGGCGATGATCACCCCGGGAATCGACGTGATGGCCGCGACGATGCCGGGATCGCAGAACGGTCGGCCATGACAGAAATCGGTCGCGGGATGGGACCAGAGGACGCGCCCGGACGCGGCATCGAGCGCGTACAGGCCGGGGCGGGGCGGCGAGGAATATGTGCGCCCGTCGTGACCGTTCTTCATGTCGGAGATCGGCACGAACACCCGCCCATCGTAGGCCGTCATGCCGAATTCGACGCCGCCCTGCACTCCGCCGCGCCCGACGCTGCGCTTCCACAGCATCCGCCCGCGCGCATCCGGGTCCAGACCGTAGACGACGCCGCTCTTCTGCCCGGCCAGCAGAACCTGGTGACCATTGGGCAACCGCGTCAGGATCACCGACGCGCCGAAATCGGCGTCCGGTCCGTCCTGGCGCGGGCAATTGGGGTTGCCCTTGAACATACAGGCCACGTTCCACGCGTCATCCGCGAGCAGCTGGCGGTGCCAGACGATCTTGCCGTCCGAGAGCCGCATCGCAACCACGGCATCGCTCATGTCGTCGGCCGGCGAGGTGTAGTCGTTCCCGGTGGCGACGTAGAGCAGGCCGCGGCTCACATCGACGGTCGGGCTGTTCCAGACCGGCACGCCCGATGGCGCGAGAATGTCCATCCCCGCGCTCGTCTTGCCGACGACCCGCGGCTTGGTCGGGATCGTGTAGGTCCGCCAGCGCACCTGGCCGGTCCGCGCATCCAGGGCGACGACCGAGCCCCGGAAGGAGCAGCACGGCTTGTGGATCGCCGCCGCGGTCGCCTCCTCCAGGGACGAGACCGGCACGTAAAGTGTGCCGTCGTACAAGGCCGGTGTGCCCGTCAACGTGGCATCGGGGTGAGCAGTGACCTTCCGGCGCCATTGCAGCCGGCCGGTGAGCGGATCGACCGCGTAGACGTTGCCGATGATGTCGCCGAAGTACAGGTGCGCTCCCTGATCCTGGGCACCGTGTGGCGCCAGCACCATGGCGGTGCGCACCTCGGCGCTGGCCCGGAATGTCCAGCGCACGCAGCCGCTCGCCAGATCGAGCGCATAGATGGTGCCGTTCTGGCTGCCGACATATACCGCCCCATAGGCGATCGCCGGTTGGGACCGGGCGCGCAAGGCGCGTGGGAAGGCGAAGGCCCACTTGAGCTTCAGGCGTGCGACGTCGGCCGGCGGGAGCTTCGCCACCGCAGCGGGAATAAACCGCGAGTTATCGAGCCCCCAACCATAGGGCACGGGTCCCTGCGCGAGGTCGAACCGGGCGGCGGCCCCAGTGCACAACGGCAACGGATACTGCTTGCGTGCCGCGCTCAGCCGCTGACCGGACAGGTACTCGGCGACCTGGCGCTTCTGCAGCAGCGTCAGCGGCTTGGCCTCCTCGATCATCATGCCGTGAGTGAGCGCCGCGAGGATTGCTCCGGGCGTCATCATCTGCAGGAAGAACTTCTCCGGCGCCGCCGGCACCTCGCCGAGGTGACAGGCCGCGCAGTGCTGCGCGAATACCTGCGCGCCGGGCCAATGCTGTCGATCGGTGGCGTGACCGGAGGAGACGAAATGCGGCGCGCCGTGCGCCGGCGCGGGACCGGCCGGCGCCGGGCTTGCCAGCCCGGGCGCGACGCCCAACACGTATCCGATGAGCACCGCCAAGGTGAGTCGACGCATCGTTGTTCCCCCAAAAAGAAGCCGATTGCCTCGCGTCCCGGCCGTTACAGCCGCTGAGGCTCCTCGATCAGAGTGCGCAGCGTGCCGAGGAACGCCGCGCCCACCGCACCGTCAATCACCCGGTGATCGGCGGAAAGCGTCAAGGTCATCATTTTCGCGACTGCCGCGGCCCCTTCGATCGCGACGACCCGATCCTCCGCCACGCCCACTGCGAGAATGGCCACCTGCGGCGGGTTGATGATCGCATCGAAGCGGGGCAGCCCGAACATGCCCAGATTGGAAATCGTGAACGTTCCGCCGCTGATGTCCTCGCGGGTGAGTTCCCCGCGGCGCGCCCGCTCGAACAGCTCGGCAGTCACCGTGGCGATCTCGGCCGGACTCTTCGCCTCGGCTCCGCGCACCACCGGCGTGATCAGACCATTCGCCGTAGCTACGGCGACGGCCACGTCGGCACGGGCGAAGCGCACAATCTCCTCGCCTTCGAGCCAGGCATTGAGTTCCGGATGGCGCACGAGCGCCAGCGCACAGGCGCGCACCAGCAGATCGTTCATCGTGATCCGCCGACCGGCTTCCCGTGCCGCCTGCTCTGCTCGCTGCACGAGCGCGGCGGCCTGCACCTCGATGCTCAGGCGGTAATGCGGGATCGTCTGTTTGGATTCGAGCAATCGGCGCGCGATCGTGACACGCGTGGGCGAGAGTCGCAGGCGTACCGCCGTGTTGTCCGCCCCGCCGACCGCTGCCGGGGCCGTCGCGCTCGACTGTGCCGCAAACGCCTCGACGTCCTCACGCGTGATCCGGCCGTTGCGGCC
This sequence comes from Pseudomonadota bacterium, assembly GCA_021815925.1. GTDB lineage: Bacteria > Pseudomonadota > Gammaproteobacteria > Steroidobacterales > Steroidobacteraceae > 13-2-20CM-66-19. The sequence continues at coordinate 42,393 of JAKAZL010000001.1, read as the reverse complement.
GCTGCCGCGGACCCGTGCCAGATCAACGCCCAGGCGCTCCGCGAGACGCTTCGCGTGTGGACTGACACGCGGCTCATCGTCTGCCGCCTCGGTCCCGGGCGCCGCGTCATGGACGGCGGCGGATGCAGCCGTCCCCACCGCGGCGTCGGGCTCGAAGGAAACCTGTGCGCCCTTGAACTGCTCGATGAAGCGCGCGAGCGTCGGCTCACTCACGTCGTCCTCCGCAAGCACGGCGAGCAACGCGCCGACCGGGCGAACCTCGCCGGACTCGGCGATGATTCGGCGCAGCGTCCCGCTGAAGGGCGAGTCGACGGTGTTCACGATCTTCTCGGTCTCAACCTCGAGCAGCGGCTCGCCTTTGTCGATCCGCTGACCCGCGGACGCATTCCAGCGAATCACGGTGCCTTCGGTCATCTCGATGCCCCACTTGGGCATCGTGACCGCGTGGATCTGCTCGCTCATCGATTCCTTCCCAACACTTGACGAATGGCGGCCTCGATACGTTGCGGACCGGGCACATAGGCGCGCTCGAGGGCCGGAGAAAACGGCACGGGCGTATGCGGTGCAGTGACCTGCACGACGGGCGCCTTGAGCGACCCGAAGCCGCGTCCAGCCGCCAGCGCCGCGATGTCGGCGGCGACGCTGCAGCGCGGCGGCGATTCGTCGACGACCACGAGCCGCCCGGTGTTCTCCAGGCTCTCCAGGATGGTCTCCTCGTCGAGCGGCGAGGTGGTGCGCGGATCGATCAGGTCGCAGCTGACCCCTTCCTTGGCAAGCGCATCGAGCGCCTTCTCGGCGAACACCACCATGCGGCCGATCGCCACGACCGTCGCATCGGCGCCCTCGCGCAGCAGGCTCGCCTCGCCGAAGCGCACGCGGAACGGCTCCTCGGGCACCTCGCACTTGCGCGGATAGAGCGCCTTGTGCTCGAAGAACACCACCGGGTCGTCGTCGCGGATCGCCTCGATGAGCAGTCCCTTCGCGTCGCGGGCATTCGAGGGCACCACAACTTTCAGGCCCGGGATCGCCGTGAGGAGCCCGTAAATCGCCTGGGAGTGCTGCGCCCCCATGTTCATGCCCGCGCCCATCGCCATGCGGATCACAACCGGGCAGGCGCTCTTGCCGCCGAACATGTAGCGAAACTTTGCCACCTGGTTGTAAATCTGATCCATGCACACGCCGACGAAGTCGGCAAACATCAGCTCGGCGACCGGGCGCAGGCCGGCGAGCGCCGCCCCGGCGGCGGCCCCAACGATGGCCGATTCGCTGATCGGCGTGTCGATGACCCGACCGGCACCGAATCGCGGCAGCAGCCCCTTGGTGACGCCGAATATTCCGCCCGAGGCCTCGCGCTGCCCCGAGGTGCCGCCCGCACCGCCGGAAACATCCTCACCCAGAACGATGACGCGCGGATCCCGCTCCATTTCCTGGTGCAGTGCCTGGTTGATGGCATCGCGCATCGAAAGCTGTGGCATGAATGTCGTCCTGGCGAAATCGGGCGCTTCAGTAGCTGATGTACACGTCGGTCGTCAGCTCGGACTCTGACGGCATGGGCGCTGCGCGGGCAGCGCTCACCGCCGCGTCGATCTCCAGGAGCACCGCGCGGTCGATCGCATCGAGTTCCGCCGCGGCAATCGACCCGTCGGCCGCCACCGTGGCGCGAAAGCGCGCCAGGCAGTCCATCGTGGCGCGCTGGCGCTCAATTTCACCCTTGGCACGGTAGTTCTGCGGATCGCCTTCGAAATGCCCGTAGAAGCGCGTCGTCGTCGCCTCGATCGTGCTGGGACCAGCCCCGCTGCGCGCGCGCGCTACCGCGCGCTGCATGGCCGCGTGCACGGCGAAGAAGTCGCTCCCGTCGACCCGCTCGGCGGGCATGCCGAATGCCGCGCTGCGCGCGGTGATGTCCTTCGAGCCGACCGCGTAGTCCGCTCCGGTGTGTTCGCTGTAGCCGTTGTTCTCGAAGACGAAAATGGTGGGCACGCCGAGCACCACCGCCAAATTCATGGCCTCGAACACCGTGCCCTGGTTGCAGCTGCCGTCACCGCCGAAGGCGACGCTCACCCGCCCTTCGCCCGAGGCCGGACGGCGCAGCTGACAGGCGATGGCCGCGCCCACCGCGAGCGGCGGCCCACCGCCGACGATGGCGTTGGCGCCGAGCATGCCCTTGTCGAAATCGGCGATGTGCATCGAGCCGCCCTTGCCCTTGCACAGCCCGTCGCGACGTCCGTAGATCTCCTTCATCATGCCGGTGACGTCGCACCCCTTGGCGATGCAGTGGCCGTGACCGCGATGCGTGCTAACGATGTAATCTTCGTCGGTCAGTTCCGCGCACACGCCCACCGCCACGGCTTCCTGCCCGGCATACAGGTGCGTGAAGCCCGGTATCTCGCCGGTGGCGATCTCAACGTGCAGCCGTTCCTCGAACTCGCGGATCGTCTTCATCCGCCGATAAGCATCCAACAGCTTGGTGCGATCCAGCTCCATTGCGGGCACCTCCCTACAGCGCGCCCGCAGGCTTGCCCTGCGGACCGTAGATGTAGTCGTCGAGCACTTTGTGGAAGTGTCGGATGCGCAGCTCCTGAGCGCCGACCCACAGCCCCTTGAAGCCTTTCGAATGCATGCCGGCCTGCACGCCCGGCAGATTTGCCGCATCCTGGTCGAGCACCAACCCGATCGACTTGTCGCCGTGCTTCCACTGCTTGTGCTCGGCCCGCTGCGGCCACTCCTGCCCATCGGGGACGAGCTCGAAGGTCATGATGTCGTAGAACATGCGATCGGGGTCGTGCGGATGGGGGCGCTGCCGGAAGATCCAGAAATCGTCCGCATGGACGTTCAGCGACAGGTTGGGAAAGATGAGGTAATGGTAGTCGTCGGTGAGCTGATCGTCGTTCAGCCGCGAGTAGTCCTTGCCCTGCGTGGCGCCGAAGGCCCGCTTGTGCTTCTGCACGTCGCGGCGGATCTCGCTGATCGGCCGGTCGTAGTCCGCCGGATCTATGCCCGCCGCCTTCATGATCGTCTTGATGGGCTCGGGAATCGCCGGCGGCTTGCGCACGCGCGGGGAAAGTGTGCCGAAGGGAATCAGGTAGCGGTTGTGGCGCTCATAGCAGTCGATCTGCACGTCGAGGTCGTGCAGGTACCAGAGCAGCTGCGGATGAATGCCCTGCACGTGGTAGGTCTCGTTGAACGCATCGACCGAGGTCTTCCAGTTGCAGTCCCATTCGACGGTGATGTCGCGCGTCTGCACCATCTTGTGCAGGTTGTACGCCTCGAGATGGCGCGGCAACGGGTCAAGGAACTCGAGCAGCGGCGGCGGTGACTCGTTCAGCGAGTACCACACGAAGCCACCCCAGGTGTCGCAACGGATCTCGCTGAGCGCATGGGCCGGCTTGCCCTGGGGAAAGGTGTCGATGTCGGGAATCCGGTGATACGAGCCGTCCAGCTCGTACTCCCAGTGATGGTACGGACATTTGAACGTCAGCGATGCACCGGTCGTACCGATCCCGCAGCCGCGCAGGCGGCTGCCGCGGTGCTGACAGACGTTGTAGAACGCGCGCACCCGGCCGTCGCGCTGGCGCACGATGAGGATCGACTCCGGCCCGATCTCGGTGACGATGTAATCGCCGGCCTCCGGGATGTCGGCCTCGCGGCCGCCGAGCAACCAGACCTTGCTCCACATCCGCTCCCACTCGAGCCGCATGAACTCGCGCGAGAAGTAGCGCCGCTGATCGACGACGCCCCAGTCGAGCTCGGGAGTGGGTGCCTTCTCGAGCGGCGTTTCCGGACTGTCCTCGGGCCGGGAACGCGGCACCGGCGTATAAGCCGGAGCCTTGGACCGCTGCCAGAACTCGTCCATCAGAACTGGACGCGCTTGGTGAAGCCGTTGTCCGCCACGACGTTCGAGCCGGTCATGAGACTGCCGGCCGGGCTTGCGACGAACGCCACCACACGCGCGACCTCCTCCGGGGTTCCCATGCGCCCGCAGGGGATCTGCCGCAGGGCGTAGTCATAGAGCTTTGGCATGGTGCCCTTGATGAGCTCCCAGCTGCCGCCGTCGAAATAGATCGGTCCCGGCGAAACGGTATTGACGCGCACGCCCTTCTTGCCGACGTGCTGCGCGAGCTGCTTGGAGTAGGTGATGAGCGCCGCCTTCATCGCATTGAACGCCTGCGGCACACCGAACGTTTCCAGCGCATTCGTCGAGGCGATGATGACGATGGAGCCGGCGCCGGATTTCTCCAGATGCGGCATCAGCGTCTCGCAGCCGCGCACCGTGTGCATGACGTCGACTTCGAAGTTGCGCGTCCAGTTCTTCTCGCTGTCGAACCCGCCGCCCGCGCTCACGTTCGGGACGAAGATGTCGCAGCCGCCGAGCGCGGCGACCGCCCGCTCGAGCCAGGCCTTGTAGGCATCGCCGTCGCGCACGTTCACTGCCTCGCCACAGGCATTGACGCCCTGGCGCTTCAGGGCCTGAACCGTCGCGTCGACTTCCTCCTGGGTGCGCGAACACAGCGCAACGTCCACGCCCTCACCGGCGAGGAGTTCGACGATGGCGCGGCCGATGCCTTTGGTCGCACCTGTGACAATGGCCTTCTTGCCCCTGAGACCCAGATCCATCGCGCGTTCCTCCGAGTGACAGTACGGACGGGCGGCACCGCAGGGTCGGTACCCGATGTGCGCAGCGCCCCCCGAGGCGGCGAGCCGTGCAGGCTCCAGCGGCCAGATTATAGGCGGTGCGGGCTCAAATACAATCAGGCTTGACTGTTTTTTTTACGGGGCACTTCAGGCACACTAGCCCCGGGGCTGCAGCGTCGCCGCCTACCCGGACGGCCCGCGGGCCGCGGCCAGACTTGCGTTGATTTCGCGCGGCAGCGGGTTGCGCCGCAGCGTCAGACCGCCATTTACCTGCAGCACCTGCCCGGTCATGAAGCACTCGTCCCCCGCCAGCCACAGCGCGCCATTGGCCACGTCCGCGGCCGTCCCGATGCGCCCGAGCGGGTACTCCTTGATGAAGACCGATTCCAGTCCCGGCATCTGCATCTCCCGGGCCGTCATCGGCGTCGCAGTCAGGCCGGGCGCGAGTGAGTTGACCCGCACGCCGCGCGCACCGAATTCGTTCGCGAAGCAACGCGCCAGCGACTCAGTCCCGGCCTTCGTGCCGATGTACGCCGCATGGTGGAACAGCAGGGCGTGCACCGACGCCGAGGAGGTGAGGATCACCGAGCCACCGCCGCAGGTGGCGATGGCATCGCAAAACACCTGCAGGAAGAAAAATGATCCCTTGAAGTGCAGATCCATCAGCTGGTCGATCTGCTCTTCGGTGGTCTCGAGCAGCTTGGCGATGAGCCCGAGCCCGGTGCAGTTCACGGCAATATCGATGCGCCCGAATGCATCGAGCGCCACCTGCGCCAGCGCGCGCAGCTGCGCCTTGGAGGTGATGTCACACAGAGCGAAGCGCCCGTCGAGCTGCGCCGCGAACTCGCGCAGCGGCTGCGCGTTGCGGCCGGCCACGACCACCCGCGCGCCCTCCTCGGCAAACCGCCGCGCAATCGCCTGTCCGATGTTGTCCTTGCCGGCCGCGCCGAGCACGACCGCCACCTTGTTCTCAAGACGTTTCATGATCCTTCGCCCCCTCCACAACGCTCAGCCCAAGAGGTGTGACCCGAATGACTTCTGATCTGTCGACATTGACCCGGCGCATCGGGGCGCTCGAGGATCGACTCGCCCTGCGCGAGCTGGTCGCCCGCTACGGTATCGCCGTGGACGACCGCGACATCGACACGCTCGAATCGCTGTTCACGCCGGATGCGGTCTTCCGTTCCCAGGACGGCGTGATGAACGCACGGGGACGGACGGCGATCATCGAGCAGTTCCACGGCCGGTTCGCCGCGCTCAAGGCCACCAACCACGTCGCGCACGACCAGCTCGTCGAACTGGACACGACTGATCCGGACCGCGCGAGCGGACTGGTGTCCTCCCACGCCGAAGTCTGGCGCAATAGCCAGGCGCTCATCGCCGCCCTGCGCTACCGCGACCAGTATCGCCGCCATGCGGGCCGCTGGTGCTTCGCCGAGCGCACCCTGTCGTTCCTGTATTACCTGCCGGTCGGCGAATACGCCGCAGCACTCGGCAGCCGGCTGCGCATGCGCGCCTATGGTGATCAGCGCCCGGCAGACTATCCCGAGGGCCTGCCGAGCTGGCGTCGCTACCATGGCGAGGACTGATCAAGCCTCGCTCATCCGCCGCTCGACCAGATTCGTGCTGCGGCAGGTGAACACCGTTTCGTCGCGCTGGTTGAGCAACGTGTACTGGTAGACGGTGACCCCGCGGCGCGGATCCTTGCGCGAGGGGCGCTTGCTCAGGCACCGGGCGTGGGCGCGCAACACATCCCCCGCCCGGACGGCCTGCGGGAAGCGCACCTCGTCCCAGGCGACACCGCAGATCCAGGCGATATCACCGCAGATCCGGTGATCCAGCTGACGCCATATCGCCATGGTGAAGATGCCCGAGGCGACGACGCCGCCGAAGATCGAGCGCGTTGCCGCCAGCGGATCGGCGTGAAAGTACTGCGGGTCGTACTGGCGCGCGAATGCCAGCAGCTCCGCCTCGGTGACCTCACGCGCATCCGACTCGCGCTCCTCGCCCTCGATGAGGTCCTCAAAGTAACGCATGCTCGCCACGCCTGCGCTCACTCCGTCCCGGTCACTGCACCGTCAGGGCGTTGTCGATCACGATTTCCGCTCCGTTGACGAAGCGCGACTCGTCGGATGCCAGGTAGACGACGAGGTTGGCCACGTCCTCCGGCTTGCCGAGGCCCCAGGGGGCCGCCTCGTAATCCTGCATCTTCATGCCGAGGGCCGCGTTCGCCTGCTGAACCATCGGCGTTTCGATCGCACCGGCGTGAATGGAGTTGCAGCGGATCCCGTACTTGTTCATCTGGCAGTGCACGGCGATCGACTTGGTCATCGCCCGCACGGCGCCCTTGGCAGCGCTGTAGGCGAAGAAAACGGGGTACCCGATGTGCGAGGCCACCGAGGACATGTTGATGATCGAGCCGCCGCCCGAGGTGCGCATCAGGGGAATGGCCGCCTTGCAGCCCAGGAAGACCCCCTCGGACATCACCGCGTTGGCAAAGCGGAACTGCTCGAGGGTGGTGGTCTCCGGCGTCGCGATCACGACCACGCCGGCGTTGTTGACGAGGACGTGCAGCGCACCGAAGCGCCGGCCACACTCCGCGATGACCTCACCCCAGCGCCGCTCATCACGCACATCGTGGGTGAGGAAGGCCGCGCAACCGGGCTCGCGCGCGTTCAGTTCCTCGGCCAGCTGGTTGCCAGCGGTTTCATTGACGTCGGTCAGCAGCACGCGCGCGCCCTCGCGCACCAGCGCCTCGGCGTCCGCCCGGCCCAGACCGGACGCCGCGCCGGTCACCAGAGCCACTTTTTCGGCTAGTCGTTTCATGGTATTAGATCACTCGCTTGGCCAGGACCCGCTGGCGATGACGGAATCAGTCACGCTTGCTGATTTTAATCAGCTTTGACTATTTCAGTCAGCTTTGACTTTTTTTTCAAATGGGCGCACTGTAAACATGATCAAGAAGAATACCGCCAGCACGGACCGCGCCCTATCGCTCGCCAGAGCCGGCCGCGAGAGCGCCGATGAGGCGAGCTGGCAGGCGCAGAAGAGCGCGCTCACCCGCACGCAGATCATCGAGGCGACCATCCGCTGCTTTATCGAGCACGGCTACTCGCAGACCACGACCACCCTCATCGCCGAGAAGGCCGGCCTGTCGCGCGGCGCGATGCTGCACCATTTCCCCTCGAAGCTGGCCGTCGTGAGCGCAGCGGTGGAGTACCTGCACGCCAAGCGCCTGCGCGCCTTCCGCAAGGCGGTGAGCAAGCCGCCCGTGGTCCGCGATCATCTGCGCCAGAGCCTGGATGCCTACTGGGCGCAAGTCCGCCACCCGATGTTTGTCGCCTTCTTCGAGCTCGCCGTTGCAGCGCGTACCGACAAGGAACTCGCGGCGATCCTCCGCCCCGCGCAGGAGTCGTTCGAGCGGGAGTGGTACCAGGCGGCCGTCGAGGTGTTCCCGGAGTGGGAGGGTCGCGGCGTGAAGTTTGACGTCGCGCTCGACCTGGTCCGCTACGTCCTCGAAGGGATGGCGATCAGCCTGCTCACGCACAAGGAGACCGAGCGCGATGAGCATGTGCTGGAGTATCTCGACGACAAGATCCACGAGCTCGCCGGCCTGCCGAAGCCGCAGTGATCGCGGCCGCTCGGCGAGAGCCTCTGCCGGTCCGACGGCCGGCTCGGGCACCGCACCGGCGCACCACCGTAGGGCACTCCCTGCCCCGGTAACCCGCGCCGCGCCCGCGCCGAGCTCTCCAACTTCCGCACCGGGCGCCTGTCAGTCGCCGGTGAGCTCGAGCTGCTCGAGGTCGGCGATCAGACCGGGCCCGACCGGCTGCCATCCGAGTTGCCGCCGCGTCTGCTCGCTCACAGCCGGCACATCGAGCGTCGCAAACCGGGCGAACCAGCCGAAATGTTCCTGCGCCTCCTGCGCTGCAATGGACCGGACCGGCAGCCCCAGGCGCCGGCCGACGGTGTGCGCGACATCCCGCATCGCGATGCCTTCTTCGGCAACCGCGTGGTACCGCGCCCCGGGCTGCGCTCTCTCGAACGCAAGCTTGTAGAGGCGGGCAACGTCCGACACGTGGGCTGCGGGCCAGCGGTTGTGCCCTGCGTCGATGTACGCGAACACTCCCTTCGCGCGCGCGATGGCGATCGCCGGGCTGACCAGCCCCTGCTTGACGGTGTCGTGCACCTGCGGGAGCCGAACGACCGAGACGTTGACGCCGGCTTCGGCCATGGACCAGGCCGCCTCTTCCGTGGCCGCGCGTGGGAACACCGCAGCGCTGATGACGGCACCGTCCTCCCTCGCCGGCTGGCCCGGCACGGTGTTGGCCATCGCAGTTCCCGAGGTCACGATGAACGGTCGTCGAGAGCCGGCGAGCGCGGAGCCGAGCGCCGTGATGACCCGTCGGTCCGCTTCGCAGTTCGACTGAAACTGCGAGAAGTCGTGGTTGAAGGCCAGATGGATCACTCCATCCGAGCGGTCCGCACCGTCGCGCAGGCTGCCCAGATCCTCGAGCGATCCTCGATGGACCTCGGCCCCGGCGGCGGCCAGCGAGTGCGCGCGCTCCGGGGAGCGGCACAGTCCGAGCACCTGGTGTCCCGCTGCAATCAACTCCCCGACGAGCGCCGATCCGATGAACCCGGTGGCTCCGGTGACGAATATCTTCATGAGCACACTCTCCCGTTGCGTCGAGCCCGACTGTGGCGCAGCCAGTCATCCGGGTAAAGTAGGGACGTTATCCTGGTATAATGCACACCATGGCCAACGGACCCACCGCCGGGAATCGCCTCGGGATCTACCTCAAGCAACGCCGCACGCAGCTCGACCCGGCCGCCTTCGGACTGAGCACGGTGCGCCGCCGGACGGCCGGCCTGCGCCGCGAGGAGGTGGCCCAGCGCGCGAGCATCAGCCCGACCTGGTACACCTGGCTCGAGCAGGGACGCGGCGGGGCGCCGTCGGCCGAGGTCCTCGAACGGATCGCGCGCGCGTTGCTGCTGACGGACGCCGAGCGCGAGCATCTGTTCCTGCTCGCGCTCGGTCGTCCGCCCGAGGCGCGCTATCGCAGGAGCGAAGATGTCACGCCCCGGCTGCAACGCGTTCTGGATGCGTTGGATCCGAGCCCTGCCGTGATCCGGACCGCGACCTGGGACGTGGTCGCGTGGAATCGGGCGGCAACGGTGGTGCTGATGGACTACGGATCACTGCCGCTCGAGCGGCGCAACATCCTGCGCTGGATCTTTCTCGACCCGCGCGCTCGGCGTGCTCAATACGACTGGGAAAGCGTCGCGCGTTCCGTGCTGGGCACGTTCCGCCTCGAGTCGGCCCGGGCCGGTGCGGCCGCGGACGTCGAACCGCTCGTCGCCGAGCTGTGCCGGGCGAGTCCTGAATTCAAGGCCATGTGGGAAGACAATGAGGTGCACGGCGCCCACGGCGAGGCCATCAAGCGCATACGCCATCCGCTGCTCGGGCCGATCGCATTCGAATACTCGACCTTCGCCGTCGACGGGCGAACGGACCTCAGTCTGGTGGTCTACAACCCGGCGACCCCGCACGACGCCGAGCGGATCGGCTCGCTGCTCGAGGAAGTTCGGCTGGACAAGCCGCCCGCCCCACCGAGGCCAGCCCGGTCGGCCGAGTCCGTCTCAAGCCCCCAGCGACGCGCCATGGGCCGCAGGCGAGCCTGACCCGCCATCGCATGCACCCCCGCACCGGCCCCGGACGCCTGCTCCGGGTGCTCACGTGTGGCCACCGCAGCGGAGGGACCCCGCATGCCTCCTCGGTTGCGCGACGACGCGGCTCAGGGTCCGCTTGGCGTCGCCTGCGAGGTCTTCGTCTTGGCGGACGACCCGCCGCCCGGCGCCCCCGATCCGCCGCAGGTACTGGACTGCGCACAGGATGAGCCACGGTGAGCCGGCGGAGCGCCCGGCAGATCATCGACCGCCCGCAGCGCCTTTCTCTGCTGCGGCGTCATCACCTGAGCATCGATCTTGTGGAACTGCGCGTTGGTGAGTGGCAGATCCGTCTTACCGTTCCAGGTGGAACCGGCAGGCAGTTGATTCTGCACCCGCGGCGCAGCAACGAGGATCTGATTGAGCCCCTCGCTGTCCGACCCTGAGACCGCCACAGGGATGCCCCGCGGCGCTGCGACGAGTTGGCCGATCCGGGCCCAGTCGATCCGCTGATGGTGCTTCCACAACGCCACGCGTTCGGCATGGGTGAGCAGTGCCGGCAGCAAGTGACGCCAGCGCTTCTTCCACGGCCGCTTGTCACCCTTCAGCGGGCCATACGCGACGAAGTAGAGCCTGCCGTTGCGCCAGCCGAACAGATAGGGCTGGTTGACAACCCGCACCTGCGTGCCGTTCGGCACCATATTGAAGATCTGCTTGATGTCCTCGGGGAACAGGTGCACGCATCCGTGGCTCACCCGAAAGCCCACGCTGACCGGTTTGTTCGTGCCGTGAATCAGATAACCCGGCCAGCCCAGGTGAAGCGCGTAGTCGCCGAGCGGGTTGTCCGGCCCCGGCCCGACCACCGGCGGCAGCGGCGCTCCCTCTTTGGCGTGCTCGGCAAGAATCGACGGCGGCACGCGCCACACCGGGTCCTTCTCGTGCCACAGCACGTGTGTCACGCCTTGCGGCGTCACGAAGCCGCGCCGGCCGATACCGACGGGATGGGTGATGACGACCTGTGGCTCACCCCGCTTGTGCGGAGGGAAATAATACAGCCGCATCGCCGCGAGGTTGACGACGATGCCCCGCTGCTGCGCATCGGGAAGAATGAACTGCGTGGGCAGCACGATCGGTGTGCCCACCGCCGGAATCCAGGGATCGACGCCCGGGTTGGCGCGTGTCATCTCCCGGTAACCGAGGTTGAATCGCCGGCCGATGTCGGTCAGGGTCTGTCCCTTGAGGACTTTCACGACCTGCACGTGCCCGACGACGGTCTGCCCGGGCGCGAGCTCGAACTTCTCCGTCTGAACCGGAAGCGGCAGCGGCGGCGGGGGCGGCGGGACCACCTTCGGTGGCGGCGCCGGCGGGGCCGGGCGCGGCACTGGCGGGAACAGAGAGCACGCGCTGGCGGCGAGCGCCAAACATGCGGCGAGCGTGAGGCGGACGACGGGGGTTCTCATCAAATCATTATGACAGCTCGCGCCGGCGAAGCGCAGTCTGTCGGCAATCTGCTACAGCCGAAAAAAGCCCGGATCCGCAGCGGGCGCGCTTGCACCCGCCTCGCCGGACCGCGGCATCAACCGCTGCTCGCGCCCGCGGCGGGATTGAGCCACCGCGCCGCCAACGGCGGCACCAGCAGCAGACTGACGATGGTCGAGGACACCAGACCGCCGAGGATCACGACCGCCATGGGACCTTCGATCTCATGGCCCGGCTGATGCAGCTGGATCGCCACCGGCAGCAGCGCCAACGCAGTCAACAATGCCGTCAACAGTACCGGCGTCAACCGCTCCTCGGAGCCGCGCAGCGCGGCCTGCAGCCCCCAGGTCTGCCCCTCGACCCGCACCAGATGGTCGTAGTGAGAAATCAGCAGAATGGTGTTCCGCGCGGCCATGCCGAACAGCGCGACGAAGCCCACCATCGCCCCCAGAGTCAGGGTCGCGCCGGTGATCGCCGCCGCGGCGACGCCGCCGATCAGCGTGCTCGGCAGGACGAGCAGCACGAGCAGCACGTGACGGGCGGCGCCGAACGCCAGCGCCATCAGCAAGACGATCAACGCCAGCGCCGCGGCGGCGTGCAGGTAGAGCTGGTGCGCCGCCGCAACCTGCGCCGCCGCCACGCCGCCGTAACTGAGATAGACGCCGGCGGGCAGCTGAACATCAGCTGCGATCGCCCGCCGCGCCTCCTGCGCGAATCCGGTCTGATCCGAGGTGGTCGGATCGGCGGTCACCACCTGGCGGCGCAGTCCATCCTCGTGGTCGATCTCGCTGCGGCCGGACTGCAACTCGACCCGGGCGACCCGTGACAGCGGCACGACGGCGCCGGCGGAACTGCGCAGCAGCAGCGCACCCACCGCCTGCGGTGAGGAACCTGCGCCGGCGATCCGCACCACCACCGGGATCGTACGATCGACCAGCGCGAGTTGACTGACGACTGCGCCCTGGTACGCCGCGTTGATCGCGCGCAGCACATCGCTCGGCTGCAAGCCGTACAGGGCGAGCCGCTCGGGCCGCAGCTGCACGTGCAGCTCGGGCTGTCGCGGCGGAACCTGCAGGCGCACCTCCCCGGCGTGCGGCAGCTTGCGCAGCACCGCGGCGATCCGCCCCGCCACCGCATCATCGACGTCCAGGTTGTTGCCGAACACGCTGACGACGAACGGCGCGGTCTCCCCGGACAGGGTCTCACCGATGCGCTCCTCGAGCACCGAGTAGACCTCGGTGAGCTGGTTCGGGAAGTCCTTGAACACCTTGCGGATCCCCGCCTCAATCTGACTCGGCGTGTGTCCTTTGGCCGGATCGATCTGTATGTCGAACTCACTCTTGCTCGGCGGGTCTCGATCCTGGCCATTCACGGCGCGACCGATCTGCTCGGCGACGCTCTTGACACCGGGGATCGCCAACAGGCGCCTGGAGATGCGCACCCCGACGCGGGTCGTCTCCTGCAGCGAAATGCCCGGCCGAAGACTGGCGTGGGCGATCAAGTAGGTCTCGCGGAAATTCGGCAACAGACGCTGACCGAACAGCGGCAGAATCACCGCACCAGCCACTCCGGTGAGCAGCAGCACCGCCAGCACCACGCGCGGGCAATCGTAGAGCCGCTCGATGGTGCGCCGCTGGAAGCGCTTGCAGGCCAGCAGAAAGCGCGCCTCGCCCGGTGGATTGTGCCGACGCATCAGCAGCGCGCACAACGCCGGCGTGGCGCTCATCGCGACCAGCAGCGAGATGCCGACTGCGACCAGAAATGCCATAGACAGCGGCCGGAAGAACGCCCCCTGGATGCCGGAGAGCATGACGATAGGCAGGAAGGCCATCGTCACGGCGGCCGTGGCATAGAACACCGGCTGGCGCACCTCGAGCGACGCGCCGACGAACAGCTGGCGGGCATCGAGCTGGGCGCCGGCCGCGCCCGCATTGCGACGTCTGCGGGTGATATTTTCGACATCGATCACCGCATCGTCGACCACCACGCCGAGCGCCACGACCAGACCGCCGATGGTCATCGTGTTCAGCGACACGCCGAACAGGCCGAGGATCCACACGGTCGCGAGCAGCGACAGCGGAATCGAGGAGAACGAGATCAGCGCGCCGCGCCAGTCGCGCAAGGTCACCAGCAGCAGAATCACCACCAGTGCCGCGCCGATCAGGAGCGAGGCGCGCAGCTTGACCAGCGCGCTCTGAATGAAACTTGCCGGCCGCAGCAGCGCCGGGTGGTAGATCACCCCTTGCGCCTTCAACGCGGGGGCGAGTTCGTCCAGGCGTTGCTCGAGCGCATGGGTCACCGTCAAGGTGTTGGCGCCGTACTGGGTCGAGGTCTCGACCAGGATACCGGGTTGAGCATCAATGACGCCGTTGCCGAAGCGCGGCGCCGCACCATCACGTACGGTCGCGACGTCGCCGAGCCGGATCGGCAGGCCGTGGCGAGTGGCGAGCACCGCCTGCGCCAGCATCCGCGGCGTCGCTCCAGGTGCCTGCGCGCGCAGCACGATGCGTTGCGCCGGGGTCTGCAGGTAGCCGCCACCGACCAGCTCGGTGGCGCGACGGGTTGCGCGGAACACCTCGCTCAGCGTCAACCCTGCCGCGGCCAGCTTGCGCGGATCGACGATGACCTGGCGTTCGCGCGCGGCGCCGCCATACAGCATGACCTGCGAGACACCGGGCACCGCGAGAATCTGTGGCTCGACTTCCCAGCGGACCACGTCGCGCAGCTGCACCGGGGTCAACCGGTTGCTGGTGAAGCCGAAGTGCTCCAGATATTGCATCGAGGAGGACAGGGGCGAGAGCTGCGGGGGACCGACCCCGGCCGGCAGGATGCCGGCCGCTCCCGCGAGTCGCTCGGTCACCACCTGGCGCTGGCGGTAGGGATTGCCGCGACGCTTGAATACCACGTAAATCGCCGAGAGGCCCTGGATCGACTTCGAACGGACGGTCTTGACGTCCTCGGTACCGGCCAGGAGCCCCTCCAGCGGCCGTGTCACCAGCGCCTCGACCTGCTGCGCATCGAGCCCCGGTGCCTCGGTCTGCACCGTCACGTGCGGCGGTGCGAAGTTTGGAAATACGTCGAAGCGCGCGTGCAACAGCGCCGCGAAGCTCACGACCGCCACGAGAATCGACAGCGCTGTGACGATGCGTGGATGCGCCAGCGAGGCCCGGACGATGGCGCCGAGCATCAGTCGTCGCCGCCCGAGCCGCGGCTCAGCCCCTTCAGCGACCACAGAACGCCCGCACCCTGAACGACGAGGCGGTCGCCGGCGTGCAGCCCGCTCACCAGCCAGCCACTGCCGACCGACTGCAGCAGCGTGACCCGCAGTGGCTCGAACTGCGTATCGCCGTCCTGGGTCTTCCCCGGCAGCGCGCGGTAAACGTAGACGCCCTGCTGGCCATACAGCAGCGCTCCGTCGGGCACCACACGCCCCTCGCGCTCCGCGCCCTCAAGAATCACGGGCAGGCGCGCGCCGGCACCGAGACCGAGCGGCGGATGCGGGATCTGCAGCAGCAGCCCGACGCTCAGTACCGCAGCCGACCGTGGCAGCGGACCGAGCACGCGGGCCGGCACCTCCAGCCCGTCAACATCGATCAGCGCCCGCGCCGGTATCACGCCCAGACTCTGCCGGCCCAGCACGTCGGCGCGCAGCAGCAGTGCGCGGCCGTCGGCGAGCTGTCCGAGGAGCTGCGCGCGCCGCGCAGCGGTGAACCACGCCAGCGGACCCCAGTGCAGGCGCAACTCGGCCTGCGCCTGCTGCACGCCGGCCTGTGCTGCGGCCTGCGCCACCTCGGCCCTCTGCAGCGCCTTCAATGAGGCATTGGCGAGCTGGTACAGCCCCCGCAGCCGCGCGGTCTCGGCCGCAGCGGCTATGGCGCGCGCGCGCGCCGACTGCAGCCGCCCGGCATCGGCGACCAGCAGCGAGGGATCGAGCACCCGGCCGATGGCCTCGATGTGCAGCGGCATCCTGGCCAGCGGCGCCGCGGCAATGACGATTCCGACCGCACGGAGCTGCTCGCCGCTCAGTGTCGACAATCCTGCGCGCTGTCCGGCGGCAGCGGGCGCGAGGCTTTGGCCTGCGGCCACGCACAGGAGCGCCGCGCAGACCGGCAGCCGCAGGACTTTCAACGGCAGGTTGGTTCGCCCGCAGGCATTCCGGTGTGCACGGCCGTCATGTGCCGTGCGGACCGGCGAGGCCCGAAAGGCTTGCAGCACTGCTCGCCGTAGGATCCGGGGTGTCATCGGGTCAACGGGAGGCGGCGCGACGCGATCGTTGGAAGCCCGTCCGTGTACCTCGAGCAGACCGCTCCTGTGCCGCCAGAGAGGCGGCGCGCCAACAGACCCATAAAGGATGCGACGTACACCCAACCTGTCCCGGTAGCCCCGCAGGTGAAATCGACAATCCGCGTCTCGGCGAGCGGGAGTATAGTTCGAAAATGCTCATCCGAGCGAGGATTGCCAGCCGGTCGGGCTTCGCCACCCGCCGTGGTGCAGGCGCGACCCAGGGCATCCGCGGCCTGCTGGTGTGTGTTGGTGCCGTCCAGCTGGTCGGCTGCGCCCATTTTCAACCACGGCGGCTGACCGCCGGATCGAGCATCGCGGCGTTCGAGTCGCGTTCGCTGCAGGCACCTGGGCTGCGCGCGTTCCTGGCGGCCAATCACCTCGTCGCGCCGCCGCCGGGTGCGCCATGGTCCCTCAAGACACTCACGCTCGCTGCGTTCTATTACCAGCCCGCGCTCGCCGAGGCGCGCGCGAGACTGCTGAGCGCGCAGGCCGCCCGGATCACGGCCGGTGAGCGGCCGAATCCCTCGCTCTCACTCGCCCCCGGCCATGACTCGCCGGTCGCCGGGGCGATCAGTCCCTGGATCGTCCCACTCTCATTCGATTTGCCAATCGAGACCGCCGGCAAGCGCGGCGATCGCCTCGCCGAGGCTCGACACCTGGCTGCGGCGGCTCGCTGGGATCTGATCGGCACCGTCTGGCAGGTGCGCAGCCGCTTGCGGGCCACGCTGCTCGATCTGTACGCGGCGCGCCGGTCGGAGGCGCTGCTCGGGCAGGAGGTTGTGACGCGACGTGAGGTCGTGCGCTTGCTCGAAGGACAGCTCGAAGCCGGGAATGTGTCGGGCTACGAGGTCGCACAGGCGCGCATTGCCCTGCAACGCCTCGTCCTGGCGACACAGGCCGCCGCGGGCCGGGCGCGCCAGGCGCGCATTGCCCTTGCCGGTGCGCTCGGGGTACCGGTCGGGGCGCTCAGGGGAGTCCGATTCTCATTCGCGGACCTGCAGGCCTTGCCGCTCGACCTCACCCGTCCGCACGTCAGGCAGCAGGCGCTGCTCGGGCGCGCCGACGTGCGCGCCGCATTGGAGCGCTACGCCGCCAGCCAGTCGGCATTGCAGTTGCAGATCGCGCGTCAGTGGCCGGACATTCACATCGGACCGGGCTTTGCGTGGAACGCGCAGCTCGTCGGCGACCGGGAATGGGACCTGCGATTGTCCCTGCCCCTGCCCATCCTCAATCATAACCAGGGACCGATTGCGGCGGCCCGGGCACAGCGTGCGCTCGCCGCGGCCGACTTCCTGACCGTGCAGTCGACCGCCCTCACGCAGATCGACGGTGCTCTCGCGGCCTACCAATCGGCCCGCGCCGAACTCACGACCGCCGCGGCCCTCCGCCATGAGCTGGCGCATCAGCTCGTCTCCGTACGCGCCGAGGTCGCGGCCGGTGAAGTGCAGCCGCTCGCCCGGGTGAGCGCCCGCCTGGCCTACGAGCAGGGAGCGCAGGAACGCCTCGCTGCGCTGCTCGGCACGCAGCGCGCGCTGGGGCGGCTGGAGGACGCCCTGCAGAGTCCGCTCACCCTTACACCCGCCACGGTGCGCGCCGCGCAGGGCACCTCCAACGTGGTGACCCTGCAGCGCTGAGGGCGCCAGGCCCCCGAGCCCCCTGCGGCCGCGACGCCAGCCCACGAGCAGCGAGGCCGCGCGCAGCCCCCCCGGCCGAACCGCGGCAACGCGCCGTACCGCGGCTCATTGCGTGCATCCGGTCCGTCGGCTAGACTGCGCGGCCTGCCGCGGGCGATGCCTCGCGGCGCCCCGATATACGCGCAACCCACTGCGACCTGCCCCCGGCAGGACAGGGCATGACCTCGCGATTGTCGTGCTCCTTGCGCACAGACCGTCGCGCCCGGCATCCGGCGCGCGCGAACTGCCACTCCAAGTGCGAGCGCTCGCGCAATCGAGCGATTCAAGCGGACAGATATGCTTTCCACATTCAACGTCACGATGCAATTCGGCGCCAAGCCGCTGTTCGAGCAGGTCACAGCCAAGTTCGCCGACGGCAACCGGTACGGCCTGATCGGCGCCAACGGCTGCGGCAAATCGACGCTCATGAAGATCCTGAGCGGCGAGCTCGAGCAGAGCGCGGGCGACGTGGTGTTGCAGCCCGGCCGGCGTCTGGGCACCCTGAAGCAGAATCAGTTCGCCTACGAAGACGAACGGGTGCTCGACGTCGTGATGCAGGGGCACGTCGAGATGTGGCGCGCCATGCAGGAGCGGGACCGCATTTACGCCGACCCGGAGGCGACCGACTCCGATTACATGAAGGCCGCGGAACTCGAGGTGAAGTTCGGCGAGTACGGCGGTTACGACGCTGAGGCCCGCGCCGGGAGCATCCTGAGCGACATCGGTATCGGCGAGCCGCTGCACGAGCGCACCATGCGTGAAGTGCCTCCCGGACTGAAACTGCGAGTGCTGCTCGCCCAGGCCTTGTTCTCAAAGCCGGACGTGCTCCTGCTGGATGAGCCGACCAACAACCTGGACATTCACTCGATCCGCTGGCTCGAAGGCGTCCTCAACGACTATGACGCCACGATGGTGATCATCAGCCACGACCGCCGCTTCCTGAACCAGGTCTGCACGCACATCGCGGATCTCGACTACCAGCAGCTCAAGGTCTATCCCGGCAATTACGACGATTTCATGCTGGCCTCTCTGCAGGCGCGCCAGCGCGTGGAGGCGGCGAACGCCAAGGCCCAGGACCGCATCTCCGACCTGCAGGAATTCGTCCGGCGCTTCTCCGCGAACGCCTCCAAGGCCCGCCAGGCGACCTCGCGTCGGCGCGAGCTCGAGAAGATCAAGCTCGAGGAGATCCGACCTTCCTCGCGGCAGAACCCGTACATTCGCTTCGAGCAGCGCAAGAAGCTGTACCACTCAGCAGTCACCGTCGAGGCCGTCTCGTTCCGCTACCCGGGTAGCGACGTCGATGTGCTGAAGAATGTCAACTTCACTGTGCGGGCCGGCGAGCGCATCGCGATCATCGGCGCCAACGGTGTGGGTAAAACGACCCTCGCACGCTGCCTGGTCGGGGAGTTAAAGCCCACGGCAGGTGAGATCACCTGGGTGGACAACGCCGAGCCCGGCTACATGCCCCAGGACCCCCAGGCCGAGTTCGCCGAAAAGGTCGATCTGTTCACGTGGATGTCCGAATGGACCGGCAAGGCGGATGACGATCTGATCGTGCGGGCCACTCTCGGCCGGCTGCTGTTCTCCGGCGACGAGGTCAAGAAGTCGGTGAAGGTGCTGTCCGGGGGCGAGAAGGGGCGGATGATCTACGGCAAGCTGATGCTGACCAAACCAAACGTCCTGGTGATGGATGAGCCCACCAACCACATGGACATGGAAACCATCGAATCGCTGCAGACGGCCCTCGAGCTGTATCCCGGCACACTGGTTTTCGTGTCCCACGACCGGGAATTCGTCAGCGGCCTTGCAACGCGCATCATCGAGCTGAAGCCGAACGGAAGCATCGAGGACTTCACCGGAACGTTCGACGAGTACCTGGCCACCCACCCTCTGGTCGATTGAACCGGGACACTCGCGCGCCAGCGGGTCGGTGCCTGGCTCGATTTCGAACAGACTCCCCGACCGCAACGAAGTCGCGGCACGCTCGTGCTGATCAGGCTCGCTCAGCCGCGCGTCGGAAGTCTGTATCTATCGCTGAAAGTCGGCGGCGAGGAGTTCGATTGGCGAGCCATGCGGCGTGCGCCTTGCCGCGTGCACCCAGGCATCGCTGTAGCGCTGAATCGCCTGTGCATCGCTGATTCCCTTCGCGGCGATCATTCGTTCAAGTGCCGCCAGCCAGTGCCGATAATAGGTCGACCCCGTATCCGGATCGCCTGCCGCCTGGGCGCGCGCGACCTCCTCGGCAAGCATCGCAACCCATTCGGACCATTGGAACAGTCCTCCGCGATGCAGCGCCAGAGTCAGGGCGAATGCCTGCGCCTCCCAGGGCTCACGGAACACCGGCCCGACCTCGTCGCGCGGAATCCCCGGAAGATCGGCCGCGAGCTCGCTCATGCCGCGACCAGGTAAGGCTCGAAGGCCTCGATTGAAACACTGACAGTAGGATCGGCTTGCGGACCCCACAGTTCTCTGCCGGAGAACACGACCGTGTACAGCCATTGCGGATTCTCGCCGGCATCAATGGCGGCGGTGTCGGGGAAAACGTGACAACCGCGAACCGCCTCGACCACGCCCTGCTTGTCGCGCGCGTAACGTGGCAGGCGGGTATGGGTACTGGGATTGAGGTTCACGGTGCGAATCCGGCTGCCTGGTCTGAATCGCGCCGGCGCCGTGGCCGGACGTTCAAAATTTCCCCGCTGGAGGTGCGCGGCATCCTCGACCGTCATCGGGCGTACAGGCGCCTCACCCGGACGCAATGCTCGGCCAGCTGCGATCTCATCGGCGCCGACCAGCCCCGCACGCTCTAGGCTCGCCTCGAGCCCCATCAGCCACTTTTCGTAATAGGAAGCCCTCAGGTAGATCGCCGGCGGCAGCCGCTCGATCGCCGCACGTCCCGCGTCGATAGTCCAGAATCGCAGGAAGCCCACGGCGCGATACAGCGCCATCATCCGACCTTCCCACGGCGCGTGGAATACCGGCTCGTCAGTCTCCGGCGAGATCGCACCGAAGCCGTGCATGCCACCCATGTCGTGGATCGAATTCATGGCGGGTTCACAGTGCCCGTGCCGATCATGCTGTCCCGCGTCACGAGAGTGGCCAGCCGCTCCTCGCTCCATCCCTGCGTGCCTGATGGTCGCATCGGCACTACCATGAATCGCGTCTCAGCGGTGGAGTCCCAGACCCGAACACGCGTCCCGACGGGCAAATCGACCCCGAACTCGGCGAGTACAGCTCGTGGCTCAATGACCGCGCGGCTGCGATAGGGCGCCGACTTGTACCAGACTGGCGGAAGTCCCAGGACCTCCCACGGATAGCAGGAGCACAGCGTGCATACCACCAGGTTATGGGTTTGGATCGTGTTCTCGACTGCGATCAGATGGGCACCGACGGGGCTCGAGAACCCCATCGAATTAGCCGCATCCGTGGCATTCGCAAGGAGCCGCGCCTTGAACCGAGTGTCGTTCCATGCGCGAGCCACGAGGCGCGCCCCGTTACGCGGACCAATCTTCGTCTGGAATGCATCGACGATGTGATCGAGCGCAGCAGGATCGACATAGCCCTTCTCGGTGAGGATTGTTTCGAGCGCGCGGACGCGCGCCTGCACCTCGGTGAGCTGCGAATGGTCGGGGTGCTCGTGCTGATGGCCATGCTCGTCGCCCATGCATCAAGCTTGTCCCGTTCGCACTGCGTTCGCAAGCGCTGCCCATGCAGGCGCGGCCACCGAACGACGTCCGCCTTGTCCCTCGGCAGGCTCGCTGGTGCTCGATCCGGAGCTGGCGCCGCTGAGACAACGCCCCCGGGCCCTTCGATCAATTGCTGGCGTGCACGAGAAAATGGTCCGCTACGATGCGCTGAGCGGACTTTCCTGGCAGTATTCTGTCCGTCTTCGATCGCGTTAATAATGATGAATCGGGGGAGGGAAATCATGAAACGATCGGTCTGCTGGATCATGACGTGTCTTGCGTTGAGCGTCATGCCCGCGGCACTCGCGACGACCGCCGCCAACGGGCAGTGGGTCTATCCCGTGATCAAGAATTTTGGGGGCGTCCATCCGCTGCCGCATGCAGCGGTACAGCCGGATGCCAAGACAACGTACAAAGCCTTCTTCTACGTCACCTGGGCAAGCAGCTCCCCGTCCAAGGTCAATCCCGGCCTGGTGCATCTGGCGCGCGCCGTGAACGTCATGGTGGCATCGGGGGTGCCGCTAGCACAGCTGCATTACGTGGCGCTGATCCATGAGAAGGCCGTGTTCGCCATTCTGCGCGAACCGTATTATCACCTGCGCACGGGGGCCGATAATCCCAACCTGGCTTTGCTGCACGAGCTGCACAAGGCCGGAGTGCGCCTGCTCGTCTGCGGGCAGGCACTGGCGGCCATGAAGGTACGGCAGTCATGGATCGATCCGGATGTGGAGATAAGCCTCTCGGCGCTCTCGGACGAGATCATCTATGGCAACAAGGGCTATGCCTTCGTCGATCTGTAAGACCGGTCGCGGCAGTGAGGCCGGGCTTTGCACCACAGCAGTCAGGCGGCGGCAATTCCGGACACCCGCGAGAAGGCGATGCCGGCGAGGCGTCTGAGCGCCAAGCGAGCGCGCTTCTCGAGGTGCATCGATCCGTCCCGGGCGTCTCGATAAAACACGGCTCACCACGCCGGTCGCGGCAACCGCCGCCCGGTTCGATCGGGTGACGCGGTCATCGTCGACGTCCCCGACGAGCTTGAAGCGAGTAGAGGCCGCGATCGCGACATCCGTCGCGCCGGGAGTGCGCGAGCGACATACAGGTAGCACATGAATTCCTCCGTCCACCAGACCGAGAACCTGCTTTTTTTCATCCTTCTGCAGCTCATCGTGATGATCGCGGCAGCCCGGGCCGGCAATCGCATCCTGCGTCGTTTCAGTCAACCCGGGGTGGTCGGCGAGATCATCGCCGGCCTGCTTCTCGGCCCGTCCCTATTCGGGCACTTCTTCCCCACCGCATCGGTGACGTTATTTGGCTCGACCGCCTCGACGCCGATCACGATCATCAGTCAGATCGGCCTGGTCCTGCTCATGTTCCAGATCGGCACGGACTTCGAGTTCGGACTGCTCCGGCAAGCGCGAAATCGCCGCGGCACACTCGGCATCGCCATCGCCTCCATCACTGTGCCCTGCATGCTCGGCTTCGCGATCGGGGAACTGTCGGCCCGCGCGCTCGCACCCGCGGCCAACGCCATGACCTACAGCCTGTTCTGCGGCGTTGGACTCGCGATCACCGCAGTGCCGATCCTGGGACGAATCCTGCGCGAATTCGACCTCACCGACACCGACATCGGCGTCGTTGCCATCTCGGCCGCAGCGGTGAACGACGTGGTCGGTTGGATCCTTCTTGCCGCAATCTCAGCATATGCGTCGGCGCACTTTTCCACGCGCTCCGTCCTGCTCCAGGTCGCCGGCGTCGTGCTGCTCGGAGTGCTCGCATGGCTAGTCGTGCGTCCGCTGACTCGATGGCTGCTGCGCAAGATGCCGGTCACGCAGGGCAGCGTCCCACCGGACTTGATGACCATAGTCTTGTGCCTCATTTTCGCCATGGGAATCTGCACCTATAAACTCGGGATCTTCACCATTTTCGGAGGCTTTCTCGCTGGCCTGCTGTTCCATCAAAATCGACAGTTCGTCGATGCATGGCGTGCTCAGGTCGGCAAGTTCGTGCTGGTGTTCTTTCTGCCCGTTTTCTTCACCTATACGGGCTTACGGACCAATGTGCTCGGGCTCGCCGGGGAATCCGACTGGCTGTGGCTGTGCCTGATACTCGGTGGCGCAATCCTGGGCAAGGTCGTGCCGGTCTATCTCGCGGGCCGTAGCTGCGGCTTCGATCGCAACGAGTCCCTGATCCTCGGCTCGTTGATGAATACGCGCGCACTCATGGAGCTGATCGTACTCAATATTGGCTATGACCTGGGCTTCATCCCTCCGAAGGCATTCACGATGTTCGTCATCATGGCGGTCGTAACGACAGTGATGACGGGTCCACTATTGCGCTTCCTGCTGCCTCGGCTCGGCCATGCGATACCGCACGGGGTGGAGGCGTGAGCAGGCCGGTGCGATACGCTCTCGCCTGAGGACTGCGGCAGCGAGAGGCCCGCCGCCTCACCGCGCGCTCAATCGGGCCGCAACTCCTGGCGTTCGATGTGGCTCACTGCTGCGCGGTCCTGGCAAAGGATCCGGCGCAGGACGACGAGTGCGACGACGCCCAGAAGCACGTTTCCGGGAATCCAGATAATCAATCCACCGAGATGTTGATCGGTCAAGGCGGACACCGGTGCGAAGCGTCCGCAGATGTCATACACCGTATACCAGTCTTGCCGCGAAAGACTGAGGATCGCGCCGGCCAGCATCATGGGCAACATGACGATAAACAGCATCAGCAGGCGATACCCTCCCCTGACGCGCGCCAGCGGATAGGGTCTCGGATCCAGAACCAGCCACCAGAACGGCAGATCGCCAACTACGACGCTCCAGTTCATGAGCCGGTACAGTCCATTGCTCAGCATGACGTCGAAGTGCACGGATGGCCAGATCCACACAATCAGGCTGGCGACGTAAAGAGCCGTAGCCGTCCACGGATCAAATATCACGCGCGCCACGGGACGCAGACGAACCGCCATTGTCGCGGTGTGCCGGCCCATCCATCGCGGCAGTCCGCGCATCAGCTCACCTGCCGGCGCCGAGGCGGCAAGAAGCGCCGGCCCGACGTCGTGAAGCACGAAATGCTGCAGCCGGTGAACGAAGAACATATGGCTGGCGTAGTAATCCCAACTCGTCTGCAATGCGCAGTAGATGAGAAGGATACCCAGATAGAACATCAGGTGGCGGGATCGGGCGATCGGGCCGGCGGCCCGGCTCGCACCACGGGCGTAGAGCGTGACGACAATGACAACTGTCGCCAGCACGACGGGCGAGAATTCCCACGGAAGAATCAGTGCAAGGCCCGATAGCGGCAAGACGACTCCAGATGATCAATCCGAGACGGGCCATGGATGAGCGGCCGGGTGTCGGCACCTGAGCGCGGACAGGCAGCCGGTTACTCCTTGCCGAGCTTCTCAACATCGAGGGATGCCGAATACCGATCATTGACCGCTGTAGGCTGTACGGTAGTCCGGATCTTCGATCGATGACCGAGGAGTCTGCCACGCAATCGAGGCAATCGGCGAGCGCGGTGGAGCGCCCGGCACAAGGCTGGCCGAAGGCTTGTGAGCGCCCGTCACGCGGAGGATTCGGTCGTGGCCTGCGCTCCCTTTCCCGTGACGTTCCCCCCGACGGGCGGGCCCACCGGCGCGAAATCTGGGATGGCATCGCGCAAAGACCCGGCATGCGCCCGGGCTGGGAGCTGCAACGGCCGCCATGACACGTACCGCATAGGCCGGGGAAATGACGGCAGCATGAGAATTCAATGAGTTGCGGCACAAGCACTTCCTGGAGTTCGCCGCTGCGGGCGGTGCCTCGCGCGCGACCGGCGAAAAGAGTCGCATCAGGGTCGATACCGGCCCTCGATGAGACCTGCTGAATGCGCTTCCCGCCTCCCCGGCGCGGGCCGA
The DNA here is from genome assembly GCA_021815925.1 of Pseudomonadota bacterium. Lineage (GTDB taxonomy): Bacteria > Pseudomonadota > Gammaproteobacteria > Steroidobacterales > Steroidobacteraceae > 13-2-20CM-66-19. The sequence goes on along the minus strand of JAKAZL010000001.1, from coordinate 17,080 downwards.
CCCGTTCGGCCGGCAGATCAGGCCCGATCACCACATTTCGCAGTCAGTCATTGGAGGTCGAGACGAAAGGCGAGCACGCGCGCACGGTGTGCTGTAGTCTCTGCCACCGGTTCGTGGCCTTCCGGCATGTCTATAACGACTCCGGTGCACCGTCGGGTTCCGATCGGACGACACCCTCCCTGGAAAGCGCAACGAACCACAGAGCGGCGGCTTGAGTCCACCGCACCGCTTCGCGTTTCGGTGAGAGCAGCTGCATTGGCACAGCCCTTCGGTGGAATCCTCCTGTGCACGGCGACCCGCGAGATCGCCTGCGTGCCGCCTGCCGGTCGTCATGCCCTAGACAGCCGGTCACCCCCGGCCGGTTCGCGATCGCTTCCGTGCGCGACACCACCGAGGAAGCACGCCTCCGTCCAGCGCGCAACCGCTCGTGCGACTCGCAGCCCGGCGGGGGGACCACAGCCTCCGGTCCGCGCGAATCGCGCTAGCGCGGGATGGTTGGTCATCAACCCGAATAGCCCAGACCAATGTCCCACTCGCCAGACTGTAGGGACGCAGATGATGTTTCCGCCTCGCCGCACATTTCGCCCCAGCCTGCCCGCGGCCGGCACGTGACGGATCGTGACGCGAAATGGGGGGTGCAATGCCACCCTCGGTGCCTAATGATGAAGATTGCGACGTGATCTTCACGTTCGTCGAGCCAGGACGGCCATCCTTTGCCCGTGACGCCTGAGCGCTCTCGGGGTTCCCATATGTCGCTGCAGTCAGGACGGTGCGCAACGCGGGAGCCCTCGGCCGCTGTGCCACTCCACGCTGACAATCAGCGCAATCATTTGCGCCCTGTGTCTTCGGCGCTCGACCCAAGACCGCCACGCATCCAGCGGAAATTCGGCGGCATCGCATGACCCATGAAGGCGCAACAAGAGCGCACCACCCCAGGGTCGCTACTTCTGATTTGCTAAGAGTACAACTTTGACACGCGGGGGTTTGCCGTGGATTCGACCGAATGCCTGAAGCGCCAGAAGTGCGCCATGATTGGCCAATATGCCAAGTCCGAAGACATCAAGGGAATGACAGAGATTCTGATCACGCTGGTCCCACTCGCGCTTCTGTGGTGGGCTGCCGTCCGACTCGCCGATGTGTCGGCGTGGCTTGCGGTACCCCCGGTGCTGCTCATCATCCTTTTGACGGTACGTGTATTCGGCTTGATGCACGAATGCGGCCACGGCAGCCTGTTTCGCAGTTGCCGGCTCAATCGCTCCATCGGCTTCCTCCTTGGTGTCATTTCCGGAATGCCCCAGTACGTCTGGTCGCAGCATCATAATTATCACCACGCGCACAACGGCAACTGGGAAAAATACCGCGGGCCATATTCGACACTGACGATCGATGAATACGCAGCGCTTTCCGGCGCTCAGCAGCGCGCCTACCGGCTCAAGTGCAGCGTGCTCGCCGCGCCGCTGGCGGGTTTCGTATATCTGATCTTCAACCCACGCCTCACCTGGCTGAAGGGAAGTGTCGGCCTAGCACTTCACGTGGTGCGGCGGAAGATCTCTCAGCCTGGCGTTTCATTGCGGACACATGCTGCCAGCTATCGGACACGGTATTGGAAATCGTCGAGGGAATACCGGCACATGCTCTGGAACAACATCGTCTTGCTGAGCACGTGGGCCGCAATGTGCGCCGTGTGCGGAGCCGCCATGTTCTTCTCGATCTATGTTCTCACCGTATCCATCGCCGGTGGGGCCGGCATCGTGCTGTTCACGGTGCAGCACAATTTCAAGGATTCCTACGCCAGCGACACCGCGCGCTGGGACCACGACACCGGCGCTATCGAGGGCACCAGCTTTCTCGTACTGCCTCGTTGGCTGAATTGGTGCACCGTGAATATCGGCTATCATCACATCCATCATCTGTCTGCCAGCATTCCGAGCTACCGGCTGGCCGAGTGCCACAAGCAATATGAGCACCTATTTGCGCGCGTGAGACGCCTGAGGCTGCACGAGGTTCTCGGTGCGCTGCGGTGCATTCTCTGGGACAGACACGCACAACGCATTATTTCCGTGGCCGAATATCAGCAGCGCGCCTGAGTGGCGCCCCAGCAGTGTTTGGACGATTTGCGCGCCCCGGCGCAAGCGACGTCACACCGACGGGTTGAGTACGATCATCCGTCGCGCGTACGCCGCATCCGCGGCTCAGACTAAGCTGGAGTGGGCGGGAGCACCGTCAAGCCGGCGCGGCGGCGCGCCGATAGCCGTTGGGACGGAAGAACAGGACGCCGCCAATCAAGCCGCCTATGCCCACGATCCGGCTGGTCGTGTCGAACGTCGAGATGGCGTAGACCCCGAGGGTCATAAGCGCGATCGCGCTCAGAGCGGGTGCGGCCGCATACTGCAGAAATATCACGGGAGACTCCCGATGGCTATCGCGGTACAGCCAAGCGCAAACGAGTCCGGCGAGCCCGTAGTAGTAGGAAACCTGGACTGCGATCGCATTGACGGAGTCGGCGAGAATTGAGGCAATGGACGGCATGAAGCTGGAGGCGAAGATCATCGCCAGGCCAACCGCCAGCAACAGGTACATGGTGCGCACAGGCGTCACGGTGCGCGCATGGACGTGGCCGAAGTAACCCGGCAGAGCCCGATCCCGCCCCATCGCGAACAGGGTCCGTGAGAACTGCAGCATGCTCGTCTCGAGCGTAGCGACGCCCGAGAGGATCATTGCGAGCGCGGCAGCATAGCCCCCGGCCTTGCCGAGGCCGGCGGCGGCGGCGACGCGAAAGATCAGATTGTCGGAAAACCCGGATGCATCGCGCAGCGAGAACAGCATCAGCGTCGCCGCCGTGAACGCGGCGAACGACGCGATCGTCACGAATACGCTGAGGAATCCGCCGTTACCGGCGGCGTTCGGACGATCGTTGCGGGTTTCCTCGGAGAGGTTTGCGGTGACGTCCCAGCCCCAGTAGAGGAACACTACGATCAGCGCTGAGGATGCGAAGGTCCCTCGCGAGTAATGGAATCCGAACCACGCCCAGGAAAACGGATTGACCGCGTGCCCCGTTGCCGTGCGCACGAATGCGGCAACCGAGATCGAGAACAGGATCAGCAGCTCGATCGAGCTCATGACGATCTGGACCTTGCTGGTGATCTCGATTCCGGCAATCAGTACCAGTCCGATCCCGACGAACCAGAAGGCGCCAATGCTCGTCGTGAGCAGCACATGATCGGCGAGAGCCGGATTGATGAGATCGATCGTCGCGGTGCCCAGAGGCACGCTGCCGGCGACCATGAAGACCATCGTTGCAATCAAAAGAGCCCAGCCGGAGAAATATCCGAACGGCTTTCCAAAGCCGATCTTGGTCCATTCGTATGCGGCGCCGGCGTTGGCGAACTTTTGATTGAGGCCCTTGTATGCGAGCGCGATGCCAAGCATGGGCAACGCAAAAATGAGCACGGCGTTCGGCGAGACAAAGCCGGCCGTCGCGAGCAGGCCGGAGATTGCGACCGCGATTGAGAAACCGGGCGCGCTTCCAGCCACACCCATGATCAGCGACTCGAAGAACGAGAGTGAGTTGGATTTCAGCTTATCGCTCATACATACCTGGGCGCGCTCAGGATGGCTTGCATCTGAGCGATCGATTGAACGGGTTTCGCCTGTGACGATTCGGCAGCCGCCGCCAGGCAAAGGCGGCCCGATGTAAAAGGCGAGCCAAAGGCTACGGCCGCCCGTTCTCGTTGGCAATGGCTGGCGGCGCTCGGTCTGGAAAAAAAATGAGGCCCTCGGCGACGGCCCGATCGGACGTCGCGGAAGGGCGTCAGAGCCGGCGACAGGGAACGCAGCGGATGCGAATGCCCGGGGGTGCCCATTCCCGTTCTTAAGTCCCGGATTTTTCTATTCTTCCTGAGACGCCGGTCGACGGACCGATGGATGCGAGCTTTGCCGGCCAGCGCACGACCGCGGGCGATCGGAGCGCAGCCAGAGCGTGCGCTCGAGGACGTCGCACGAGACTCAGGTGCCTCCCGGGCAGGACCCGGAGTTGCCGAGGTAAGCGCCCGATCAGCGCTTTGGCAGGCCAAGTGCGCGCGCCCGCTGGCCCGGGAATTGGCGACGCCGGTGTCCGGTCGGCGCATCGACCCGTGAACTCGCTCTCATCGGACAAGGCAGCGGGATCCCCAGGCGAGCCTGCGCTTTGGCGGCAAACACCCCATGGCGGCACACGCGAGATCCAGATCCAGCTAAGGACTCCCGTCTACCGCGCATAGGGGACTCCTCGAGCGCCCCTCCGCCGGCTGTGCGCGGGCGCAGAGCGTCGAGACAGGCCTTGGCCGGAACCGGCGTCATCCGACCCTCCACGATGCTGAGCCGTCAGGGACTTCGATCGGCCAGGAATGATCCCGGTCGCCTGCCTTGAACCTCATCCTCCGCCGCCCGGGTTAGTTCTAGCATCAGGCATACCGCCGCCGGCAGCCACACGGGCTCTCACCCAAGGACTCTGCCAGGCAGTCATTCCGGTCCTTGCACATCCTCGCCTCACTGCTCACGATCCCTCATTCAACGTTCAGCGCGTATCGCTCTGCCGGGCGAGTCCCTCGATTTTCGATCAGAGGCGATCCAAAGACCGAGGAACGATATCCACGCGGATGAACGGGCGCTTCGTGTCCCGCCCGGTTCCGCACATAGCGTTCCCTGCTCATCAGCCACTCAGCGGTCGGAAGCCGTTTCAGCCTGCCGCATCTGTGATCCCAGCATCTCCGTGGTGCCGCCCATCCTCCTGACCGTCGATCCGGCCGCCCCGACACGATGGTCACTCCCGGGTGCGCTCCCGCAACAGCAGTGCCGCTCATGCCATGAATTTAGCCGAACATCTCTCCAATGCACCACACCGTGGACGGCTCTGTAATGCGACGCAGCGCCCGGCAACCGCTCGGAGCGCAAACAATGCCGAGTTGATTGCAAGCATGGGTTGCCGTGCGGCAGCCCGATGATCTACCCTCGCAGATCTGACTACAACCCGAGCCGAATACACTACCAAGTCAATCGCCGCCCCAAGCTCCCGCTCCATGCACCCACCTACTTCGTAAAGGCAAAAGCACATGCCAGAGAATTCGTATTACGACCAGAACTTGGTGGAACACCAGGTAAAGAGCGGACAACATCGAGACGTGATCGGCGGCATGTGGGATGAAATTGGGGGACTTCAGTTTGAGTTTCTCGTAGCGCATGGCCTATTGCCCCACCATCGGCTAATCGATGTAGGCTGCGGCAGCCTTCGCGGCGGCGTTCAATTCGCCCGTTACCTTGATCATGGAAATTACTACGGAATCGACCTGAACCAATCGCTGATTGATGCCGGCTACGAACTCGAATTCAAGCCCGCGGGGCTCGACAGCCGCGTTCCTCGCAACAACTTTCACGCCACCGCGGACTTCGACTTTTCACCATTCGAAAAGCCTTTCGATTTTGCGTTGGCGCTCTCAGTATTCACTCATCTGACACTCAACTCCATTCGTATCTGCCTTGAGCGCCTGGCCCCAAGCATGGCTCCTGGCGGCATCTTCTTTGCAACCGTATTTGCCTTGAACCCTAAACTGCCGACGTGGAAACCAGCACTCCATCAACCAGGCGGCATCACAACCTATGGTGATCGTGATCCATATCACTACCGCAGAGAGGACCTGACGTACATTGCCAGTGTCAGCGGATGGACTGCAGAATGGATCGGCCAATTCGATCATCCGCGTGACCAGCAAATGGTGTGCTTTCGCATCGCCGAAGACCTCCGCAGGTCGGAAGCAGTCCTGCGCGGTGAAAGCGACTGACGCTTGTTCATGACGAGCCCCCGGACCCTCACGTACGAACGACCTCATTTGATACGCAGCAGCCCTTGTTCCGAAAACTTGCATGTCCGCTGCACTTGAACAGCGTCCCTGCAGCGGCCGTTTCGACAGACAGCACCTAGAGGGGCTTGGCACCAGTGCGCCACCTCAGGCACCGTCGTCGGGGAAATCGGATTTAATTTGTGCAGGGCTGGGCAATCGGCGTCACGCCGTGCTGAGCACACCCACAGGGATCATGCTAAGAGTCAATATTAAGGCCGCAGACCACACTGTCGGGCGCAACCCTGGATCAGTCGCACGCGACCGCACGCACCACGGTGAGTCCGATTTACCGGGAGACTATGTGCAATGGCATTCTCTCTGGGACCGCTAGTACACCTTTTCGGACCAGCGGGCCGCCCGCATGCCGGAATCGATGACGGCAACCGCCCCGCGACGCCCTTACGAACACACCGAGGCTGCCTCCACCGTGGTCGAAGCAGCCGTGTGTGTCGCCAGGTCCGTGCGATGTTTCGTTCACCGAAGCGCCGCGTGACTCCATGATATCGATCACCTGCACAATCCGTGCGCGACAATGCGCCTGTGCGGCCAGGACGTCGGTCGCCCACTGAGGCAAGCCGTCTGCGGTGGCACGCGCCGGCGGGTGTGGGTGACGACTCGCATAATCTGCCTTATCGCAGGCTTGGCTGGCACCTTGAATTCATCGTGTAGTCGCAAGACCCGCCAGGCCATGGCCGTAGTGGCAATCCAATCGCCAATGCCCCAGCGCCCAACTCAGGCATCGCGCAGCTTTGTGACAGTACACGCGGTAATCTACCGATTGCTTGCCAATGCGACGTCGGAGAGTCTGCAGGGCAGAACCTTTCCGACCGACGCCTCCGGCGACGGAAAAAACGTACCTTCTAAGAGCAGGCGGTCCGCAGTGCAGGTCGCAGCCTGACCTTGTGACCCACCACGGTGTATACGAAATGCGCGACTCCCGCTACGACATCCTGTTCGAACCGGTCCGGATCGGACCAGTCACCACACGCAATCGCTTCTACTAGGTGCCCCACTGCACGGGCATGGACTACCGATACTCCGATGCGGATATCGCCCATAAGGCGCTGAAGGCAGAAGGCGGCTGGGGCGTCGTGATCGCGCCCGGGCCGCTTGGCGCCGCCGCGGCGGCTTGCTCACCGGGGTCCGCCCGAACACCCGCCGCTCGAGATCCGTCTCGGGCAGCTTCTCGACCTCCTCAGGCGAGACCCCCGCCGCGCGCACCGCCCGCCAATACTTCGAGACCGCCCCGACTGACAGCCCCAGCGCACGTCCCATGGCCCGCACGCTCACGTTGCTCGCTTACAGCGCGATCAGCTGCCTCAAGTTCAACATGGACACCGTCTCGTTCGGCATCGACCCCGCTCCCCAGGACAAAGAGTCCCAAGGCTCCGCGGTCGCCCTTCCGATCAATCCCCAGCCGCCGGCTCCCCTCGCCACGACGGTGAACGCCTTTCCACGATCGTGAACACCTCGCCACGCGGACCGCCAAATGGTTCACGATCGCCTGGAACGCTGTTCACCTTCCGTGGAATCGCCGTTCACCATCACGTAGATGCCGTGTTCATGATCGCGTGGAATGCGCACCCCCACCGAAGCGTTCCATGGTGATGCCGCCATGCGCATCGGCGTGCGCCATTGCACCCGATCGATCGTTACCGTCATGCGCTCAAGGCGTGCACGCGTATGTGGTTCGGGAGTGTCTTGGAAGCGGGAGTTGCTCGAGCACTATCCCGAGGAATCACAGCAAACTTGAGACCATGCTCTTTGAGACAATGGCGAGTGCCCCAGATGCCACACTCCGCACCTCCGGTCTGCTCGCTCAAATCACCCGCACCGGGAGGGGCGTCGCTCGGGAAATTGCAGCACGCAATCACTCACAGAATACCCCGGCACATCGCCCCCCGACGCACTTACCGCCCTCATTGCAACCTGCAAATGGATGCCCAACAGATCAAGGAAACGTTGCGCGGAGCGACCATCGACCCGCCCGATGCCGTCACCGCTGGGACAGCGTGACATAGAGCCCTACGTTCGCTCTGCTGCGCGTCTTGGATTTTCGAGTTTAGGGCCTCACCGTCAGGACGAATACAATGTGCGCCGCAGTCAGCAAGCCGCCGACCAGAAGAGTCGCGGCGCTTGCGCCGGTCCGGCTGCAGCATCGACGCCCGCACTACACGAGTGCGTATATTTGATCTCAGTACGCTCTCGGTTGTGTCACGTACGCGACTTAGCCGCAGCTGAATGGACTCGCCTGTCGCCCCGCTTCGACGCCAGAGGCGCCAGAACGCCTTCACGCAACTCGTGATGGAGTAATTCCAGGGGCCTCCGCCAGGCAACCGTCTCGCAATTTCAGAGCGCAGATGGCGACAGGTAACTTCGCACTCCGCTCAACACTCCAACCGCATCGACTCTTGACGCTTCGAACAGGCCTGCACAGGCCCGCGCGGCCATCTGATCGCCGCGCCGCGAGTGCCTGAGCGGGCCGCTCGACGACCAGTTTCGGCGCGCGACGAGCGCCGTCATTGACTCCATCCACGATGCAACCCGACTTGGGCAGAACAATCGCGCGGTCCCAGCCGTCCGATCCTTTATCTCTTCGCAGGGATCTGTGCAATGGCGCCCTGACCGCAACTGACTTTGACCGTGTGCTCCGCGACAATGATTACTTGCGGTGAAGGCTCGCAGCGCAAACACGCGCTGATCGCTCAGGAGACCATATCCCATCGGCGATGGCCCCGCGCACATTCCAGTCGTGGCTCATATGTCGGAAAGGAGCGAGATCTCGCTCCAGACATCCGTCTCCGGGTGAACATGCAAACTCCCGGGCGTATGCGCACCGAGATAGGCGCCGTTTGAAAAAATTGCGCCACCGGCCACCTTGAGGCACTCGTAAGGCCCGATGCACTCACGCCGGCCGTCCGAAGTCATCACGCGCAAATATACCGCCGCGGAACACTCGAGCATCGTATGCTGCTTCCGGCCGAGCTCCCAGAGCCCATCGGTGTATCTCGCCGTGACCGCGTTGTCGGGCCCGCGCAGCGTCCTATCGACACAGATCCTGAAATACGCACCCCGGACTAGAATCATCGACTCGCTGCTCAGCGGCCGAAAGGTAAGCGTGATCATTCGTCGCACTCTACTGTCAGGCCCAGCTCCGTCTCAATGATCCTGCCGAGCAAGCGCGCTGACAGCGTAAGGCCTGGTCGCCGACGGTAGTCGTCGAAGCTGAGCCAGAGTGCAATCACCGCTTCAAGTTCGATTCCGGTTAGCGTATGACACACGGCAGTCGTGCCGTCACTCTCGATGCAGTAGCTTTGCCGGCCGGAATGCGCCCAGCGCCGTGTAAAGTACGGTTTGGACAACTCCAGGGAGATCTCACCGGCATCTGGCACTGCGTCAAGGAGCCTCACGAGCGCAACGGAATCGGCGACGCTGGCTTGCGCAGAGGTAATTCTGGCTTCAACCATGCTGATGTAATTTTCTGCTGTTTGAGCGGCGCCCATGTCAATGAGCCATCGACACGGGCGCCTCAAGTGGCGAATGAGAATGAACATCGAGAACGATAGCCAGGTGCAACCGAGCAAGTATCGTCAGGGAGTCCGACGGGAGTTCAATCCGGAAGTTGTTGCGCGCATAGAGGCTCACGTGCAGCTCTGCGACGCCGCCCTCCGCGCTGATCTGCGCAAGGAAGGAATGTGCGCGTCGCAAGTTTGTAAGGGATCTCAGAATCACCCCTTCTACCGAAACACTTTCGGATGAGAGCTGCGGCTCATCCATCAACCTTCCCATCCAGTAGCTGTCATGATGTGTGCCGCCCAGCTCCATGCCCGAAGAGTCGCGGCGCGGATGCCCCGCTTGCCATGTGTGTTGCGGCCGGATGCCGAGCGCCGCGGTAATGGTGGCGGGATCGACTGTTGGGTGACGAATCCGCAGGGAAACCGTGAACTCATACTCGCTCATGGGTATATCCGCTGAAGCATTTGTCGAATCATCGAAGTCGAACCGGACGTGATTTCGGCCGGCCTCTTGCAACGCAACTCTCACCTGCCCTTGCTTGGCTTGCCGGCCGAGCCACCCCGGCCCTGCGGAGAGGACGTGCGGTCCGGACCTAGGGCGTTGGAGGCAAATGCGCGCAGGCACTCACGGGAACAGATGATCACAGCCGGCTCCTGATCGTCGATAGCGCCTGGGTTCGGATGACGACTCACACGAAAGTGATCGTTGGGACGTCGCCCGTCTTCAAAGCCGATATCACGCTCGCAGACGTCGCAGGTCATGACCAGGATCTCTTCAGAGGGACGGTAGCGTCCGGTGCTGCGCCAAGCCATAGTTTGGGCCTCTCGACAAATCACGGGCGGCACGCCATTCTCGCCCATGGCGGCCGGGAGTGCCTTCGCTCGACAGCGTGCGTCAGTATCGACGCGAGCCGCCGCTGCCCCCACCGGATCCTTCTCGGCCCTGGGCCTCGCTCACCTTGAGAGATCGACCATCGTAGGCGGCGCCATTCAGCGCCTCGATGGCGCGGCCGGCGTTGGCGTATAACATTTTCACGAAGCCGCGCGGGCGCCCGGTGTCGCGGTCTGTGATGAGCGAGACCTTTTCGACCGTGCCATGAGGGGAGAACAGAGCGTGCACGGCCTCATCGGTCGCCGTGAAAAGGAGATTTCCGACGTGTAGTTTCGTCACTGCAGAGCACTTAGGAAGGGAATCGGCATAGAGCGGCAGACACATCCTACCTCCTGGTTCGCGGAGCTTTGCGAGAGTGGCAGACATTGGCCGGATGGAGCGCCGGATGGCGATTCATGGCGCCAAGGCAGACAAACCGAGACGGTACGAGCCAACGTGTAGACTACAGGAGTTGGGATCAGGCTGCCGAACTTTCGCCTCAGCCCGGGATTCGCGGCGATTTGTGCTCATGCCGCGGAGCGCGCATGCTGCGTGGTGGCGTTGAGCGCGGATGCAGGCTCAGCGATAGGAGCCAGACTCATGAACAACCTTGCAGCGATGCTTGTCATTCGCGAGCGCCTGCGGGAGCACCTGCTTCCGCAGCATGCACCCCGGCGGCGTCAAGGAGAATACTCCGGTGGATGTTTATGCGACGGGTGCGGCGAGCGCATCACTTCGGCGCAGGCTTCTTACAATGTAGATTTCGAGCCAGGCGTCACGCCGCAGTCGCTGAGGCTGCATCGCGAATGCCTGGAGATCTGGCTGTATGAATGCCAGAGCCCACGTTTCCCCCAACTTACCTAACGCAGCAGCTGAAATGGTTATGAATCTCACCTTGGTCGATGCTTTCAGCCGGTTCGGCGCCAAGCCGAACAGCCGCCTGGGCAGTCTTTCTGGCATCGCGGCGGACGGCGCCATGGTACTCAACTGCTTGCCGGCACATTTCGGACACCCCGCACCCGGTGTGCTCCGTTACGAGACCAAGCTTTCCGCAGCACAGGCCACCGCCAAAGTCGTTACCGCCCTTAGCCAGGACTTGACCCGCGCGCATGATGACGGTCTTCCGGTGCGGATGATCGTCACCATTCAGGAGCGCGCCAAGGCTGGCAACATGATCCGCAGCTATCACGTGCGCCCCGACCTGATAGGCAAAGTCGTAGAGTTCGATGGAGATCGTTTCGTCGTCGATTTCACGCGACCTCAACCGCCGCGTCCGGCCGTCACCGCAGCCCGTCATAAGTGACGCGGGCGAATGGCTACTTTGCGCCGCGGGAAGCCGAGATAGAAGTGAGGCGACCGCGGCGACTGACAGACACTTGCACGCAATGGGAGGTATTCAAACATGCGTTGCATCTGATGCGACGCGTCCGCGACAGCCACGTACACGGGCTCGGCCTGATCGAATCGACCCGCCTCGCGCGGTGCACGAGCATGGGAACGCGAAGTACACGCGAGGCGGAGGGGACAGGCCGTGCGGTTTGGCGAATAACGTACTTGGAAGAGGCCGCTCGTGATACTTACAAAGCGCTATAGCTCACTGCGCCCCAGCAAACAGAGCAGTCTGCCCGGCGGAGATGCTCTCGCCACGCTGAGACGAATTGCCTGCTGGTTCACTGCGACGACGCACGATCGGCGCCAGAGCGAGGCGGCCATGAGCAAGTCGAACCATGTTCATCAGAGACGAGAAAAGGACCGCACCCGTTCGGCACGCCAGCAAGAGAGGCGACGGCTGCGGACCGGGCTCGATTGCGCCTCGACGGTGGGATCGCCGCAGACCCACGCGCAAATGTCGACTGTCGAGTCGAAATCTGACGCTCGACCCATTCAGTCCCAGAGGGCGATGTGAACGCAACGGTGCCGGTGCCGCGCATTTCGCGGGAAGAGCGGCGCGAGCGGATGCGGCGCGACAGAGCTGCCGCGCAGCCGGTCCGACTCATGTTTCCTGCTTTAAAGCGACTGCGGCTCGAACTCGAGTTCTCCGGCGCGGGTCCGCGCCTACCCGCCGCGCAGGCTCATGTACTGTACCCGCCCGCACGGGCGTTCTTCGAATTCCAATGCCCGTATGCCGATTGCGATGGTCGATTCGATCTCACGGACGCAGTCAATGCGGCACTCGCTACGCCCGCGCATCGGGCGACGGGAACGCTCGAATGCACGGGACTTCGGGCGCGCGACCATCTCGCCAAGCAACCCTGCTCCCTGTACCTCGGGTATACGATTCAGGCTACGTACACTCAGGAGCCCTGAGGCGCATCGGCTCGCGGTGGAGAATTCCGACCAGTTCGCCGCAGCATCGCGTGAACAAGTTCGCCTGAGGCGCCGGCTTTGTCCGGTCCTGACCGTGCTCGAGGGTACGAGTTCTACAGGAGCTTAGAGGGTTGGGCGCGATTCTCGAGGGTGCAGCGATAAGCGCACCCGGCACGCCTGAGGCGGTGCGTCGACCGAGTCCGGTTGGTAGAGGCCCAGAACGCAGAAGCCGGCACAGAGCCGGAGCGCCCGAAAGACGGGGCATCCACATCGCTGATCGTGGTGGACGGGGAGGGACTCGAACCCTCGACCCCGGCATGATGAGCCTGGCGCTCCGCTTCAGAAAGGCTTTAAATTCAATAGCTTGCCAAGGGTCGCGTCGTTGCGATTGGCACGACGAAGCACAACTGAGCACCACCGATTCCCGCAAACTCCTGCGGCCAAGTGCGGAGATTACGATCTATTCTCCGCATTGCATGCGGAGTTGGTACTTGCCGCTGCGGAGAACAGGCCGCATAATCTCCGCAGAATGCGCGGATATTCAATGTATATCTGGAAACTCAAGAATTGGCCTGACCTTACCTGGGACCGTGGACGCCTTGCCACCTCGCTTGCACAGGTATCGCGCGAACAAGGCCGTCTGCTCGGCAGGATGCAGAGCCTCGGATTCGATCTTCGCCGCGAGGCGCAGCTGAGCACCCTGACCGAGGACGTGGTCCGCTCGAGTGAGATCGAAGGCGAGAAACTCGATGCTGATCAAGTCAGATCCTCGATCGCACGGCGGCTCGGCATGGACATCGGCGGGCTTGCGCCGGTCGATCGCGATGTTGAGGGTGTGGTCGAAATGATGCTCGACGCAACGACTCATTACGCGCAACCCCTGACGGCGGACCGATTGTTCGATTGGCACGCCGCGCTCTTCCCAACCAGCCGCAGCGGGATGCAAAAACTTTCGGTCGGCAGGTGGCGCGATGACAGCAGCGGGCCGATGCAGGTCGTTTCGGGCCCGATCGGGCGGCAGAAAGTGCATTACGAAGCGCCGCCCGCTCCGCGGGTCCCGGAAGAAATGAATCGCTTCCTGCGATGGTTCGAATCTCCTGGCGATGCCGACCCGCTGTTTGTTGCGGGGCTCGCGCATCTGTGGTTCGTCACCGTCCATCCATTTGATGACGGCAACGGTCGCATCGCGCGCGCGATTGCCGATATGGCGCTCGCCCGTTCCGAACGCAGCAGCCAGCGTTTCTACAGCCTGTCAGGGCAGATCCGCCGCGAGCGTGCCGACTATTTCACGATGCTCGAACGTACGCAGAAAGGCACGCTCGACGTTACGCTGTGGCAGGAATGGTTTCTCTCCTGCCTGAGGCGTGCGATCGAGAACTCGCAAGACACGCTGCGCGCCGTCTTACAGAAGGCGCATTTCTGGGAACGCTTCGCACAGCAACCGCTGAACGCACGGCAAGTGAAGGTGCTAAATCAGCTTCTTGACGGCTTCGAGGGAAAGCTCACCACTTCGAAATGGGCCAAGCTGACCAAGAGCTCACAGGACACTGCTTACCGCGACATCCTGGATCTCGTTGAGCGAGGTGCGCTGCGCAAAGATCCCGCCGGCGGCCGAAGCACCAGCTACTCGCTCGCAATCAGCAATTGACGCCGAAGCGAACCCTGAAAATGTTGGTGGAAAGGGAGGGACTCGAACCCTCGACCCCGGCATTATGAGCTCGAGATTGCGGTCAAAATAAGCCTTAGTTTCAACGACTTGCCCAGTGACGCCCGTTGCGATTATCACGACAGAGCACAACCGAGCACGGCTGACTCCCGCAAATCTCCCGCAAGACCGCTGAGCGACATCTCGGTGATCCTGGGTTGAACAGGATCCAGAATGCGGCTATATTCGACATTCGCGAATCGCGAATACCGAATATCCATGAGACGCCCGATTAATTCACAGGTTGTCCTCAAGCCCCAGGATCTCGTCGTCCTACTGAAGCTGCTGCTCCTGGGCGATCAGCGACGTAGCTTCGCCGAACTGGCGGCAGAGCTGTCAATGTCCGCGTCAGAAGTCCACGGAAGCGTGAATCGAGCGATCGCGGCCCGACTGGCTTACCAGGTTGATGGCCAACTCAGGGTCTCCAAAGCCGCACTGAAGGAATTTGTGCTGCACGGCGCGAAGTATGCATTTCCTGCGACTGTCGGTGTCCCAACGCGCGGCATGCCGACTGCCTACGCTGCGCCGCCGCTGTCCGCCGCAATCGTCCACTCTAGTACGGAATTGCCAGTCTGGCCCAGCCCCGACGGAGAAGAGCGGGGGATCAGCTTTTTTCCCCTATATCCAACGGTGCCTCAGGCCGCCCGCAAGGATCCCGTACTGTACGAGACACTTGCTCTATTCGATGCACTGCGCGGGGGCGCCGCACGCGAACGGAGCATGGCTGCAAAGCTCTTGGAAGCCCGCTTTGCGTGAGAAGCCATGATCCCAATCTGGCTCTGCTTGAATCGGTTGTCGCCGCCTTAGGTCCGTTGTCTCCGAGATTCGTATTTGTCGGCGGCTGTGTCACAGGGCTCCTCGTGACTGAAGCAGCAAACCCCTCCGTGCGCGTAACTCGTGATGTCGATGCAATCGTACAAGTTGTATCGCTCGGCGAGTACCATGCGCTAGAACGCCAGCTTGAGACTGCCGGTCTGCGACATGATCAAAGTCCAGAAGCGCCCGTTTGCCGCTGGCGAGCCGGTGGTGCACTCCTGGATGTCATGCCGACCGACAAGGCGGTATTGGGTTTCGGCAATCGTTGGTATGACGAAGCAGTCCGCACAGCATCTATGTGGCCGCTACCGAGCGGCTCAGTCATTCGCCTGATCTCCGCCCCTGTCTTCATTGCGACGAAACTGGAGGCATTCGCCGATCGCGGCGAGGGTGACTTCCTCGCCAGCCACGATCTGGAGGATATTACAACCGTCGTGGATGGGCGTTCTCAACTCATCGATGAGGTTGTGGCAGCTTCACCTGAAATACGCAGCCATCTCAGCGCGCAATTCAGAGCTTTGCTCGAGAACGCGCACTTTATCGACGCACTGCCCGGTCATCTTTCCGGTGATGCCCAAAGTCAAGCACGCATCCCGGTTATCCTGGAGCGTCTACACCAAATATCAGACTTGACGTAACTTCCTCGATTCACGCCACGAATTGTGCGGCACGCAGGACAAACACAAGTCGCTGAAAATACTGGTGGAAAGGGAGGGACTCGAACCCTCGACCCCGGCATTATGAGCCCTGAGGACGGCTGTTCGTTCGATGCTGTAGCCACGTCTCATGTGGAGTACAATGTGGATTAATCTCCACATTAGCATCCACAGCCATGAAGACGATTCAGATGACGATTGATGATCAGCTTCTCAAGCTGGTCGACAAGATGAGCCGCGAGAGGAGGACTACGCGCTCGGCCTTCATCCGGCACGCTCTTGAAGCCGAAATTCGCCACCAGCGCGTCCGCGACGAAGAGGCGCGTCATGCCCAGGGCTATGCCCGCCATCCGGTGGCCCCTGGGGAATTCGACGTCTGGTTTAACGAACAGGACTGGGGCGCCCAGTGAACCGAGGCGACGTCTGCTGGTACACGTTCAGGACGCCCGACAAAAAGCGCCCTGTGCTCGTTCTCACCCGCGACTCTGCAATCTCGGTCCTGAACACCGTCACCATTGCGCCGATCACATCGACGATTCGAAGCATCCCGACTGAAGTGGTGCTGACCGAAGAAGACGGACTTCCCCACACCTGCGCTGCGAACTTCGACAACCTTCAGACCGTACCCAAGGGTCAGATTGGCGATCGCATTGCCCGATTGTCTCGGCACAAGATGAAACAGGCGGCTGCTGCCGTCTCGTTTGCGCTTGCGTTGAACGAAGATTGAATCTCTTCCAGGCTCGGCTGTACCAACGCCAGCTCACGACCCAGAGCGGAAGTCCGGGCTAACGGCGCGAGGTTCTGCTCATCACCCATAAGCGGTCCTTGCCTCCTCCAGTATCTTGGCTCGATGGGGGCTTGGTGAAGACGCTGAGTTGAACCACCTGGAAACGCCCACTATCATGCCAACTGAATCGCGATTCATCCGTTCGCGCCACAAGACACCATAACAGCGGTGGCACGGGTCGCCGGCGGACCACGGCGCGTCCCGTGGTCCGAGTGGACTGAATTGCGTCGTGGGTGGCTGCAGGAGGATCCCATCATGGCAAGATGCAACCCCGCTTTCCGTCTTTCTCCTGTGCTGGCAGCACTTCTGATTGTAGTGCCGATTATCCCCGCCCAGGCATCGACGAATCTGCTCAATTTCTATGTCGGCGCTGGCGTGGGACATGCACGCCTCAATGCAAATGATTCCAGTCTGGTCGCATCCAGTGCCGATTCTTTCGGCGGCTTCGATCGGAGCGATTTTGCCTATCAGATTATGGCTGGCGTGCGTGGGTTGGACCTGCTCGGGGCCGAGGTCGACTATTTCAACCTGGGTAAGGGGCGGGTCT